>CAXBNM010000001.1:0-58339 GCA_963976885.1 uncultured Burkholderiaceae bacterium
CCGACGGTTCGGTTGAGTGATTTAGGTCGTTTGCTCCGGGTGTGCTGGAAAGATCTGGTTGAGGTCCGCTGGGTAACTGCAGAACGAACACTAGGGTCTCAGTTAACAGTTGACAATGACTGCAAGATGGCTTGGGTCAAACGGGCTAACCAACTAGCCCAGTTACTCTTCGGTATCACTCCGTCACGGACTGTTTCGTCCATTGGGGCAACGATAGGCGCTAATTGCCACATGTAGAAATACCCAATTGCCGGTAGTGAGGGTATTCTTTGCCATATTATGAAATTTTGGTACTGGCTGGATTGGTGCCCTCGGTTTTGCAAATTTACATTTGTTTGCAATTGTTGACTCCTTCCGGTGGCCGTTGCAGCGTGATTGGCGCGGATTTTCGGTAACTGGGGGCTGTCATGCCGGGAACGCGGGATGGGCAGCTCTGACCCATTGGCCGACACTGCGGGGATACCAAAAACAGGCGACTGCGCCTGATAAAGAGAGAAACTCCATGCCGACTTCATTGCCCATCGATCGCTATGGCCTGCTTGGTGCCGCCGCCCTCAGTCTCGCCCTTGCCGCCTGTGGCGGCGGGGGTGGCGGCGGATCCAGTGTGGCCGGCGGGGGCGGCGTGACGCCGGGCCAGGGGAGTGGTTGTACCGTTGAGGTCAAGTCCGGGTTTTCCGGGGCCGGTCCGATCGATGCCAATGGCCTGGAGGGCGAGGGTGAGGGCGGCGACGGCGGCGACGGCGGCGGCGGCGGTGATGGTGGCGACGGCGGCGGTGATGGTGGCGACGGCGGTGGTATTGGTGCTGGCGGCAGTCTGGGCCAGTTTCGCGATACCGTCGTTGAGGTTCGCGACCCCACCAACGGTACGGTGCTGGGCACCGGTATTACCGACAGCGTCAAGGGGATGGTGACTCTGACGCCGTGTGATCGGAATGGCGCGCTTGAAGTGGCGTTCATCGGTGGCAACGGGGCCACTTACTTTGACGAGGCCCGCAAGGCCTTCGTGCCTTTTCCCGCCGGCCGCGAACTGCGTGTGCGTGTTTCGAAGGCAACCCAGGATTTCATCGGCATCACGCCGTATACCGAAGCGGCAACCAGTCTGAGTCAGGAGGGCGAGTCGGCGGGCAGCGTGAGTCTGAAGACAATCAGTCAGGATATTGACGAATCGAATCAGAAGATTGCCAGCATTCTGGCCGACCAGTTGCCCGGCGTATATCGCTCCTCCACCGCCGACGGTCGCTTCGAAATCACCGGTCTGCCCGTGGTGCTGAATGAACAGAACGTCGATCAGCCCGGCACGCTGACCGATAACAATCGCGGCCGTTACGGGGCCGCCAATGCTGGCTTGGCGGTGCTGGCAGGTACTTTCCTGGCCGACGATCCGACCCCGGCCCTGACCGTTGCCGGCCAACTGGGGCGCGATCTGACCGATGGCAAGCTCGACATGGTCGATGCCAATGGTTGTTCGATGGTCAGTGGCTCAGCGGCCAACGGATCATGCGCGGACGATGCCGGCGATATCGCCTACACCTATGAAACCCTGTGGCGGGCCAAGACCGTTGCAACCAGCGTGGCGAGCCAGCAGGCCGGTGATCAGTCGCTGGCGGCCAAGAATGCGTTCGTGGCGGTGTATCGGATGGCGGCCAAGCGCAGCTATGAGTCTTGCGCGTTTCCGCGCGGCGCGGGCATCTGTGATCCCTTGCTGCGTGTGACAACTGCCGCGCAGACGGTCAGACTCGATTCGCGCGGGCGGCTGACCTTGTCGCGCACCATGACGGCGCCCTTTGGCGACCAGCTGCGCTTCATTACGGCCACGGTCGAAGACCTTGAGGTGGCGGGCGAATATGTCGAGGTCAAAGTGGGCTCGCGCGGCGAAGTGATTGCATTGAGCCGGGACCGCAGTGCCTTCATGTATATCGATCCGTTGCAGGTTTATCTGGTGACGGGCGAAGAGCCGATGACCGGTGATGGCCTGAATCTGGTGAACAATGTGCTGGACACGACGATTCGCACCGTGCAGTCCCGTCGCATTGCGGTGATCGCGCCTGGCGTCACCAATGCGCGGGTTGCCAGCTTCACGCCCAGTCCGGCCGCTCGCCGTTTTCTTGATGAGCCCATCGGGCAGGGGCCGGCTTTTCTTTACCTGCTGCCCAACGGCGCGTTGCGTGGAGTGCGGCCGGGCGCCGCCAGTGGTTCGTTCGAGGCTCGTTGGGGGGCACCGCAGCAAGTTGCGCTGCCGGCACCGGCGCGGCTGACCACGGTGGTTTATGACAAATTCGCGTTGCCCGCGCATGAGGCCGCCTATGGGCCGGCTCCGTCCGCCGCTGTCGCCTTGCCCTATGGCGGGCCACGGCGGCTGTACGGGCTGAACCGGTCCGGCAAGGTCATGGCCTGGCTCGAAGGGGCCAGCGCGCAGGGCCGGGTGCTCGATATTCCGGGGCGCGTCGTACAACTCGTGGCCGAAGCTCGGGCCGGTGCGTTTGCCCTGAACAGCGAGGGCAAGGTTTACTGGGTCAACGCCGATCAGGCGTTTGCGACCGATGCCGGCCTGGACGGCCGGACCCAGACCGCGTTTGCGCGTCGCTTCGCATTGAACGCGGTGCAGACGATCTCGTTGCCCGAAAAAATCTGCTGGCTGGCGCGCACCGAAGCGGTGGCCTGCGAAACCGGCAATGTCTATCGCTGGACCGAAAGCCTGGTCGAGTTTGCGCAGACACCAACCGAGTTCAATGCCTGTGGTGTCGGGTCGGCCGGCGCGATTACCGCTGCAACCGTCGACGTTACCGAGGTTGGCACCGGCATCTCGGCGCCGGTGAAGGTCAACCTGGCTACCGATATCGGCCCGGTATGGCGGCTCAATTCGGCCGACGAGTTCGGCTACGAGCGACGCGGGGCGTTTCGTGAGGTGTGTTCGGTCGATGGCCTTCGTTATCTGGGCGTGAACGGCAAAGAAACCGATCAGGCGGGGGCCGAAGGGCGGCGTTCGATTGCCGACACGAAAATTACGTTCAATGGTGAAGAGGTTTCGTTCATTACCGGCCGCCAACTGACCACCGCGCTGGAGTCAGCCAATCAGGCGTTTACCAGCAACGGCGGGCCGGCGACGCTGGCCTCAACCGGTCCGGTGGGCTTTGAGGCTTCGCTGGACATGCGGGCGCAGGCCGGCCAGCAGGTGATCTCGCACCGCACCGTGGTGACCGAACCCGAGCGTCTGGCGGTCGCCAATGTCATCAATGCCGAGCGCCCGGAGTTGAGCATTTTTGGTCAGTATCAGCGCGCTGACGGGTCGGCGGCACTTGACCTGACCAGCGTGCTCGATGAAACCAACAACCGCCAGATCACGCTCACCGGCGAGTTGCGCAGCTGGTCGGATGGCGACAATATTCCTCTTAACGTCGTGGGTCTGGGCGAATGGCAGGCATCTGATCCGCAGGCCGGTTGCGGGACGGCCTGTACCGATGAGCGCGGTCAGAACCAGTTGTGGCAGGTGCTGATTCTGCCCACCAACGATTCGGAAGACGTCTACGGATTCCGATTGTGCTGGCGGATCCGGACCGAACAAGAGGTCACGGCCAACATCCGTTTTGCCTGCACCAAACACGACAATGATGGTCAGTACATTGGCGTGTCCATGACCGACCGGGTATTGCGCCGTGATGGTCGGCTGGATCTGGTTGACTTCCTGCACTTCTGAGCAGGCCTGAGCCTGAGCCGTGCAACACGGGCACCGATCGGGTGCCCGTGTTGCACGTGTTTGCGGCGCGGCTGATACGGGTTGTGTTTCAATGGAGTCCTTGCAGGAGGAAGCCATGAAAATCAACCGTCTTAACGATCAGAT
Source organism: uncultured Burkholderiaceae bacterium (assembly GCA_963976885.1). GTDB lineage: Bacteria > Pseudomonadota > Gammaproteobacteria > Burkholderiales > Burkholderiaceae_E > JAUIAI01. Next base: position 3,839 of record CAXBNM010000001.1, read on the forward strand.
CAGCGTCAGCCCCCAGATTGCCGCGGCCGATGTTGCCGAAGTCGCTCGCGCTGGTTTCAAAACCATCATTTGCAATCGACCCGACAACGAAGCGCCCGATCAGCCGAGCATTGAGCAGATTCGTGCGGCAACCGAGCAGGCCGGACTTACGTTTGTTGAAATTGCCTTCACCGGCGGTCGTCAGACGGCTGCCGACGTGCAAGCCTTCGCGCAGGCGCTCGAGGAGCAGGCCGCCCCGGTGCTCGCCTATTGCCGCACGGGCACCCGGTCGGCAACCATCTGGGCCATGGCGCAGGCGGCTAAAAGCTCGCCCGATGAGATCATCGCGGCTGCGGCGGGTGCCGGCTACGACCTGGCCCCGATGCGGCCGGTGCTGGCAGCATTGGGCAAGAGCTGAAACACGGCAAGAGCTGAGGCACGGCAAGAGCCGCCTCGGCTTGTGGTGTGGTCAGGTTGTGGTGAGCCGGGCGATGGCGAAGTCGGGAATCCCGATGGGGGATATCGTGACCGGTGTCTGCCGGCCTTCGGTGAGCCGGCTGACTTCCTCCGAAATGAAGAAGTCCAGGCCCTTGTAGGTAATGCGGCCGGTGCGGGTCAGATCTGCCCGCCCGCTCAGGCCTTCAATGAGTGCTTTGGTAAAGGCGCCATTTCCCCAGGCGTCATTTTCTTCGGACAATTGCCGGCCCGAACTGGACGCAAAGACGATGACGCCGTTTTCGGCTGCCGCCAGATTGTTGGCCAGCCGGGCCAGTTCACGACTGGCGGTCTGGAAGTTGCCCAACGCGTTGCCGGCATAACAGGTATCGACAAAGAACAAGGCCTTGCCGCGCATGCTGCCCAGCGTGTTGCGGATTGACGCTTCGGGCACGCCGGTGGCGGCCAGTTGCAGATGGTTGCCCTCGTAGGGCATGAAGTAGTACTGGCCATCTGGGGCATTGATGCCGTGACCGGCCATGAACAACATGCCGACATCGTCGGGGCCGACGCTCTGACTGAGCCAATCGAGTGAGGCCAGTACGTTGGCGCGTGTGGCTTGTTCGTTGGTGACCGAGCGGCTCTGCACATCGGAGTAATAGCGGCCCTTTTGCGCAATTACTGCCGCGGTGAAGTCGCGCGAGTCTTTGGCGGCCAGGCCAAGCTGGTACTCGGGTTGGCGATATTCACTGATGCCGATGGACAGCACGAACAAGCGGGGGCCGGCAGCGGCGCTTGGCGATGGCGGCAGCGTGGGTACGGTTGGCGCCGGCGCATAGGCGCGCGCGCTGGAGGGGCTGACCGGGCCGCCTTGTGGCGCGCTGGGAGCCGGCGCACTGATGACCGGCATCGATTGCAGGGCGGCGGTGCTGACGGTGTTGGGGCGGGCGGCGAGCTGAAAGCTCAGCGGCTCGGACACGCCGTATTGATCGCGACCGATCAGTTGAATCAGCGAGCCGGGCGGGGGCGTGGCCACGCTGGCCATGGCCTGCGCGGTGCCGTCGAAGCGCTGCGGCAGTTGCACGGCCGCGCGTTCGGCCGGACGGCCATTGATGCGCACCTCGATGCTCGCTTCGCCCTCGGCGCGAATCGTGAACGGTATCTGCAGGTTGTTGCCGGCCGCTTCCAGCGTGGTCAGGCCGACCGCATTGAGCACGGGCGGAAAGCGAATGGCTTCGATGCTGAGGGGGCGGGGCGGGCGCAGCGGCGTGACGACGGCGGCCGGTGGTGGTGGCACCGGCGGGATGCTGGCCGGTGGCTTGCTGACCGAGGGCCTGGCCACTGTGCGTTGCTTGATCTGGGTGCCGAGCAAGGTGTCGATTGCGTCAGGGTCGCTGAATTGATCGCGAAACCGGTTGAGCGAGAAGAAATCGGCCACCGGGGCATCGGCGCGGTTGACGCTCCAGCCGACATTGCGATCGGCCCCCGCGCTGGCATCGAACTGACCGGTCGGGGTCCAGATCACCCACTGGCCATTGCGCTGCGGCATCAGCGCCATCATGGCTTTGCCGTCGCCGGCCTGCCACCAGCGAATGGTGCCATCGGACATGGCGGTGACGATGATCCGGTCGTCGGCGGTCAGGTTGACCGCGCGGGCTTCGGCGGCCAGTGGCACGCGCCAGCGTATCGCGCCGTTGTCGGCGATGCGGTACAGCGCCTTGCTGGTGCCAAAGACGGCCTCGTCGCTGGTGTTGAATGAAGCCAGCGAGCGGCCAACCTCATCGCTGTTGATCTTGATGCTGGCGCCATTGATTTCGGGCCGTGCGGTGTTTTCCCACACGGGCTTGCTGAAAAATCCGCTCTTGATGGTGGCTGGGCGCAGCGTCTCGGGCAAAGGGCCCAGCGTGAGCAGGCGTTTTTCAAAGTCGAACCAGGCGGGGGTCTGGTCGTGGTCGAAGTTGAAGCCGATCCGGCCCGAGGTGGCGTCGATTTTCAGATTGCCGGCACCGCGCAAATCGGCCAGCTTGGCGCCGGTGGCGCGCACGCCACCGTGGCCGGTGTCCAGCGTGCCCCAGGAGCCGTCATAGCTTGCATAGACGAGGCGGGTGCCATCGATAGGAGCCAGGTCATTGATGGTGTTGGCGGCCAGGAGTTGTTCGCGCAGCAATTGGCCGGTGCGGGCGTCGTACTCGTAGGCCTGAAACTCGCCGCTGCCTTTGTAGGCCGAGCCAGCGGCAATGATGCGCTGCCCGTCCGGCGAATAGGCCACGCTCATCAGATTGCCTTCCTTGCGCTCGGGCATCTCGAGGCGCAGTGCTGAGCGGCCGGATTGCAGGTCGAACACTTCGGGGTCATCGGTATTGCGGCGTGCATCGAAGTAGCCGACAACAAGCCGGTCGGCGGCGGGCGAGAAGGCCACGGCAATGGGCCGGGCACCGCTGGTGCGCAAGGTGGTGTCGGCGCGCAGACTGCCCAGTTCGATGCGCAAGAGATGAATCTTGCCGTCCATGGAGCTGGCCGCAACGCGACCGTTGGCCGCCACATCCAGCCCATAGGCGGGGGCCGCAAACTTTTGCTGATAGACCAACTGGCCGTGTGAATCGAAGGCGCGCAGCGCGTTGTCGCCGGCATAGGTGGCCAGCAACAGGCGGCCGTCGGGCGCGTAGGCGAGATTCTTGATGTCGCCGCCGCGGGCATCGATGGTTTGAATCAGCTGGCCGGTGACGACGGAGAACAGCAGTATTTTGTGACCGCTTGAACCCTGACCCGTGGTGCCGGCCACCGCCACCAGATTGCTGGTGGGGTGAATGGCGGCGCCATACATACGACCGATTTCGCCGGCGCCAATGGCCGGCCGCAGAATCTGTTTCAACTCGCCGGTGGCCAGGTCCCAGATGCGCGCGGTTTTATCGTCAGAGGCGGTCAGCACGATGCCTTTGCGCACCGATACCGCAATGCGACGTACCGGGCCTGCGTGAGCGCCCAACTCGATCTGAATCTGCGGCGTGCTGGCGGCGGTTTGTGCGTAGCCCGGCGTACCAGTGCCTGCGGCGATGATGCCGAACAAGACCAGCTGGCTGAGACGACGGATGAATCGGATCATGAGACGAGCTTTCACCGGTAGGGCAATCAGTTGGCAGGGCATTGAAACAATACCGCAATACCGTGAACTGAGTCGGCCGGCGAGCCCGTTCGGTTCAGATTGGCTCAGCCTTCGCCCACCACTTTGACCTCAAGGCCAAGGTGCAGATACTGCTGGCGCAGCAGATTCAGGAAATGATCGGCCGGGATGGGCTGGCTGCACAGAAAGCCCTGGTACACGTCGCACTTGGCCGTACGCAGAAACTCCAACTGCTCCGGTTCTTCGACGCCTTCGGCCGTGACTTCAAAGCCCAGACTGCGCGACATTGCCAGCACGGCCAGGACGATTGCACAGCTGTCGGTATCTTCCGGAATACCGGAAACGAAGGACTTGTCGATCTTCAATTCGTCCAGACGCATGCGCTTGAGGCTGCTCAGCGACGAATAGCCGGTGCCGAAATCATCGATCGAGGTCCGCACGCCGAGCGTTTTCAGTCCTTCGATGGTCTGCGTGTTTTCCTCCGTATCGTCCATCATCATCGACTCGGTCACTTCGATGGTCAGCATGCTCGGATGCAGGCCGGTCCGGTGCACGGTTTCCTGAACATCCAGCAGGAGACGGCCATCGGCAAAGTGCGGGGCGGAGATGTTGACCGCCACCGTGCAGTCCGTAATGCCTGCTTCGCGCCAGCGAACCGCTTCACGGCAGGCTTGTTCCAGAACCCATGTGCCGATGTCGGAGATCAGGCCGAGTTCTTCGGCCAGCGGAATGAAATCGACGGGCGAGACTCGGCCGTGTACTGGATGATTCCAGCGAATCAGGGCTTCGGCACCGCAGATAAGATCGCTTTCGATGTCTACCTTGGGTTGATAGTACAACTCAAACTGGCCCGAATTGAGCGCCTTGCGAATATCGCGCTCCATCTCGAGGCGCCGCAGGGCTTGTTCGTTCAGAACCGGCGAGAAGAATCCGTACTGATGCATCCCTTGCCGACGGGCGCCAGCGAGGGCGCCATGGGCGGCCTGCAACAAACCATCGGCACTGCTGGCGTCCATAGGCGCGGCAGCGATGCCGACCGCGGAACTGAGATGAAACTCAAGTCCCTCGTGCGGGATGGACTGAGCCAGCGCCCGATTGATGCGTCGGGCAATATCGGCGCCGTGATCGGTGCTGTCTGTGCCTTGCAAAATTACCGCAAACTCGTCGCCGCCAATGCGGGACAAGGTCAGGCGGAGCGCTTCATTAGTGCGCGGGTCGCTGGCTTTCAAACAAGCCTGAATGCGTCTGGCGGCAATCTGTACGACATGGTCGCCAACTCGCCGGCCGACAGTTTCATTGATCTTCTTGATGCCATTGATCTCGATTTGCAGCAAGGTGCAAGGCGAGTCCGGGCCCTTGGCGCGGCGAATGGCGGAGTCAAGCTGATTGTTGAACATCCGTCGGTTGGGCAGATTGGTCAAGCCGTCAAAGTAGGTAAGCCGGTCCTGGTGCGCCTTGAAGGCCAGTGTGTTGCGCAGCCGGAGGATCAGTTCGCTCGGGTCAACCGGCTTGGCCAGAAAGTCGGTAGCGCCCATTTCCAGAACCTTGAGCTTGGTCTGAGCGTCGCTGGCCGAAGTCATCACGATGACAGGCAGCATCCGGGTATCGGGAGCGGCCTTGACCGTGCGCAAAATTTCAAAACCGTCAACCCCAGGCATCATCAAGTCCAGCAGCAATACGTCTGGTCGTTTGGCGTGTACGGTGGCTACTGCCTGGCGCGGATCGTTCAGCGCGATGAAGTCGAGGTAGCCCGACTCTTCCAGGAACGCCCGTACCAGTTCGGTCAGGATGGGCTCGTCATCGACCATCATTACACGGGCGCTGGTGGCCAATGAAACTTCAATGGGGTCAATGCCTGCAAACTCGGTCATGGATACATCGGGTTGATTCATCGAACTGCCTCAGCAGCATTGGCTTTGCCAGTGGGCGGGCCATCGGCTGGTGGGGGTGCCTGAATTCTGATGGCCAGCAAGACTATTTCTGCCATTGCAACCTGGGCGCCCGCCAAGTCGCCTGCCTTTGCGTACTCTTCCAGAGTTCGGGCCGGTTCGGTGAACGAATCAAAGCCCACCGAGCCGGCTGAACCTTTGAGCCAGTGCGCTGATCCGGCCAGATCGTCCATTCGTTCTTCCAGGATCTCTTCTTGCATCTGGTCGATTCGTAACGGCAGGTTGTTGACGAAGCTGCGGATGATGTTGTGCAGTCGTGGTTGTGTATGCAATCGTGACAGCAAGGGCTCAGGGGCAGCTTCAGGAGCGGCTACTGCGGCCGCTGTGGTCACTGCAGGCTTGGCGGCGGCCTCGATCGACGCGCTCTGGGCCGGCGGATTGGCCGGCGCTGGCTGATGACTGGTTGCGGCTTTGGTGCCGCCGATTTCATGCGCGAGTCGCTCGAGCAGCAGATCGATGTCGATCGGTTTGGTCAGATAGCTGTCGCAGCCAACTTCCTTGATCTCTTGCTCGAAGCCGGCCAATGCATGGGCGGTGAAAGCGATGATGGTGGTGGTAAAGCCTTCCTTGCGAAGCGTGCGTGTGGCCTCGTAGCCATCCATGACCGGCATCTGCATATCCATCAATACGACATCGAACGATTCGGCTCGTACCTTCTCGACGGCCTCCAGGCCGTTGCTGGCTTCCACGACATCAATGCCGGCGTCGGTCAGAACCACATTGACCAGTTGGCGGTTCTCGGGCGAATCGTCAACCACCAGCACACGACCGGAGTCGAACTGCCAGGTTTCGTTCGATTGCTCGTCCGGGGCCGATGTCTGCATGGCCTCGGCCGCATCGATGAGTGTCAGCAACGCGTCGCTTTGCTCGGCCGCGGCGAGGGGCAGGGTAATCCTGAACTCGCTACCGTGCCCCATCTCGCTGGTCACGGTGATGTCACCCCCCATTGCGCGGGCAAACTTGCGACTGATGGTCAAACCCAGACCGGTTCCGCCGAAGCGACGAGTGGTTGAGCTTTCGGCCTGGGTAAAGGGTTCAAAAATGCTCGCCAGCTTGTCCTGCCCGATCCCAATGCCTGAATCGCGCACGCAGATTTCCAGAACGCCACCGTCGCTGTTGTCCCGGTAGGCCTCGGTAATGGTGACCTGGCCCTGCTCGGTAAACTTGATCGCATTGCCGGTGAGATTGGTCAGAATCTGCCGCAGGCGGGCCGGGTCGGTTTTGATGGCGGCCGGTACCGGTGTCAACACCTCGAAGCTCAGGCCAACCGCTTTCTCATCGGCGCGAACCCGCAGTATTTCGATCACATCGTGGATGATCTGATGAGGCGGATGGTCGATTTGCTCAACCTTGAACTCGCCGGCCTCTACTTTGGACAAATCCAGAATGTCGTTGATCAGTTCCAGCAGATGTTTGCCGTTGCGGTGAATGGTCTCAAGGTATCGGTCTGCTTCACCCGCGTTCTGTGTCTTGCCGCGCCTGATCAGTTCGGTAAAGCCCAAAACCGCATTCATCGGGGTGCGGATTTCATGGCTCATATTGGCCAGAAATTCAGTCTTGGCGCGGTTGGCCTGCTCGGCGTGTGCGGTTGCGGCCAGTAGTGCAACTTCCTTCTCTTCCAGTTCGGTAACGTCGTCGAGACTGATCATCGCGCCGTTGACGGTTTTATGGTCGCCCATGATGGCCGCGCTATTGGCCAGGAAGGAACGAGAGATGCCGTCGGCGCGGCGAATCGATACCGGCAGATTGCGGGTGGAGATACCATCACGCATGGTCTGCGCCCAGGGCAAGGCATCGGCGGCTATTGCTTCGCCGTCACGGTTGTGCCATTCGAATCGGGCCGCCGGTGTGCCGATCATATCGTCGGCCTGTTCCCCGACCAGTTCACAGAAGGAGCTGTTGGTCAGCACGATCTGGCCTTGTGCATCGATCAGCATCAGGCTTTCGGCCAGCGTATCCAGCGCGTTTCTGACCCGGGCCGGGACGGTCCGGGATGGGTCGAGATGGCGCAACATGCGGCCGAGATAGAGAAAGAACGCAACGAAGCAGATGGCGCACAGCGCGACCACCGACAGCACTCGGTCGTCCAGCAGAAAGCCGATCACGCCGGGCCGGGTTACCGGCTGAAAGAGCAATTCCATTTGGCCCCAGCGGTCGCCGCCGCTGAGCAGCGGCACGACAATCTGGGTTTCGGTGGATTCAGCGTCTGCCGGTGGCGACCAGCTCTGGGCATGATCGCCCGTCTGAACCAGCAAGGAGCTGTCGGCCTGGCGAACCGCCAGACTGGTCAGTGCCGGATCGCGCTCAACGGCAAAGTCGAGCATCTGTTGAACCGAGTTGGTGTCATCATGAATCAGTGCGGACATGGCGCCGGCAGCGACCAGTTCGGCGGTAGAGATCCGGTTCAGACGCTCGAGCTTGGCCCGATCGGGCAACATGCCGAGAAAGTAGACGATCAGCATCGCGCTCGAGACCAGCGAGACCAGTCCCAAAGTGAGCAAGACGCGTGCAGTTTGCTTGCGCTTCATAGTGTGGCCCTGGGGGAATCGGACGCAAGGTCCGGCGCATCAGCAGGCGAGTCGTCCGCCGCTTGCTGGCGTGCCTGTTCAAGCATGGATTCAATGGACTCATCGTCGCCGGTGCCGCCTTCGGCAACCGGCATATTGCTCAGAACCGGCAACGGATCAATTGATCGCCATGCGGGCATCGTCGCCAGCACGCTGCTGAGCAGGGCGCCGCTGCGAATCAGCCAGAGTACATAGCCGATGGAAAGGGTTGAGCTGAGGGCAAACGACGAGGTAACGATCTGGCGATCAAATGACGTTTGCGCTTGGATCTCATCTTTGATGGATTGAAGCTGGCGACTGAAGTATTCGCTGGAAAAATCTACCTGCTCGATGCCGTAGCTGCGTTCGGTCTGGAGCTGATCGACGGGCAGATCAAAGCGTCGTTCACTCTCCTGATTATCGGACAGACCTTGTACGGCAGGCGGTATCTCGCGCCGGCCGGCCAGCAGCGCCGATTGGGCGTTGCGCTCGATCGGGCTCTGGCCGTCCGATGCCGAGTCTTCGACGAGCGCGGCCTGCGCCCGGCCACTGGCATTGTCGCTATCGCCGCCTGGTGTGTCGGCTCGTCCGTCGTTGTTGATCTCGTCGTCGGCATCGTCATCGCCGTCGGCATCGTCGTTGTCCGTTGCTGAGTCATCGGCTACCTCATTGTCCGGTGCTTCGGCGGGTTCATCGGGAACAATGCTCGGTTGCAGGCTTTCGATGCCTACTTTGATAACGCCGCTGCGGCCGCCCTCGCTGTCTTCGATCTGGATTTCGAAGCTGTCATTGCTGCCAGTGGCTTTATCAGCCAGGTAGCTGACCTTGCCCTCGCTCAGTTGCTGCTGCGTGAACCGGTCACCCGTGTTGAGCTTGACGCCATCAAGAAGCAGGCTTCCCTGGCTTGGTGTGTTCAACACAACGAAGTGCAACTCACTGGCATCGTCCTCGATGTCGGTTGCCGACAGCACGGCAGTGCTGAGAACCCGTTCGGTGCCGGGCTCGGCTGACGTCCACATGGATCCTGCCGGGCTTGGGCTGTCATTGACCGCAATGATTTCGATTGTGGTGCTGATCGTTACCGAGCGGGTCGGATCGTTCGGATCGATGAAGCTGGCTTGCGCGGCCCAGTTGCCGTTAACGTCCTGGTCGGGGCGGTAGTCGAGAGTCAGCAGGGCAGCGGCAATGTCGCTGACCGACCCACTCAAGCGCATGCTTTGATCGGCGACGCCGTCACCTTGAGTGAAGGTCAAGCCAGTGGTCTGTCTCAACGATAACGACCCGGACGACACCGCCAGGTTCAGCTCCAGCACGCTGGCGTTCAACGGGTCCGCGAAGTTCAGGCTTTGACCCCATGGGCTGGTCTGATCTTCCATGATCTGCCGGTTGCCCGACCATTGCGCGGTCAGGCCGTCGGGGTTGACTGCTACCCCGACGCGCAAAGACTGGGTGTCGGCTCGGACTCCGTCCGACGCGCTGACCAGGACGTGATAGATATTGTCGCCATCAGCATCCATTGGATTGTCCGCCGTTGGCAGGAAGCGAAAACTCAGAGCGCCGGAGGTGTTGTTGATGTTGAACGCCGCGGCATCTGTGCCTCCGGCGATCGTGTAGAACAGCGTCGGAGAGTCCGGGTCGTTTGCCCGTACCGTGGTCACAGCTGTGGTGCGGTCGGGCAGCGTGATACTGGCTGAGTCACCGCCGTTGTTGCTCGTGATCGTCGGCGAATAGTCGACTGTATTGATGACATTGAAAGTCAGGAGCGCGCCTGAGGTACTGAACAGGCCGGCGCTGTCGGCTACCTGGAAGCGAAAGCTTGCATAAGGTGAACCCACGCCATGCTCAACCGGGGTGAATACCAGCTCGCCGGCTGTCAGGCTGGCCTGGGAGATCTCCTGGCCGACAGCGACGCCTGTGCCGTTCAGGGACAGTGTGCCAAGGGTTGGCAGGGTATCAATACGTACGGCGCTGAGTGTGTCGTATGCATCCTGGTCGGCAAAGGCGAAATCTGCAACAGTCAACGCGGCAGAAGTTGATTCGTCGATGGTGCGCGTGTTGCCGTTGGAGGAGGGGGCCTCATTGACGTCGCTGACAGCAATGGTGAAACTGCGCTGGATTGTCGATCCATCGGAGGAACGCGCCAGTACATTGATTTGATGGGGCAGATCCGTCTCGAAGTCAAAGACAGCCGCATCGCTCACCGTGACCACACCGGTGTTTGCATCAATCGCGAACAGCGCGTCAGGGTTCGAATTGAGCTCGTAAGTAATGATGCGGCCGTTGTCTGTGTCAGTGGTCTGCACGGTAATGCCGACCGGGGTTCCTGCAACAGCATTCTCCGCGACGGCATCGGGCGTGGCGTCGCTGTCGATGATGGGATTCAGCCCTTCATTGACATTCGTCACCGCGACGTTGAAGGTTCGAGTGATGGTTGACCCGTCATTGGAAGTGGCACGCACGGTGATCTGATGCGATTCACTTGTTTCAAAATCGATGTTCGCGCCATTGCTGACAGTTACCACGCCGGTGTTGGCATCAATGCCAAACAGCGGACTGCTGTCGGGGTCGAGCGAGTAGGTGATGGTTCTACCCTGGTCGGTGTCGGTCGCACGAGCCGTAATGCCCGTGGCGGTGCCTGCGACTGAGTTCTCGGCGATGGAGTTGGCTGCGCCGTCGAGGTCCGCGATCGCCGAGAGGCCTTCATTGACATCGATGACATCGATCGAAAAGATTCGAGTCGCCGTGGAGCCGTCGTCCGAACTTGCCCGAACGGTAATGAAGCGTTGTGCTGATGACTCGTAGTTGATGGTGGCGCCGCTATCAACGCTGACGACGCCGGTATTGGCGTCAATGACGAACGCACTGTCGGAGCCCGGCTCGAGCGAGTATGTGATGGTGCGACCGCTATCAGTATCGGTCGCGTGAGCAGTAATGCCTACCGTGGTGCCTGCCGCTGAATTCTCAAGCACCTGATTGTTCGCGTCGTCACTGTCCGTGTCGACGATCGCTGAGAGCGGCTCGTTGACATTGGTTACGTCGATGTCAAAAGTGCGTGTAACCGTGGAGCCATCGCTGGAAGTGGCTCGAATCTGAATCTGGTGTTGAGTGCCGTTTGGTGCCTCGTAGTTGATCTCGGCTCCGGTGGCCACCGAGACGACGCCCGTTGTCCCGTCAATTGCAAACAGGCCGCTGGGGTCGGACTCCATGGTGTAAGTTATGGACTGTCCGAGATCGGCATCGCTCGTATGTGCTGTGATGCCAACCAGTGTTCCCTGGCTGGCATTCTCATTGACTGAGTTCGTGGCGCCATCGTCATCAATGATTGCCGATAAAGGCTCGTTGACATTATTGATCTGAACAGTGAAGTCGCGTTCGGAGTAAGAGCCGTCTGAAGAATCAGCTCGTATGCGTATCGTATGTTCTGTCGCGTTTTCGTAGTTGAAGCTTGCTCCGTCATTGACGGTCACTACGCCAACCGTGTCGTCCGCAATCTTGAACAGATTGCCAGGGTTGGAACTGATCGAATAGGTTACTGTATCGCCGGCATCGGGGTCCGTGGCCGATGCTGTAATACCGACAGGCGTATTGGCGGCGGCGTCCTCTGAAATCGCGTCGACCCCTGCATTCGCATCAATGATCGCGGATATGTCGTCGTTAACGTTGGTCACGGAGATGGTGAACGTACGCTCGGTAAACGTGCCGTCGCTGGATGTGGCACGCACGACTATCATGTAGTCATCACCAGGCGTCCACGTGAAGCTTCCGGCCTGATTGACGGTCACGGTGCCGTCTGCGGGGTCGACAATCTCGAATCGATTGCCAGGATTACTGGTCAGGCTGTAGCTGATCGTGTCGCCATCGTCAGGATCGATCGCCAACGCGGAAATGCCAACCGATGTACCTCCGGTGGCCGTTTCAGGGATCAGATTGCTCGTGCCGTCAATGTCTGCAATTGCCGAAACGCTTTCATTGACATTGGCTATGCTGATCGTGAACGTCGCGGTCGTGAAGCTGCCGTCCGTTGATGTTGCCCGTACCTGGATCTGATGTTGCTGGGCTGCTTCAAAGTCAAGAGAAGCGGCCGCGACGACACTGACGACACCGGTAGATCCGTCAATGGCAAATCGGTTGCCTGCGTTGTCGTCGAGGGTATAAGTGATGGTTTCGCCTTCAGGATCCTGCGCCATCGCCGTGATCAATGCCAACGTCCCCGCAGGCGAGTTCTCTGCCACTGTGTTCGGCGACGCGTCAGCGTCGCTGATCGGCCCCACAGATTCGTCGATATCGGTCACGCTGATCGTAAAGATTTTCGTTGTACTGCTGCCGTCCGATGAGCGGGCTTCGACGGTCACATCATGAGTATCGGCGTCTTCGAAATTGATGGGTGTATTGCCACTGACGGTGATGATGCCGGTATTGGCATCGATGATGAACCGATCCCCCGCATTGTCGATGAGAGAATAGGTGACGCTGTCACCGTCCTGATCAAGCGCTGCTGCCGTCACGCCGACAGTGGTTCCTGCTGCGGCGTTCTCGGCGATCCGGTTCACCGTAGCATTGTCGGCATCGCTGATTGCCGAGACCGGATCATTGGCATCGAGCACATTGATGGTGAAGACTCGATCACTGTAGTCGCTGGGCGACCCGGAAGACTGGGCGCGCACTTCGATGTCGTGCTGTTGGGCTGCTTCGTAGTCAATAGGCGTATTGCCGCTCACCGTCACGACACCGGTGGCGACATCGATGACGAAACGCCCTCCGGCGTCATCGAGCAGCGAGTATTCGACGGTCTCGCCGGCATCTTCGTCCTCAGCGTATGCCGTAATTCCTGTCAAAGTTCCTGCGCCGGCATTCTCGGTGACACTGTTCGGTTCGGTGATATCAGTGTCCGTGATTGCTGATACCGGATCATTCGCGTCGGTGACGGCGATGGTGAAGTCTTGTTGCGTGGAATCATCCGGGGACGTGGCCGCGACTGTTATCTGATAGCTGCCCACTCCTTCAAATTGAAGAGGCGTGTTGCCGGTATAGGTGACGACGCCGGTATTGGCGTCGACTGCAAAGCGGCCTCCCGCGTCATCGGTCAGCGAATAAGACACCGTTTCTTCGTCGCCATCGATTGCGTAGGCGGTAAGGCCGACTGCAGTGCCTGCGCTGGCGTTTTCGGCTATTGCGTTGGCGTCCGCTGTGTTGGCGTCGGTAACCGGCGAAAGTGGCTCAGGGACATTGCTGATGCTGACGACGAAAAAGGCCTCGCTGAAACTGCCATCCGTTGAACTGGCGCGTATCTTGACCTGATGGGAGTCGTCGTTCTCGAAATCGAAGCTCGCCGTGTTGCTTACGGAAACCACGCCGCTACTGGCATCGATGACGAATCGGTTTCCAGGGTTGCTTATCAGTTGGTACGTAACGGTATCGTCGGGGTCAGGGTCGGTTGCCTGGGCGGTGATGCTGGTCTGCGTGCCGGCGGTGGCATTTTCGGGCAGTTTCGCGTCAGACGCGTTGCTGTCGGTTACCGCTCCAACCGTGCTGTCGTTATCCCGATTGGTCCATGGAATAACGACATCCGGCATCGCCTGATAATTGACGTCCGTACTGCCGGCAGTTGAAAAGGTGATGTTGTAAATAATGTCGCCGTCAATGATTCCGTCTTCGACCGGCGTAACAGAGAATGTTTGCCACGCGCTCCAGTTGCCCGAAGTGACGTTAAGCGTGGCCTGGCTCAGCGTACCTTCAGTTGGATCCGAGATCGTGGCGGTGATTGTGACGTCTGCGGTCGGCTGTGAGCTCAGTGCTACCCGAAAATCGACGCTGTTGCCTCCTTCGACAGTGAACTGACCACCAGGAAAATCAAAGTTGAGCGATACCGGCTCGAAGGCGGAGTTTGCCAGAAGCACACCTTGAGTGTCCGCATCGCTCTTGCCGCTGTAGAACACTGTGCTGGTGGTGCCGTGAAGCACGATTTGCGGATTACTCTGTAAACGATGGGAGCTGACATTGATGCGTTGCGGATCGCTTATCGCGACGCCGGCAGCGTTGAAGTGGCGAACATAGACGTCGCTGTCGGACGTGAATGCTGGTATGGAATCCCAGGCAACGACGATGTTGCCACTGGCATCAAGCGCAATGCTCGGACTCGACTGATACTTGTCAAAGGATTGAAAATATTCGGTGTCTGATCCGATTTGATCCAGATTGGCGTCAAGTCTCTTGAAATACATGGCGTTGTCCAGAAAACCTTCCTGCCATGCCACGACGATCGCACCATTGTCGTTCATTGCTATTGCTGGACGTGCCAGAAAACCATGGCTGTGCACGTTGAGCTTGACTGTGTCTACCAGCCCGTTGCTGCCAATCTTCGCCAGTTCAAGATCGGGTGTTCCGGTGCCGGGGTCTTTGACGAACGCAATGACCGCCGTCTGGGTAGTGTTGTTGATGGCCACCACCGGAGTTTCATACTGTCGATTGTCGTTGGTCGACGCCAGCTGATCAGAGTTCAGCTCCTGATTGCCCTGGTCGTCAAAGGTCGCATACAGTATCTGGTCGTCGTCGCCGCCTTCTTCCTGCACCCACGTAATGATGAATCGTCCGTTATCGAACAGTGCGACTGCCGGTGTGCGCTGATCGTCCTTTGTTTCACGGCTGATGCGGAATTCGTACGGGTTCTCGTATACGGCGCCGCTCTTGCCAGCGCTCAGCGCGAGGCTTGGGCGGGCCATTGGTGTGCCATCTGCTGCGAAGCGCTGGGCATACAGGCCGTTGTTGTCGCCGTCCTGGTCTTCGGCCTCCCACACGACGATGAACTGTCCGCTGGCGTTCATGGCGACCACCGGGTTGGAGCGTTCCGTGCTGCCGCTTCGCGCTATTTCAGTGGCATTGCCGGTCGGCTGCCCATTGGTGTCGTACAGCCGGAAGTACACCTGATTGTTCTGATCACTCTCCCAGACGACGACTACCGATTGGCCATTGGTGGCGATCTGATTGGCGCCGGTGGCTTCGCTGACATGTTGATTTCCTGCGGTACTCTGATTGACTTGCTCGGTACGGGGGTTGTCGCCGAAGTTCAGGGTGCCGAGCCAGTTGTCGGTGGTCGCAGTGCTCAGGCCCGTAAAAGACTCGATGAGGCCGGTGCTGTCTTCCAGTTCCCAGTCGCCGCCCAGCGACTCATGGCCGGTGGTGTCGTTACTTGCCGCAACGTCGGCGCCGGTCAACTCGCTCAGCTCGTCGATCAGTGCCAGACCGGAGCCATCGGCGGTGAGGTCGCAGCCAAAGATCAGCAGATCGGCGTCGGTGCTCAGCAGCGGACGCCAGGAGGCAAATTGTTCGGCGAGTGCAGGCAGGGTGGTGTTTGACACCGATTGATTGCCCAACTCGAAACTGCCCGCCGCGCCATGGGTATAGATCTGTACGGATTGATATTGCTGATCGCTGCCAGTCAGGGCCTCGGTGACCGCCTGCAGGCCGTCGCTGTCTGCATCAAGCACCAGGTACTCGATCTGTACGCCGGCTTCAGCCTGGGCGGTGATGTCGGCAACGAGTGAATCCAGGTCAGGCAGGCGCTCATCGAAAACGGCCAGGGTCCAGGCATTGGCTTGCTGCTGACTTGCCGTGTTGGCGCTCTCTTGCGGTTCGGTGTGGGCGACGATGCTGGCATCTGCCGGCATCACATCAACCGGGCCGAGCAGCGCGGCGGCGTCGGCCGAATACAGGATGCGCTGGGCAACCTGTTCCGCAATGGGTGGGCGACCGCTCAAGTTTTCAGCTCCGTGCTGCCGGCGCTGGCCCGGTATCAAAACTGACCCGGCATCGGGCGCCTGCCGGTACCGTGAGCGCACTGTTGTCGACCAGCATCTGCGCCCGGAAGGTCGAGCTTGCCGGATCGATGAAGGCGTCGACCTGATCGACGATTGCGGTCAATTCCATCGGCTCGGCGGTCTCGGTATTGACCGTGCCGATCATGCCGGCGGCGATGCGCCCGTAGTAACGCGCGGGGGCCACCACTTCGACGCGCAGCATATCAAGGCGGATCACCCGTGCAATGGTGCGGCCATCGGCACGCTCGCCGGCGCTGACCATCTGCTCGGCCACGACGCCGTCGATCGGACTGCGCACGTAACGCTGATCCAGTTGCTGGGCGGCAACCTGATGCTCGCGGTCGGCAATGCGGTGGCGTTCACGGGCCTGCTCGATGCGATAGGTGGCGACGTCGAGCTCGCCCTCGGCCAGTTCCAGTTCGAGTTGAGCGCCGTAACTCAGTTCATTGAGTGACTTCATGCGCGCGACCTTGCGTTGGGCCATCTGATGGGTAGCCCGGGCCGCGGCGATTTCGGCACGGGCGGCTGCGCGTGCCTCGGCTGCGAGCAGCAAGGCCTGTTCAACCGAGTTGTCGAGCACGGCCAGGATCTGACCGCGTCTGACCCGATCGCCACGCTTGACGCGCACCTCGGCAAGAATGCCGGGGGCACCGGCGCCGATATCGGCAGCGGTATGGGGCGTAATCAGACAGCCGAACCCATCCTCGGAATAGTTGCCCGATTTGCCGTGGGCCGGATTGCCGAGCTGTTTGCGGCTGGAGGCATTGGCCGGACGATTCGGCATTTCCATCGCACGCGGTGTGTCCGGGCGTGTCTGCGCGCTCGATAATCCTGTGCTCACAGCAAGCAGGCCGGAGGTGAGGGCGACGGCGATCAGGCCCGTGTGTCTGATACGGTTCATTTCTCGACTTCCATTATTGACGGCTCAGTGTAGAAAAGTGCAATTCACGCGAGTTATTGAGATCTGCCCGGAGGCGTTTGACTCTTTGTGAGCGGTCATGCCACTGCCAGAGTTGTTGTCTGAGATGCACAATGACAGCCGCCAGCGGTCGGTAACGAATGACCGGATGGAGCATCCGTAGCAGTCGACTGCTTGTGTCAGCGCGGTAATTTGCTTGTTCGTGTTGATTCAGAACACACCAGTGCTCTGCGCTGCCTGGTTCACCCTGGCGGGCCGCACGGCCCGTCATTTGCCGGTCGATTCGAGCACTGCGATTCGATTGCAGGTTCAGCACGTGCAGCCCACCGGCCTGGAGGGCCACCGAATCGGGTTTGATGTCGGTACCGCGACCGGCGATCTGGGTTGAAATGGTGATACGGCCCGCTTTGCCGGCCTGACTTATCTGTTCGGCTTCGGTGTCGGCATTGGCGGCGTCGAGCAGATTCGCCTCAATGCCGGCGGAATTGAAGGCCAGTGCCAATGCACGGGCTTGAGCAACGTTATCGGTGCCAATCAGTACCGGCCGGCCGTGGGCGGCAAGCGTTCGGGCGCGTTGGAGAACGGCGACGCAGAGTTGTTGCTGGTTTGAAAACAGGCGATGACCGAAGTGACGCCGTTGCGAGGGCTGGTGTGGTGCTACTCGACTGACGCGCAGGCCATAGGATTTTCGGATTTCGCCGCGAACCTCATGCAAGGTCCCCGAAAGACCACACAAGTGGTGGTAGCGGGCAAAAAAGCGTGGATAACTCAGACCGCTGCGAGCGCTGGATTCGCCGGGAGGCGGCAGGGATTCCTTGGCGCAGATCAGGGCTTGCAACAGGCCGGGCAAAACCCGGCCTTCGGCAACGCGGCCGGTAGCGGCGTCGATCAAGGCGATCGATTCATCACGCACCAGGTAATCAACATCGCGGCGCAAGACGTACAAGGCGACCAGCGCATGGCTGATGACCTCGGTACGGTAGTCGGCATGAAACCAGAGCTGATCGAAACCCGGGTGCAGGGCGGCCAGGCGTTTCATTGCCTGCGGCCTGATGGTGGCACTGCGCCGTTCGGGGTGACAGTCAAAGTCCTGGCGCGGCGTCAGTTGCCCGGCCAGGGC
Source organism: uncultured Burkholderiaceae bacterium (assembly GCA_963976885.1). Lineage (GTDB taxonomy): Bacteria > Pseudomonadota > Gammaproteobacteria > Burkholderiales > Burkholderiaceae_E > JAUIAI01. The sequence goes on from CAXBNM010000001.1 coordinate 21,722, forward strand.
CAGCGCCAGGGCAGGGTCGACATCAACCAGGGCCTTGGCGACCGGTTCGGCAAGGACCAGCGGAATCGACGCTTCGTCGATCAGCAGACAATCGGCTTCATCGACAATGGCAACGCACAAACCGCGCAGCAAATGCGACGGCGTGCCAGGCGGATCGGCGGCTTCCTTGCTGTCCTGATCGCGCAGGTAATCAAAGGCGCAGGTTTTGGCGGTCGCATAACACACGGCCTGCTGCCAGGCCTGGCGTCGTTGCGGCGGCGTCATGGTGGCGGTGGCGGCGGCGCAGTTCAGCCCCAGTGCTGCAAAAAAGTCCTGATGGTCGGCGGCATCACGGCTGGCCAGATAGTCATTGGCGGTGAGTACATGGACCGGTGCTCCGGTCATGGCCAGCACCGCCGCGGCCAGCGCCGCGGCCAGGGTCTTGCCCTCACCGGTAGCCAACTCGACCAATTGCTGGTTCAGGAGCAGGGCTGCGGTGGTGAACTGATTCGGATGAGGGCTGAGTCCGCGGGTGCGCGCATAGTGCTGGGCAACACAGGCCAGCGCAAGCGCACAGCTTGCTTCGTTCAAACCGAGACGGGCCAGCGCCCAGCGCACACGGCTGCTATTGATCGGGGCGCCGCCGGCCAGTTGCAAAGCCCGCCGGGCGACCCGGTGCGGGTTGCGCAGCGGTTGGCGGCGAGCGCGTACCGGATAGTCGGTTTCGCGGGCTTGCGGGTAGACACCCCACACGGGGCCGGGCACGGCCGGGCGGCAGGGGCGTTGGCGACGCGATGACGCTTGGGCCGGCGGGCGGAGCCGGGGGGCGGTCAGTGTGCTCATGACCAGCCCGGCGCCAGGCGCGTGTTGAATGTATGGCCGAGACTGCGCGCCGCTTGCAGCAGCGCACTGGTATAGCCGAAATCCAGCCGGACCCAGACTCGCTGACCCGGTACCAGTGAATTACCTGCTTGCGCGGGCAGCTTGAGATCGAGCTGAAAGGTGGGCGCCGCCGGGCGCAAGGCTGCGTCGGTGGTGCGGTCCAGTTCCACCGAGCCGCCAGCGCTGGCGGCAAACGCCTCGGCGGGCAGGGTGCTCAGTGCGGCGGGGGTAAAGCCACTGACCTCGGCCCGAACCGGCTTGGTGTTGTCGCGCGTGGCAAGCCGCGCCCAGATCGCGGGCTGGCCAGTCTGCCACTGCGGTAACAAGCGTGCCGCCTGGCTTGCATCGAGCATCGCCCGCAACTGCACCTGGCCTGGCGGCGGCGCTATGCCCAGAAGTTCACCGGCGGCCACGAAGCGGCCCGGCAAGTCGCTCGCGGGCGCAATGAGTCGGAACCGATCTGCGGTAGCCGGCTCGCGCACGCGGACCGTGAGTTGCTCGCGGCGCTCGCGCAGTTGGGTCAGGGTACGTTCGGCCTGGCGCAGCGATTCCGGATTGCTCCGCTGCGCGGCCGGCTCGGCCATGTTGCTGATCCATTGGCTGCGCGCTGCGTTAACGACACCGCTCTGAACGCCGATGCGCGCATCAAGGAGCGGGTCGTGCATTTGCACGAGTGCTTGATTGTCGGTCTGAGCAGAGGCCGCGTCGCCGTGTACCGCGACAATATAGCCGGGTTGGCGGGCGCGTATGCGGGCGTCATCGGGCAGCCAGACGACCGCTTGTGCCAGGGAACGATCGGGCAGTGGCAGCAGCGCTGCGCCGAGCAGGGCACCGGCCAGCAATCCGGCGCGCAGGCCGAGTGTGGCGTTGCGGCCCGGCGAGCCGGTCAGTTGCAGTGCGCCGCGCAGCAGGCGCACCACAGGCATGACGAACAGCATCAATATCGCCATCGCCATCAGTGCCAGCCCGGCAGCCCGAAAGTGGCTGCCGATCCAAAGCGCGAAGGTCGTGAGAATCGCCACGCGATAACACCAGGCAAGTGGCGCGTAGGCCAGCTGCCAGTATCGTTCAGTGGCATCGCAGGCCGGCATTGGCTGCGACACGCCGGTCAGCAGACGTAACCATCCCTGATGCCAGCGTTGATTGCTGCGTTCGCTCAGATTGGCCAGGCCGGTCAGATCGGTGAGGACATAGTAGCCATCGAAGCGAATGAGCGGATTGCCGTTGAGAAAAACCGTCATTACGCTGCCGATCAGTGCTACCGCCAGCATCAGTTCGCGCCAGAGGCCGTCGGCCAGCAAGGTCCAGGCAATCAACGCCAGACTGGCCAGCAGCAGTTCGACGACGATGCCGGCGGCACTGACCGCGGCACGTTGTCGACCCGAAGTCAGCAGGTTGGCGTCACTGGCATCGACATAGGGGGCGGGCATCAGCATCAGCAGCGCGACGCCAAGTTCGCGGGTAGTGCCACCGAAATGGCGCAAAGTGATGCCGTGCGCCAATTCATGAATGATCTTGACGAAGGGGTAGGCACACCAGAGCAGCAACCAGAATGACGGCCGGGCTGTCGCTTCGGAGATGGCCGGCGCCAGGGTGTCGAATTGCTGCAGCGCGCAGAGCAATGCCAGAGCGACGATCAGCGCTGCGCTGGCCAGTGCCCACGGACCCATCAGGTGACCGCCAAGGGCGTGCAAGCGTTCGATCAGTGCCGAGGGGTCGGCCAGGCGCCAGCGCGGTGCCAGCAGGTTGTGTTGCTGGCGCCGCGCCGCGGCGGTGTCTTCATCCCATTGTTGCTGGCGTTGGTCGAGATCGGGCCAGCTTTCGCAGTGCAGATAGCCTTGTCTTACCAGGCGGGCCAGAATCGGCATCAGTGCTTGCTGAGCCGGTAATTCGTCGGGCTGATGGCTGGCAACCCATTGCCAGATTTCATTGAGCGTGCGTTGCCCATCGCAACGCGCCACGATCGCCCAGGCCGCCTGATTCAAACGCAGCTGACCGCGTTGCTCGGGCCGGCTGAGCATGATCCAATGGGCGCCGCGCATGCGCTGCGCGGTAATCCGCACCTGGCGGACCAGGGCAGGTTTCAGGCTGCTCAGCCGGTACCATTGCGGGCTGTACAGGCTGGTGGGGGCATCGGAGCGGGTCATCACCATGGTTGCCAGCGCCACCACTGACGCGCCAGCGCATCGAGCAGATCACCGGCCCAGCGGGTAAGCAGATTCTGGCGTGGACCGGGCAGGTGAACCGTACCGCGCTGGCCGGACTTGAGCGCATGCGTCGAACCGATCAGACGCGCATGAACCGGGACGACGTTGCGGCCATCAATGACACTGGCCACAGGCGCTACCCGGTTGACCTCGATATCGATCCGGTCCCAGGGCAGGGCGCTGGGCGCAAGTTGGCCACGCTGCCCGATGTGTACCTGCGCAATGTCGTTCTCATCGACTTCGATAAGTACCCGCAAGGAATCGTCCGGGGCCAGCGTGAACAATGCCTCGCCGCGCGTGACCGGCATGTTCAGGCGTTCGATCAGATCACCGTGCAGGACGGGGGCCGCCATCGGGGCCCGAATATCGGCCTGAGCGATCTGCATGTCCAGCAAGGCAATACGGGCGTTGGCCTGGTCGATCTGAGCACGCGCAGTGGCCATGGTCGATCGGTCGTTGCTCACCATGGCGGCGTTCACCGCAACCTGATGCTGAGCCAGGTCGGCCTGCAACTGATTGCGCTCGAGTTCAAGTTCATCGGTACGCAAAGTCGCCAGCAGCTGGCCGGCTTGCACGATATCGCCGGGTCGGACCTGAACTGATTCGAGAAAGCCGTCGACCGGTGCGGTGATTTCACGTTCGATGGCGCCTTCCAGATGCGCCTGACTGCTGATGGGTTGCTCGAACGGAATCAGCAAACCCACGGCGACGCCAATCGCACCGGCCAGCAACCAGCGACGGCGTCGGCGCGCTGCCGGTCGGGTGTTGCGAGCCTGGCGCAGCAGGCGAGCCCATAGCAGGCGATGAACAGGCTCATCGGTTTGTTCGTTCAGGCGCAGCAGTCGCGAACACGGTGCCAGCAAGTGCTCGAGAAAGCTGATCAGCAAACCCAGACGTTGCCGGCTCTGAGCGCTGGCGGGCGGTAAAGTCGCGGCGGGCATTTCCACACAGAGCGCGCCGACCGCCTGGTTATCGAGCGCCATCGGCACGCTGAGTACGCTGCCGCCACTCTGGTGGGCCAGGGCGCGTTGCGCGGCGGTGATGGCGCCACTTGGATGCTGACCGAGGCTGTGCACACTGCATTGCGCGAACATGGCTTCATCGGCGGCGGCCAGCAGGCTGTTGCGCAGCTCGGTGTTCAGTGCGGCAACTGGCGCGTTCGAGACGGCAACCAGTTCAACTTGCTGGCTTTGCGCGTGCTGCCACGCCAGACTCACCCGACTGGCGCCAACCGCCTGTGCCACGCCGGCACACAGCGCCGCGGCGGCGGCGGTAAAACCATCGCCTTCGCTGACCTGCTGATGAATCTGCAGCATCCGGGCCGCGGTCAGGCCCGATGTTTCGTCCGGGTTACTGGTCGTGCCGCCGTTGCGCACAGGCGCGGCTCCGCCGGCGCGGGGCGCAGGCGATCGCAGCGGTCGGGAACGCAGAGCAACAGACAAGATTTTGGCTCAAATGACACTTGGAATGCCTAGTTTGGGCGGTGCGGCGCGGCTGCGGCGAGACTGGCCGGTGAGTGTCCGATAGGTGGTCACCGGACAGGTACCAGCGGCTCAGAATGCGATGTGAATGCAACCGGTATCCTTCGGGGATTCCGATTTTGCTCGGGCCGGCACAGGCCGCGGGCTTTCTACCCCTTTGATTGCACGTTAGCAAGGAGACAGCAATGAAATTATTTGACATGACTGGCCAGACCGCCGTGGTGACGGGTTCCAGTCGCGGGATAGGCCTGGCCATTGCGCATGCGTTGGCCGCTGCCGGCGCCAATGTGGTGGTGTCCAGCCGCAAGGTCGACGCCTGCGAAGCGGCGGTCAAGGAAATCACCGCCGCCGGCGGCAAGGCCATCGCGGTGCCGGCCAATATTTCGCGTCGTGAAGACCTCGAAAATCTGGTCGCTGAGACCAAAAAGCAGTTCGGGCCAGTCAATGCGCTTATCTGCAACGCCGCCTCAAACCCTTACTTCGGCCCCAGTTCGGGCATGAGCGATGAGGTTTTCAGCAAGGTGATGCAGAACAATGTACTGAGCAATCACTGGTTGTCGCAACTGGTGTACCCCGACATGAAAGCCGCCGGCGGTGGCGCGATTGTTATCGTGTCTTCGATTGGCGGTCTCAAAGGCTCGTCCGAGATCGGCTTGTACTGCATCTCCAAGGCGGCCGATATGCAGCTGGCCCGCAACCTGGCGGTGGAGTGGGGCCCGGACAACGTTCGCGTCAACTGCATTGCTCCTGGCCTGATCAAGACCGACTTCGCCAAGGCCTTGTATGAAGACCCGAAGCGCAAGGCCGCGGCCGAAGCCCGTTATCCGTTGCGTCGTCTGGGTGAGCCCGACGATATTGCCGGCGTTGCCGTCATGCTGGCCAGCCGTGCCGGTTCGTTCCTGACCGGTCAGACGCTGGTTGTGGATGGTGGCGTGACCATTTCTGGCACCTGAGCAAGTGCGCTGACGGGCCGGCGCTAGCGGTAGCGCCGGATGCCGCGCGCACTGATGCGTTTGTGCGGGGCTTGTTCCCCGTACAGACAGCCATTGATACCGAGCAACCAGGATAAGGTAATCAGGGCGCAACCAATATCAATGATCAAACCGAAGTGATAGAACTGTTCGACATCGAACAGCGCATGGCTGAGCCGGACCGTCAGATAGCCGACCACAATTGTCGTCAGGACGTGAACAGTCCCCGACAAAGCGGTGCTTTCGAAAAAGTCGCGTAGTTCCTCGGCGATCAGGGTGGAGACGAAAAACAAACCGCACGGCACCGCGAACATGACGAGGAACAGGCCTAGCTGTAGCAAGCCGTTGGTCAACCTGATGCCCCAAAGATGAAACGAGTCAAGGGGAGTGTGACCATTTTCCCACGCTGTTTATAGCAAGCGCGGGGCTAACGGCTGATGTTCGCTGATCGGTGGTGAGTGCTGCGAGAGTGCGTTGGTGCCAGCAGAATTCGGCCGGCGGCGGGCGGACCGTTCATCGGGCGCGCCCGTCCGCGCAGGGCCAAAGACGGGCCTCGCGCAGGTGTGGCAATCGGGTTAGAAGCTCAGTGTCTCAGGACTTGGCTTCGCCGATGGTGCCGGCTTTGACGGGCAAGTCGACAAATTTTGGCGCCCGCTTCTCGCGCTGGGCAAGCATGGCTTCGCCGATTTCTTCCAGATTCAGAAAACTGGCGTTCCAGATGCTGATGTAGTCGAGGGTGGCGGCCGTTGGATTGTCGCGAGCATGCGTGATGATTTTCTTGCAACCATAGACTGCCATCGGCGCCTTGCTGGCAATTTCGGTGGCGGTGGCCATTACCGCCTCCAGCATCGCATTCTGATCGGGGTAAACCGCATTGACCAGACCCACCGATTTGGCTTCGTCGGCACTCATCCGGCGGCCGGTATAGGCCAGTTCCCGGGCAACACCTTCGGGAATGAGCTTGACGATGCGCGGAAAGGTGCCGACGTCAGCGGTCATGCCGATGTTGGTTTCAAAAATCGTGAAGAACGCATCGGCGGTGGCATAACGCATGCAACAAGCCGTGGTCAGATCGACGCCGGCGCCAATGCAGCCCCCCTGAATGGCGGCCAGTACGGGAATTCGGCATTGCTCGAGCGCGGTGAAGCTTTCCTGCATCACCCTGACCCGATTGTAGAAATCGGCGCCGTGCTGAATGCGACGCTGGCGCTTGCCTTCGGGCGTGTCGTCAGCCGCGTTCTTGCCGTGCTGGCCGAACATGTTGACATCGATGCCGCTGGAGAAATGCGGTCCCGTTGAGGAAATCACGATGACCCGGGCCAGCGACTGGCTGTCAATGTGTTCAATCACGCGCGGCAGTTCGTCCCAGAACTCACGCACCATGGCATTGCGCTTGTCGGGTCGGTTCAGCACGATATGCGCAATCTGATTTTCAATCGTCAGGTCAAAACAAGTCGCTTGCATGAGACTTCCTTGTGGCTAAAGGTGAGAATGGATCGGGCAATCCGGATGGGCCGCTTGCTATTGGCGGCCTGGCGGGCATGGCCGGTGCGACTTCAGCGCTGCACGTTGCTGCGTGCGCCCTCGGAAAACGCCTTGGTCGCGTCTTTGTCGTTCACGATATTGGGCGTGGCCGCCGGCTGGGCGATGCCACGCTGCGCGGCGGGGCGTTCGCGGATCGCGTCGCGCCAGCGCTTCAGATGGGGCAGGCCGTCGGCACTGACCCCCGACCACTTGTAGGTGCGCACCCAGCACCAGTTGGCGATGTCGGCAATCGAATACTCGTCGGCCAGCCACTCGCTTTCGGCCAGCCGGGTATCGAGTACCTCGAACAAGCGACGCGATTCGTTCTGAAAGCGGTCAATGGCTGCCGGCACCTGCTCGGGGAAGTAGCGGTAGAACACATTGGCATTGCCCATCATCGGGCCGATGCCGCTCATCTGAAACATCAGCCATTGCATCACTTTGGCTTTGCCGGCCGGGTCTGCGGGCATGAGCCGGCCGGTTTTCTCCGCGAGATAAACCATGATGGCGCCCGACTCGAAGATCACCAGATCGTTCGCATCACGGTCGACGATGACCGGAATCCGCCCGTTCGGATTCATGCGCAGGAACTCGGGGGTTTTCTGCTCCTGCTTGCGCAAGTCGATGGCGTGCACGGTGTAGGGCAGGCCGAGTTCTTCGAGCGTGACCGAGGCTTTGTAGCCGTTCGGCGTTGAGGAGGTGTACAGGTCGATCATCGGTTTACTCGCGGGACGCAATCAGCTCTTGCGCTCTTCAAAGAAGCGGGCAATCGACGCATCGTGCTCGCTGGTGTGGTGGGCCAGCGCCTGCAGACTTGCCGACAGCGTGAGCGTGTCATCAAGACGGCCGGTCTGGGCCTGGCGCATCAGGCGCTTGGCCATGCGCAGGGCCGGGCCGGAGTTGGCGGCCATGCGTGCGGCCAGACCCTGGGCGGTGGGCAGCAACTGGTCGGGGGCAACGACTTGCGACACCAGCCCCCAGGCCAGCGCCGTCTGCGCGTCGATCATGTCGCCGGTGAAGCTCATTTCAGCGGCCCGCTGATAGCCGATGGCACGCTGCAACAACCAGGCGCCGCCGTCGCCGGGAATGATGCCCAGCTTGACGAAGCTTTCGGCGAAGCGGGCTTTCTCGGAAGCAATGCGGATGTCGCACATGCAGGCCAGATCGCAACCGGCGCCAACGGCAGCACCGTTGACTGCGGCAATCGTCGGCACTTCGAGGTTGTGCAAGGCCAGCGGAATGCGCTGAATGCCGCGCAGATAGCCCTCGGAAATTTCAAACGGCGTGCCGGCCGCGATGCCTTTCTTGTCGCGCATGTCCTTGACATTGCCACCGGCCGAGAAGGCGCTGCCGGCACCGGTCAGCACGACGGCGCGTATGCTCGAATCGGCACCGATACGTTCGCAACACGCGACGATTTCATCCCATTGCGCTTGCGTACTCAGCGCGTTGCGCTCGTCGGGGCGGTTCAGGGTCAGGGTGGCGACGCCTTCGTGCGCCTCGAATTGAACGAAATCACTCATGAATGAGTCTCCGGTAGATCGCCCGCTCAGACAAATGAGCGGGTCATTGTGGTTTGAGAAAAGCAAGGCCGGCTCAGTGCCGGCCAGACTCAGGCTGGTTTGTTCAGACTGGTCGTGTCGGTGATGAAGGCCCACAGCGTGTCGGCGGCCAGAACTTTTTCGCCAAGCGCTTCGGCGCAGGCCAGTGAGCTTTGTTGCAAGTGGCCGAGTTCATCGCGCCAGCGCAGCAGATTCAGGCTGTGCCGGTGCAGGAAATACTCCTGCGTGAAACCGATGGCGCCATGCACCTGATGACTGACCCGGTGGACGTTGGCAATCGCATTGGCAACCACCAGAGTGGCCGCCTGCAACAAGGGTTCAACGCGGTCGGCCATCAGACCGGACTGGCCGACCGCAGCCAGCACGAGATCGGTAGCCGTCGTGGCGGCGGCCGCTTCTGCGGCGGCCACGGCCAGCTCGTGCTGAATGGCCTGAAAGCGCGCCAGCGGCCGACCGAACTGCACCCGGTCTTGCGCATAGCTAATGGACAGATCGAGCGCAGCCTGCATCGCGCCGGTGGCTTGCGCGCAGCGGGCCAGGGTCAGGCCGCGCCGGGCGGTCGCGTCGAGGGCGTCAACCCATTCGGCCGGGCCGGCACGGTAGGGCTCGGGGGCGGCCATGATGGCCAGTTGCTGATTGTTCATGATCAGCAGCACCGCCATATCGACCGGCGTGGCGTGGCGGGCCTGTTCGCGCAGGATGGTGGCGGCGTCCGGCCAGGCTTCATGGTCGGCGGCCGGATCGTTCAAGACCGCATCAAAACCCAGTTCGGTCAGTTGCTTGAGCAGCTTGGCGCGCTGCGCCAGTGTGCTTTCACCGGCGGGCAGGCTGGCGGTCAGATCATGAAAGGTGCGCCGGGCGGCTTCGGTCAGAATCGGATCGGGCTGCGCCAGCGGCGTGAGTTCCGGTGTGTTGTCGGTGGCAGTCATCAGCGTAGTCCCAGGCCGCGCGCGACGACGCCGCGCAGAATTTCTCGGGTCCCGCCGCGCAGCGACCAGGACGGTGAGTACAACGTGGCCTCGGTGAGCGCGTCGTACAACTCGGCGCTCGGTTGAGCCACCTCGGCTACCAGCTCGCGCAGGATGTCGATTTGCTGTTGCTCAAAGCTGTTGCCCAGGTCTTTGATGAACGAAGCTTCGAGATTCGGCGTGGCGCCTTGTTGCAGACTCGCGGCTACCGACACCGACATCGTGCGCAGCGCAATCAGTTTGGCGGCCAGGCGTCCGATGGCTGCCTTGATGCGCGGACTCGGTTGCTGGCGGGCGGCGTCAATGATGGCCTCGGCCAGGCGGATGCAGGTCAGGTAGCGCTCGGGGCCGCTGCGCTCGTAGGCCAGTTCGCTGGTCACCTGCTGCCAGCCGTTGCCGGGTTCGCCAACCATGTTCTCGGCAGGAACGAAGGTGTCATCGAAGACGACCTCGTTGAATTCGCGATGGCCGGCCATGTTGATGATCGGATTGATCTGTACCTTCGGGTCGTGCAGATCGACGATCAGTTGTGACAGACCTTCGTGGCGTGATTCGCCGGCATCGCCGGTTCTGACCAGCACGATAGCGTAATGGTTCACATGGGCGAAGGTCGTCCAGACCTTGCGGCCGGTCACTTTCCAGCCACCCTCGACCGGTACGGCCCGGGTGCGCACCGAGGCCAGATCCGAGCCCGAATCGGGTTCGCTCATGCCAATGGCAAAAAAGCACTCGCCGCGGGCGATTTTCGGCAGGTAGGTCTGGCGCTGCTCTTCGCTGCCAAAGCGCAGCAATAACGGGCCGCTCTGCCGGTCGCCGATCCAGTGGGCCGCCATGGGCGCGTTGGCCGCAATCAGCTCTTCGGTGACGACCAGTCGTTCGAGGGTGGAGGCGTCCTGACCACCATAGGCCTTGGGCCAGGTCATGCCAATCCAGCCGCGAGCGCCCAGACGGGCCGAAAAACCGGCGTCGTGGGCCGTACTGAAATCACCGCGGCGCTGCCAGTGGCCGGCAGCCTTTTCATCGGCAATGAATTGTCGCACCTGGGCGCGCAGCGCATCGGCGGCGGGGGGCAGGGCGTAAATGGGAAAGTTAACGTTCATAACCCGATTCTGCCCGATTCCCGGTGAAGGGTTCGCGGACGCGCAGCCAGCCGCTGAAACGTCAGGCCAGACCTGCACTGGCAACTTTGCGACAAAGCGGGCTCGACGCGTGCAGCGGGCATGAAATAATCGCGCTCATGACCATGCCCCGACTTCTTTACTCCGCAGCATTGAAACTGCGCTGCCTGCCGTTGCTGTTGCTGACCGTTTGTGTCCTGGCTGGCGGGCCGGTACTGGCGGCTGCACCGGGGAGCGACGCCCAGCAACAACTCGTCGGCCAATGGTTGCAAGACGTTGGCGCCGGCGGTGATCAGGTCAGCGTGCAGGTACGGGCGCTGGATAACGGCGAGTCATTGCTGGCCGTCAATGAAGCAGCGACCCTGAACCCGGCCTCAAGTATCAAACTGCTGACCACTTACGCCGGCTTGTTGCAACTGGGGGCCGATTACCGCTGGCAGACCCGTTTCTATCTGGACGGCAAACTTGTCAATGGCGTCTTGCAGGGCGATCTGGTGCTGGTTGGCGGCGGTGACCCCAAGCTCGTGATCGAAGATCTGCTGGCCGCGCTCGGGCAGATGCGCAGTGCCGGCCTGCGGCACATTACCGGCGATCTGCGGCTGGACAATGCCTTGTACGCGACGCCGGCCGCGGCTCGTGTGGTGTTCGACGGCCAGGCGTCCGAGCCCTATAACGTCTGGCCCGATGCGGCGATGCTCAACTTCAAGTCGACCAAATTCGTGGTCACGCCGCGGCGCGGCAAGGCTGAGCTGACACTTGATCCGCCATTGGCGGGAATTACCGTACATAACCGTATCCAGCTTACCCGTGGGGGTTGTCGTTTCCGGGCCAGCGGTCTGAGCATCCGCGAGCAGATGCCGGCCGGCCAAACGGCCGGCGCGCCGCTGCTTGAGGTTGGCGGGCGCTACTCGCAGGGTTGCGGACAAGGGCATTCCTTTCATGCCGTGCTCGATCATGTGAGCTTCAGTGGCGCGTTGTTTCGGGCCGCCTGGGAGCAACTGGGCGGGCGCTGGGATGGCGTGGCCAGGCGCGAGCCGCGCCGCCAACAGCCGCGCAGCGAGGCACCCTGGTACACCTGGCAGTCGCCGCGGACACTGGCCGACATCGTCACCGACATCAACAAGTTCAGCAATAACGTGATGACGCGCCAGCTGATGCTGCAACTGGCCGCCGAACGTGGCGAGCCGGTTGTCGATGAGGCCTCGGCCCGCCGTCAGGTGACCGCGACCCTACGTTTGCAAGGCCTGGCCTTGCCGGGTCTGGTGCTCGATAACGGTGCCGGTCTGTCGCGTCATGCCCGGGTGTCGGCGGCCGGTCTGACAGAACTGCTCGCCCATGCGGCCGCCGGCCCGTTTGCCGATGTGTTGCGTTTGTCGTTGCCGGTAGTGGGCGTGGATGGCACGATGCGCGCGCGCCTGCGCAAGCATCCGGTGGCCGGCAATGGCTGGATCAAGACCGGCAGCCTGGCCGATGTGCGTTCGATGGCCGGTTATGTCGATGCGCAATCGGGGCGGCGCTATGCGCTGGCGTTGATCGTCAATGGCGCGGGCGCGCGAGCCAGTCTGCCCATGCAGGACCGGCTGCTGCGCTGGGTGTACGAAAACGGCTGAGGCCGGCCGAGCCTATAAGTCCATTTGCTGCATCAGCGCATCGACCTTGTCGCGCACCGTTGCGGTCATCGCAATGGGCTCTCCCCATTCGCGATTGGTTTCGCCCGGCCACTTGTTGGTGGCGTCGATGCCCATTTTTGAACCCAGCCCCGACACCGGTGAGGCGAAGTCGAGATAGTCGATCGGGGTGTTTTCGACCATCGTCGTGTCACGCATCGGATCGACGCGCGTCGTCATCGCCCAGATCACTTCCTGCCAGTCGCGAATATTCACATCGTCATCGGTGACGATGATGAATTTCGTGTACATGAACTGACGCAGGAAACTCCAGATGCCGAACATCACGCGTTTGGCATGACCGGGGTATTGTTTTTTCATCGACACCACTGCCATCCGGTACGAGCAACCCTCGGGCGGCAGATAGAAGTCGGTGATCTCCGGAAACTGCTTTTGCAGAATCGGCACGAAGACTTCATTCAAGGCTACGCCGAGCATGGCCGGTTCGTCAGGCGGTTTGCCGGTGTAGGTGGAGTGGTAGATCGGCGCATCGCGATGGGTGATCCGATCGATGGTGAACACCGGAAACCAGTCCTGCTCGTTGTAGTAGCCGGTGTGGTCTCCAAACGGGCCTTCCAGCGCCATTTCCCATCCAGTAAGTGCATTGGCGGGCAGGTCGAACTTGACGCCCTGGCGTTCGGCGTTGGCGCGCGTCAGGCTGCCATCCGGGTCGGGGCGAATACTGCCTTCAAGCACGATTTCGGCGGTGGCGGGCACTTTCAGTGCGTTGCCCAGACACGTGGCCAGTTCGGTTTTGTTTCCGCGCAGCAGGCCGGCAAACTGATACTCCGACAAGGAGTCGGGCACGGGGGTGACGGCGCCGAGAATCGTGGCCGGGTCGGCGCCAATGACGACCGATACCGGAAAGGGCTGCGGGTTATCGGTGGGCAGTTTGGTGTGTTCAAGAAAATCGAGCGCGCCGCCGCGATGGGCGAGCCAGCGCATGATGGTCTTGTTCGGCGCAATGCATTGCTGCCGATAAATGCCCAGGTTCTGGCGGGGCCGGTGCGGCCCACGGGTGACCACCAAACCCCAGGTGATGAGCGGGCCGGCATCGCCGGGCCAGCAGGTCTGAACGGGCAGGTGATTCAGATCGACCGCATCGCCTTCAATGACATGGCGCTGACACAGCGGGCTGGACACCTCTTTGGGCGCCATGCTCAAGACCTGGCGCAACACCGGCAGCTTGTCCCAGGCATCGCGCAGCCCGCGTGGCGGGTCGGGTTCTTTCAGAAAGGCGAGCAGCTTGCCGATCTCGCGCAGCGCTTCGGTTTCATTCTCGCCCATGCCCATCACCACGCGACGCGGCGTGCCAAACAGATTGACCAGCACCGGCATTGACGCCGGCTGGCCATCACGCGTGGCATTTTCGAACAGCAGGGCCGGCCCCTGGGCGCGCAGCACCCGGTCGCCGATTTCGGTCATTTCGAGCGTGGTATCGACGGCGGCTGCGATGCGGCGGCATTCGCCTGCGGCCTCAAGCTTCTGGATGAACTCGCGTAAGTCTTTGTATTTCAATGTTCTTTTGCCGGTTCAGGGAGGGTGTAAAAGGGCGTGTTACCGATTGTCGCACCATTTGGTTTGACGGTGAGTGGGCGCAAACATAAAATGCCAATGACCGAGGCGTTTCGATAGGGCGGTTCGATCAAAAAGAATCCGGGCACTAGATGTTGTGGTCGCCTGGGCATACTGCGGCGAATGTAGTGTCCGTCGCGGGATGATTGATTTCTCTGGAGAAACGCCGGTGTTGGCAGGATGATTAAAATCTTCCGTTATCTGCCCCATCTTCCGTTGGGTGTCGTGATTGCTGCAGGTGGCCTTGTTCTCGGCCTTTCAGAAGAACCCTCAGCCCGGTCGGTAGACGGGATTGCGATGGGGGTGATACGCGCCCCCGACCCCGATGTCGTTCTGAACCCTGACGAACTTTCCAGCGCCGTTGATGCCGCCCTGATGCGAGCTCGCGCTGACATCACCCCCGATACGGCCACCGCCTGGCAACATGCCCATATCCCCGATCTGACCGGCCTCAGCGAGGCCCAACCGGTGCCCACACTGGCCTTGCTGGATCGCTCGATTGTTGCCTCCCCGGATGCCTCGATGGCCGATGTTGGCGTTGGCAGCATGCCTGTGAATGCTGACACCGGACGCTTCCAGAAGGTTGATTTCTCGCCTGAGCAACCGGCGTTTGCCGAGGGCAGCAAAGACGCGGCCGATGAGCCGATTGCCGCGCCCAAACCGGCTGTCCGTGCGGCGGCCAAGCCGCAGCAACCCGATCGCAACACCCGAATCCGCAACATCGCCAAATGGCTGGCCCGTTATTACCGCGCCGACCCCGAGGCAGTGGCCAATTACGTTCGCTATGCGCATGAGGCTGGCGCGCGGCACGGCCTCGACCCGATGCTGATCATCGCGGTCATGTCGATCGAATCAAGCCTGAATCCGCGGGCCCGCAGTCACAAGGATGCCCGTGGCCTGATGCAGGTTCTGGTCAAGGCCCATCCGGAAAAATTCGAGCGCTTCGGCGGTGTCGACAAGGCGTTCAACCCGCGGGTCAGCGTTGAAGTTGGCGCCACCATTCTGAAGGGCATGATCGAGCGCACCGGTTCGGTGGAAAAAGCCCTCAAGCATTATGTCGGCGCCGCCAACCTGAGTTCGGATCGTGGTTACGGCGCCAAGGTGATTCGCCAGCGCGACCGGATCTGGGCCGCTTCGCTGGGCCGCACGGTGCCGCAGAAGCCGCCGTTGCAGGCAGCCATCGAACGGGCCAATCAGGCCCAGCAGGCGATGGCGGCGCAGGTATCGGTGGTCGCCAGCAGCGGCCAGTAACGCGATTTCAATGCATTCAGCATCGCGCTGAGCTTTCTGCCTTCGACCGGGCGTGCGCTGCACTGATACCGCGTGTGCCGGGAAAGTGCGCTTAATCGAGCGGCGGCGGATTGCCTCGAAATTCCTCAAGCGACAAGGGTTGGACCGGTCCCTGGTAATCAACGCGAGCATTGCTGATTGTCGCAAAGTTGAATGATTGCCACTGCGCAGTGATTTTTTTGGATCGACTCAGGCCAGCGCCAGGAGGCACTGCGTCATATACCGGCACGCCAACCCCTGGGTAAAAGTCGGCGCCACTTTGCCACAGCCACAGCGCACGATCACGATCATCCGGCTGCGCTGCATCGTTGACGACCAGGCGGGCCTCGACTGTTGTGTATAGCGCGCCAATGTCGTGGGCAACACCGGCGATATCGATTACACCCTGCGGCCACACGCCGTGATAGGAGTGCGGTGCGCCGCGGGTAACCAGCAAGCTGGTGGCACCGTCCGGGCTGACTGCAGCATCCACACCGCCCGGTGTGTACACAAGATCGGATTTCGTGGCCAGGAACCAGCTGGTCGTTGCGTCCTGACCCAACAGCTTCCATTGCCCGGTGCTTTTGCTCAGGTACCAGGTCCGGGGGTTTCGGGATTCCACCCGTACATTGTTTGCCGCATTACCCTGTCCTTCAAAAATAACGAACCACTGCACGAAGGCCGTCCAGTATTCGCAGTCCTTGTAGGCGGCCCGCACGGAGGCAAGGTTTTGCCACCATTGCGGTGCATGACAACCCCGGCTGTCCGCGCCCATGGCGATCTGGGCGGGCAACTTGTTGGTCGCCCAGAAGAAGTCGGGAATGCCGTCCAGCACGCCGTCATTGGGCAAGCCCATATCGCCGATGATGGTTGCAACGGAGTTGAGGGTTTCTGCGACGCCAGGAATGTCGCTCTGTTCCGGTGTCGTCGTCGGTGCCGGCGCTGACGGCGTGGCTGGTGCACTGGCGATGATGGCTTCGACAGGTATGGTCGTTTGTCCGGTGTCGTTGTTCGAGGTCAGGATGAAATTGCGTTTCGACTCCGTGCCCGCCCAGCCGTTGGTATCGATCGTTACCCGATAGTTCCCGTGGATGCCGGCGTAGGCAACCGTCGCCCAGGACTGATTGGTCCAGGCCTGATAGCCGCCGTCTGATCGCACCGGACCGCTGATACTGAATTCAGAAACATTGTTGGCCGTGGCACGCCTGACCTCGATACGAGTCTGAGCGGTCAGGGTCGGTCTGCCATTCACGCCGGCAATGGTTGCCGCTGATGCCGGGTCGGATGAAGTCGGCATAACCGGCGTTGGCTCGGTAACTGGTGTCGCTGCCGGCGTGGGTTCGACCGATGGGGGCGGCGTTGCAGTCAGCGGTGTCGAGATGATGGCCGACACCAGCTGTGTGGTTTGACCGGCGTCGTTGTTGGCTACCAGCTGAAAGTTTCGCGAGCTTTCGCCGTCAGGCCAACCCGATGTATCGATGGTGACGCGGTACTGACCCAGCTGGCCGCGATAGCTGACTTGCGCCCAGCCAACATTCGTCCAACCCTGATGACCGCCGCTTGCGCGTTGGGGGCCGGTAATCGAAAAATCGAAAGTGTTATTTTCGAATGATCCGAGGACGGAGATCTGGCTGGCGGCGACGATTGTTGGTCGGCCATCGACGCCGGCAACCGTTGCCGGGGTCAGCGCGACGCTGTCGGATGCGACGATCTGCTTGTCGTTCAAGCCGCGATTGACATCCTCCCCAGCCGTTTCGTTCCGGGCATCGCCACAGGCCGACAGCGCAGATATCAGGATCAAGCATGAACTGAAGTATCGCCAGCAAAGCTTAAATCGGTTCGTCGCGCAATGACGTGTCGAGTGCTCTGTTGCTACTGAATTTGGAAACACTGTGGACACCGGTTGCTTGGTTCAATGACCCGCAAGCTATTCGGTAGCCCTTGCGAAAACGATGCAAATGCGCTGAACGGCCTGCATCGAATGATCGCAGGCCGGCGACTGTGGTTTGATTTTGGCCCAGAGCCAAAGTATTGGAATTTATGGTGCTTTCGGCACTCTATAAGTGCGTAGGCTAATTCAGCGCACGGAGGTAGTCACCGATGCGCCGGACCGCTTCGCGCAGATTCTCCATCGAGTTGGCGTAGCTCATGCGCACATACCGATTGGGATCATGGCGACCGAAGTCCTTGCCGGGGACCAGCGCGACGCCGGTTTTTTCGAGCAAGTCATAGGCAAACGCCGTACTGTCGTCGCTGAAGCGGCTGATGTCGGCATAAATGTAGAACGCACCATCCGGCGTGACCGGGATATCGAGGCCGACTTCACGCAGCGCCGGTACGAGGTAATCGCGGCGCGCGCGGAAGGCTTCGCGTCGCTCTTCGAAAATTCGCTGGCTTTCCGGATCAAAACAAGCGAGCGCTGCATGCTGCGACAGCGTCGAGGCGCAGATGAGCAGGTTTTGCGTGAGCTTTTCAAATGCCGGTTGCCACTCCTGGGGCACGACCAGCCAGCCCAGCCGCCAGCCGGTCATGTTGAAGTACTTGCTGAAGCTGTTGGTGATGATCATGTCGTCGCCGTGCTTCAGGGCGCTCTGCACGCCATCCTGGTAGGTCAGGCCGAGATAGATTTCATCGACGATTGAAAAACCGCCACGGCCCCGCACGATATCGAGAATGGCGGCCATGGTCGAGGTGTCTATCGAGGTGCCGGTCGGGTTGGACGGTGAAGACAGCAAAACGCCGCGCGTGTTGTCGCGCCAGTACTGCTCGATCAGCTCGGGGGTGACTTGAAAGCCCGTCTCGGGGCCGGTGGGAATCAGTTGCGCCTCACCATCGAAGGCGGCGACAAAGTGTCGGTTACACGGGTAACCCGGATCACCCAGCAAGACGCCATCACCCGGATTGACCAGGGCGGCGCAGGCGAGGGTAAGCGCCGCCGAGGCACCGGCGGTGATGATGATCCGATCCGGGTCGACATTGACATCCCAGCGCGTGCGGTAGTCGTTGGCGATGGCTTCGCGCAGTGGGCGAATGCCGACCGCTTCGGTGTACTGGGTGCGCCCGGCCGTGGTGGCCCGGTGCAGCGCCGCCAGAACCGGGGGTGGTGCGGTGAAATCGGGTTCGCCGATCGTCATGTGGATGACCGACTGGCCAGCCGCCTCAAGTGCAAGAGCATGCTTGGCAAGCTCCATGACGTGAAACGGGTCGATATGCTTGTTGCGATTGGCCAGTACGGGCAGCGACATGCGGTTTTAATTCCTTTCAGGTGGCGGTATCGGCGAGGTAAGTCATGGCGGTCTGGACGCCGCCGCGATGATGCGGAACGTCGGCCAGGCCAAGGCCCATTTCGACCCCGGCGAGGGTGCCGAGTAAAGTCAGATCATTGAAGTCGCCGAGATGACCAATGCGAAAGACCTTGCCGGCCACTTTGCCAAGTCCGGTCCCGAGCGACATATTGAAGCGTTGCAGGATGATTCTACGCAATGCGTCGGCGTTATGCCCTTCAGGCATAAGGACACCGGTCAGCACCGGGCTGTAGCAGGCTTTGTCGTTACATAGAATTTCCAGTCCCCAGGTTTCAATCGCCATGCGGGTCGCCAGAGCGTGGCGCTGATGGCGGGCAAATACTTGCTCAAGCCCTTCGGTTTGCAGCATATCGAGCGCTTCGGCCAGCCCGTAGAGCAGATTGGTGGCCGGGGTCGAGGGCCAGTAACCATTGGCGTTGGCGGCAATGATTTCGTCCCAGGCCCAGTAGGCGCGGGGCAGACTGGCTTGCTGGCTGGCGGCCAGTGCTTTTTCGCTGACGGCGTTGAACGACAGGCCGGGCGGCAGCATCAAGCCTTTCTGTGAGCCCGAAATCGATACATCGACCCCCCAGGCGTCGTGCTGGTAGTCGGCGCAGGCCAGACCCGAGATGGTGTCGACCATCAGCAGGGCGGGGTGGCCGGCGGCGTCAATGGCGCGGCGCACCGCGGCAATATCGCTGGTGACGCCGGTTGAGGTTTCGTTGTGAACGACGCAGACCGCCTTGAAACGGTGCCCGGTATCGGCGCGCAAGGCCTGCTCGATGCGCTCGGCATCGGCGCCGCCGCGCCAATCGGATTCGATGACGGTGGGCTTGAGGCCCAGCCGGGCGGCAAGCCGGTGCCACAGCGCGGCGAAATGGCCGGTTTCGAACATCAGCAGTTCATCGCCGGCGCTCATCGTGTTGACCAGCGCGGCTTCCCAGGCGCCAGTGCCCGAGCCCGGATAAATGATGACCGGCTGCTTGGTCTGGAAGATTTTCTTGATGCCGTCGATGACTTGCAGGCCCAGGCGCGCAAAGGCCGGGCCACGATGGTCGATGGTGGCATTGTCGATGGCGCGCAGAATGCGGTCGGGAACCGGGCTGGGGCCGGGGATTTGCAGAAAATGGCGACCGCTATGGTGGTCGTTGAGATCGATTCCGCTAGGCAGTTTCATGGGAGAGCTCCGGGTGTCCTGACAAGATGATAGATTTGTATACAAAATATAGCCGTTTCCGTTAGGATAATCCATAGCATTTCCAAATCGTATACAAAAACCTTTGGCCATCTTGAATCTCTTTGTCGTATTGAAGCCTTGTCTCAAACAGGAAACCCGATGACTGTTGCTCAATCGCCGGCGGCCACCCCGCCCGTCGGATCTGCCCGCGGGCTGATGCATGCCGATGTCGCCACACGACTGCGTGAAATGATCCTCACCGGTGAACTGGCGCCTGGCGTGCGGCTGAACGAACGGGTGTTGTGCGACCACCTGCAGGTTTCGCGCACGCCGCTGCGCGAGGCTTACCGGGTGCTGGCGGCCGAAAAGCTGGTGGTATTGCATCCGAACCGGGGCGCCAGCGTGGTGGCCTTGTCCGCGACCGATATCGGGCACCTGTTCGAGGTCATGGTCAGTCTGGAGGGCTTGTCCGGGGCGCTGGCCGCGCGACGCGCCACCGACGCGCAGATTGCCGAGATCCGGGCGCTGCATTTCGAGATGCTCGCTGCCCATGCCCGCGATGATCTGCCGGCCTACTATCGGCTCAACCGACAGATTCACGAGGCCTTGAACCGGGCCGCCGACAACCCGGCGCTTACCGAAACCTATGATTCGATCAATATCCGGATTCAGCATCTGCGTTTCCGGTCAAACTTCAACCGTGACAAATGGGATGCCGCCGTGCGCCAGCATGGCGTCATGATTGATGCGTTGAGCCGCCGCGATGGCGCTGCCCTGCAGGCCTTGCTGGAACAACACCTCATCGACAAGCGCGATGCGGTGCTGGCCGCGATGGCGGAGTCGTCGCAACCCGAGACAGAATCGCTTACTGAGACTTCATCATGAATGCCCCCACTTCCGCGCAGGTATTGCGCACGCCCTCTCTGGAACGCAGCCGGTTGGCGCAACGATTGCGACGCGTGTTGCGTGGTGATGTGATGTTCGATGCGGCGTCGCGCGGTCGTTATGCGACCGATGCGTCGATTTACCAGGTCGATCCGATCGGCGTAGTCGTGCCCCGTGACGACACCGATGTGCAAGCCGTTTTCGACATCGCCCATGAAATGAAGGTGCCGATTCTGCCCCGTGGTGCCGGGACGAGTCAGTGCGGGCAAACCGTGGGCGAGGCGCTGGTCATCGATAACAGTCGTCACCTGCGTGCGGTCACCGATCTTGATGTCGAGGCGCGTACGGTCTGCGTGCAGCCCGGTGTCGTGCTCGACCATCTCAATGCGCAACTCAAGCCGCACGGCCTGTGGTTTCCGGTGGATGTATCCACCAGCGCCCAGGCTACGCTGGGGGGCATGGCTGGCAACAATTCATGCGGGTCACGCTCCATTGCCTACGGCAACATGGTGCATAACGT
The DNA here is from genome assembly GCA_963976885.1 of uncultured Burkholderiaceae bacterium. Taxonomy (GTDB): domain Bacteria; phylum Pseudomonadota; class Gammaproteobacteria; order Burkholderiales; family Burkholderiaceae_E; genus JAUIAI01. The sequence goes on from CAXBNM010000001.1 coordinate 42,791, forward strand.
GACCGGCATCGATGCGATGCTGGCCGATGGCACGCGGCAGTTTTTCGGGCCCTTCGGCACCGATGGCAGCGCCGCACTGAGCAGCACCCGCACCAGCAAACTGGTGTCGGCCTTGTTTGATCTTGCCGAGCGCGAGCGCGACGAGATCACCCGGCAGTGGCCGCAGGTATTGCGCCGGGTGGCTGGCTACAACCTCGATGTTTTCAATCCGCGCTCACCGCGCCCCTATACCGACGATGGTTCGGTCAATCTGGCGCACCTGCTGGTTGGCTCCGAAGGCACGCTGGCGTACTTCAACAAGCTGCATCTGAAGCTGGCGCCATTGCCCACGCACAAGGCGTTGGGCGTGGTCAACTTTGCGCGCTTTCGCGACGCGATGGCGGCCGCGCAGCATATTGTGACGCTGGCACCGTGCGCCGTCGAACTGGTTGATCGCACGATGATTGATCTGGCGCGCCGCAACCCGGCGTTTGCGGCCGTCATGGAGACCGCGCTGGTTGACCCGTCGGCACCCACGCCCGAGGCCATTTTGCTGGTGGAATTTGCCGGCGACGATGCGACCGAACAAGCCGCGCAAGTGGTGCGGCTGGCCGAGCTGATGGCCGACGCCGGCCATCCCGGCAGTGTCGTGGCGATGCCTGAACCGGCCCGCCAGAAGGCGTTGTGGGATGTGCGCAAGGCGGGTCTGAACATCATGATGTCGCTGCACGGCGACGGCAAGCCGGTCAGCTTCATCGAAGACTGTGCGGTGCCGCTCGAACACCTCGCCGACTACACCGACCAGCTTACCGAAGTGTTTGCGCGTCACGGTACCCGCGGCACCTGGTATGCGCATGCGTCAGTGGGCACCTTGCATGTGCGGCCGATTCTCGACATGCGCCGCGATGGCGCGGCCAAAATGCGCGCCATTGCACAAGAGGCCTCCGAATTGGTACGCAAGTACAAAGGCGCATTTTCCGGCGAGCACGGTGATGGCCTGGTGCGCAGCGAGTGGGTGAAGTGGCAGTTTGGTGACCGGCTCAATCGCGCTTTCGAGGAAGTGAAGGATTTGTTCGATCCCGACGGCTTGATGAATCCGGGCAAGATCGTGCGCTCCTCACGCATGGATGACACCAGCCTGTTCCGCTTTCCGCCCAGCTACAAGGTGACGCCGGTCAGCACGGTTCTCGACTGGTCGGCATGGGACGTGCAAGCCGATCCGCAGACCGAGGTGCAGACGGCGCCGGGCACCGGTGGTGATCCGGCCGGCGGCTTTGCCAAGGCGGTCGAGATGTGCAACAACAACGGCCATTGCCGCAAGTTCGATGCCGGCACGATGTGTCCGAGCTACCGTATAACGCAGAACGAGCAACACCTGACCCGGGGCCGGGCCAACACCTTGCGACTCGCCTTGTCGGGAGCCATTCCGGGCGGCGTAGCCAGCGAGGCGGTACAGGAAGCGCTGGCGCTTTGCGTGGGCTGCAAGGGGTGCAAGCGTGAGTGTCCGACCGGTGTGGACATGGCGCGCATGAAAATCGAAGTGGCCGGCCAGCGGCGGCGCAAGTATCCGCTCAAATTGCGCGAACGCCTGGTTGCCTATCTGCCGCACTATGCGGCCAAAGCGGCGCCGTTTGCCGCACTGCTCAATTTGCGCGACAAGTTGCCCGGCATGGCGGCGCTGAGCCAGGCGGTGTTGGGAATTGCCAGTGCCCGTTCAATGCCGCGCTGGCGTTCCGACACCTTCTGGCGTCGGCAACGCCGCAGTGCCGCGCCGATCGTGCCGATGGCCGACGCCGATCTGGTGCTCTGGGTTGATACCTTCAATAACGCGTTCGATCCGCAGATTCTCGAGGCTGCGCTGACGGTCTTGCAGGCGGCCGGCAAGCGGGTTGCGCTGGCGCAGCCACCGGCTGGCGAGCGACCGCTTTGTTGTGGCCGTACCTTCATGGCCAGTGGGCTGATCGATCAGGCTCGCGAGGAAACGCGCCGGGTGCTGGACGCGCTTGCGCCGGCCATCGCCAAAGGTTTGCCCGTGGTCGGGCTGGAGCCTTCGTGCCTGTTGACCTTGCGCGATGAGACGCTGACCCTGGGCCTCGGTGAGCCGGCCGAAAAGCTGGCCGAGCTGGCCCGGACCTTTGAGGAATATCTGGCCGCCGAGCATCAGGCCGGCACCTTGCCACTTGCCTTGCAGCCGCTGGCCGCCGGCAAGGTGTGGTTGCATGGCCATTGTCACCAGAAGGCGCATGATGCGGTCCGGCCGATTCAAACGGTGCTAGGGTTGATCCCGGACCTGGAGCTTGCGCTGATCGAGTCCAGTTGTTGCGGGATGGCTGGTGCGTTCGGCTTTGAAGCCGAGCACTACGACGCCTCGATGGCGATGGGCGAATTGTCGCTGTTGCCGGCGGTGCGCAAGGCCGAGCCCAATGCGCTGGTGGTCGCCGACGGCACAAGTTGCCGCCATCAGATTCATGACGGCGCCCAGCGCGAGGCCTTGCACGTGGCGCAGATATTGCAAATGGCGCTTGCCGATAAGATGCCGGGCTGAAGCCGCCGCGCCGGTTGCCGCTCTGCTGAGTGGATCGACCCGTTGGCGCGGGTCGACGCCCGGTGCGTTTCGCGTGGCAGAAAATGGCGGGTGAGGCATTGCGCCAAATTCCGCGAAACCGCATTTTCGACACGCCGTGCCGCGCGATCGCGGCGAAGTCGGCTTCAGCGCTTGTCTCTGCCGGCCGATCAAAATAAAGTGGTGCTGCAACACCGTGCAAAACGGTGATCGACAGAACCAACGGAGAGCGCATTCCATGCCGGAACAACGCGAGGCAAATCTCAACAGGCTACGCAATGAGGCCTTGAAAATCAGGCGCAATATCTGGCGCGCCCTGCATGCTTCAGGCTCGGGCCATATGGGCGGCTCCTTGTCGGCAGCCGATCTGCTGGCAGCTCTGTACTTTCATCACATGCGTTTACGCCCGGCCGAGCCTGACTGGCCCGGCCGCGACCGCTTTGTGTTGTCCAAAGGGCATGCCAATGCGGCGCTCGGCGCGGTACTGGCGCAGGCCGGCATCATCGACGACGCCATCATCGACAAGTTCTATGCCTATGAGTCCTTGTTCGGCATGCATCCGGACATCAAGCTGGCCGGCGTGGAAATGAGTACCGGCGGCCTGGGCCACGGTCTGTCGATCGGTCTGGGCATGGCCCTGGGCGCACGATTGCAAGCGCGCGACTTTCGCGTGCTGGTGATGATCGGTGATGGCGAGTTGCAGGAGGGCTCCAACTGGGAAGCCGCGATGGCCGCTGCGCACCAGCGCGTAGCAAATCTGACCGCCATTCTCGATTACAACAAGGTGCAACAAAGCGGCAGCGTCGAAACCATGATGTCGCTCGAACCCGTTGCCGACAAATGGCGGGCCTTTGGCTGGGAGGTACGCGAAATCGACGGTCACGACATGGCACAGATTGTGGCCACGCTCGATGCGCTGCCGCTGGCTGCCGACAAGCCGTCGATCATCATCGCCCATACCGTGAAAGGCAAGGGGGCGAGCTTTGCCGAAAACAATTATCTGTGGCACAGCAATATGGTTACCGACGACGTTTACCGCGATGCGTTGGCCGAACTGGGAGAGCCAACATGAGCGCGACGAGCACCACCGACGATTGGGTCGCAAAGGTTCAGAATCAGTCGCGCCTGTCTTTCGGTCTTGCCGTTACCGACATGGCCGAGCGGGACGAACGGGTCGTGGCCATCTCTGCCGATACGCTTGATCTGCTCGGGTTGCGGGCCATGCAGGCGTCCAGTCCGTCGCGGGTCATCGAGGCCGGCATTGCCGAACAGAACGCCATGGGGATGGCCAGTGGTCTGGCAACTACCGGCATGCGGCCTTATCTCTGCGGCTATGCGCCGTTCATTACCGCGCGCTCGATGGAGCAATTGCGCAACGACGTGGCCTATGCTCGTCAGCGCGTTGTTATCGGTGCGGCCTGTTCAGGGATTACGCTGGCCGTTTCCGGCGGTACCCATCACGCGGTTGAAGACATTGCGATCATGCGAAGTTTGCCCGGGATGACCGTGGTGGTGCCCGCCGATGCCATTCAGGCCTGGCATCTGACTCGGGCAACCGAGTCACTTGATGGCCCGTGTTATGTGCGGCTGGGCGGACGCTACGAAGAAAAACCGATTACTGCGGTGGCGGCGACACCCACAATCGGCAAGGCCGATACGCTGCGCGAGGGCAATGATGTGACGGTGATTGCCTGCGGCGCGTTGGTGCCCGAGGCGGTTGCGGCGGCCGACGAATTGGCGAAAGAGGGGATCGCTGTGCGCGTCATCAACATGCACACCATCAAGCCGCTCGACCGGGATGCGGTGCTTGCGGCCGCGGCCGAAACGCGGGGCATCGTCACCGCCGAAGAGCATCACCTGACGGGGGGCCTGGGCGGCGCTGTTGCCGAGTTGCTGGCCGTTGAGCACCCGGCCAGAATGCGCTTTGTCGGGCTGCGCGATGAATTTGCAATTGTCGGGCCAACGCCGGTGGTGCGCGAGCACTACGGCATGTGTGCGAGCAACATCGTTGCCCAATGTCGTGAGTTGCTGGGCTAGCGGCCATGGGCAGCAGGCGGCGTTCCGGCCTGACAAAGCATTCAGGCCTGGCGTTGCCCCATCCCGCGTAAATCCTGAACGACCTCGCGCATGACCTCTTGTTGAATCGAGATCATTTCCTCCCCCAGCGATCGTACGAACTGTCTTTGCATGCTGGTCACGGCCGGATTCTCCTGCAGCGCTACATACGCTTGCAGATCGGCCAGTGACAAGTGGCGATAAAGATATAAATAAGTGAGTTGCACCTGGCGGGCATGCTCTGGTCTGGCGCGCTCGGCGTATTGCTTCATCCGGACCAGGGTTGCCTCGGTGGTTGCCAGCGGGGCGTGACCGGCCAACTCTTGTTTGGCGATATGCGCACCATACACATTGGTGGCGGCAATGGTTACCGCCATATCCGTGACACCAATGGCTTTGTCAAGGCGCTTGATGGCCTGCAATCGAACCCGGCCCTCGTTCGTCTTGCGCAAGCGTGCCGCGTGTTCGATCAGTACCTCGGACGGCACTGCCTGAAAAGCAAGTTCATGGCGGAGTGCTTTGCGGGCGACGGGCGATTCAGACAGCGCCAGCAAGGCCTGCAGTTGTGGCGTGCTGGCCTGCTCGAGCGTCTGGCGCAGTGCGTTGGCGAAACGTTCAGCGCGGGTGTAGTGCCGGTAATGGGCGAGCAGGCGTTCACGACGTTCGGGGCTCAACGCAAGCATCTGCGGATGCTGCTCCATCCCGGCAATCAGATTGTCCACCATCGATTCGCTCAGGGCCGCCAGGCGTGTGCTCTGCCAGACCTGCTGCACCAGTTCGGGATTGCTCTCATGGGCGGCACCGGGCACGGGCAGCCAGAGCATGGTCAGCACCAGAACGGTCAGTCGAATCAGCTTGGAGAGGCGCTTGAGCAAGAGGAAGTGTGTCTGTGAACGGAGTGCTGCAAGCGTACGTTGCGCAGACGCGACCGGGCAATATGTGGCGCGACCGTCCAGCCCGGTGATTTTGCCGTCGGCCGGTCAGTCCAACGGCGTGCTCTGAAAAGGGGGCATTTCTGCCCGTTCAAACAGCCGGCGCACGGACCCAGACGGCGGTGTCGTGGAAGACCGCACCGCCGCTCGGATAGCCCGGCTCGGCAGACGTGAGCGTGTTGACACCAGCACCGCCGGCAAACGCCTGGTTGGGCCAGATGCCCTCGAGAACGACAACCCCGGTTTGCTGGCCGGGCGAGGCACTGGCATGCGCCAGCACTTGCCCTTGTTCATTGCCGAGTTCGACGAGCTCGTCTTCGGCGACGCCCAGCGCCGTCAAATCATCGGGATGCAGGCGGGCGGTGGGGCGTTGTTCGCGCTTGCGTGAACTTTCCGTTTCGGTGAACGTGGTGTTCAGAAAGGTGCGGGCCGGGGCAGCCACCAGGCGGAAGGGCTTGCTGGCGGTGGCCTTGTCGATGACATCGCAATGATCGGGCAGCACCGGCATTTGTTGCCAGCGCCCGCCCAGCGCCTGCCAGTCGGGTTTGAAGCGAAAGCGCTTGTCGGGCCAGCCAAAGCCGTCCAGAAAATGGGCGGTTTCAAAAGGCAGAGAGAAATCCTGGCCGCCCTGGGCGATATTGGTGGCCACATCCCACATGCCCGAACTGGCGAGAGAGGCTTCCATCATTTCAAGGGCGGTCATCGCAAAGCCGGGATGGGTGCCGCCGAGTCGGCGGCCCAGTTCGTTGTTGACGAAATGGTTCTCGCGGCATTCGCCCGGCGCGTCGACCACCTTGCGAGTGACCTGAAAGGTTGGGTGGCCCGACGCGGTATAGAAATCGTCATGCTCGAGAAACATCGTCGCCGGCAGTACGACATCGGCCATCTGCGCGGTTTCGGTCATGAATTGTTCGTGCACACAGACGAACAGATCGTCACGCGCAAAACCGGCGTGTACCTTGCGCTGTTCGGGGCAGACGACCGCGGGGTTGGTGTTCTGAATCAGCATCGCGGTCACGGGCGGGCCGTTATGCAAAGCGTCTGCGTCGCCGGTAAGAATCGGCCCCAGGCGCGACTGATCGAGCGCCCGGATCGATTTATCTTCAACATCGAGCCCTTCGATCAGCGTCTTGTCGATCGGGTAGACGGCGTTGTGCGCATAAAGCGCGCCGCCACCGCGGTGCTGCCAGGCGCCGGTGACGGCCGGCAGACAAGTGACCGCATGCATGTTGGCGGCACCGTTGCGCGAGCGGGAAAAGCCATGGTGGCAACGGATGTAGCTGGCTTTGTGTTGCCCGTACAGACGCGCGAATTCGATGATGCTTTGTTCGCTCAGCCCCGTAATGGCCGCCGCCCAGGCTGGCGTGCGGGTTAGCAGGTGGGCGGCCAGTTCGTCGGGGGCGTCGGTGTGGTTGCGCAGATAGTCCAGGTCGGCCATGCCCTCGGCAAACATCACATGCATCATTGCGCAGGCCAGCGCGCCATCGGTGCCGGGTTTGAGGGCGATGTGCAAGTCGGCGCGGGCCGCGGTGCCGGTGCGGTACGGGTCGACCACCACCAGTTTGGCGCCGCGCTTTTTGGCGCGCATCACATGGGTCATCACATTGACCTGGGTGTTTACCGGATTGCCGCCCCAGATGATGATCAGTTCGGCGTGGTCGGCGGCTTCGCGCAGATCGACGCCGCGTTTGGCACCGGTGCCGGCGATCCAGCCGTTGTCGGCCAGTGTCACGCAGATGGTCGAGTAATAGCGCGAAAAGCCCAGCGCATGGCGCAACCGGTTGATGCCATCGCGTTGAATGAGCCCCATCGTGCCGGCGTAGTAGTACGGCCAGACGGTGGTAGCGCCATGGCGAGCCGCTTTGAGGGCGAACTGTTCGGCGACCAGATCGAGTGCATCGGTCCAGCCGATGGGCTCGAACGTGGCCGGACCTTTGCCGGGCCGGCGCCGCAGCGGCTTGAGCAAGCGATCGGGGTGGTGGATACGCTCGGCGTAGCGGGCCACCTTTTCGCAGATGACGCCGTCGGTATAACTGTTGCGGCGTGAGCCCTTGATCCGGCCAATCGTGTTGGCGTCGATTTTCTCGACTTCGAGGGCACAGGTGCTGGTGCAGTCGTGCGGGCAAACCGACGGAGCGGTCTGCATGGGCTTGGGCGCGCGTGTCGTTGTCATGCGTCGATTATGGCGGCAAAAACAAAAAAGCGCCCGCCCGGTACTTGTAAAACCGGACGGGCGTTTGTCTGGCGCGGGCGGGCGCCTGTTACTGCAATGGCCTCAGGCGGCCTTGCGTACACCGCCGCGCGTGGCGCGTCGGGCGCCGGACAGAATGGCTGCCAGCGAGGCGGTAATAATGTTGGCATCGATGCCAACCCCAAATACCGCCTCACCACCGTCAACGCGCATTTCAACATAAGCGACGGCCTGGGCGTCGGAGCCGGCGCCGGTGGCATGCTCGTGATAGGTCAGCACTTCAACCTTGTGGCCGCTGGCCTGATTGAAGCCTTGCACGAAGGCGTCTATCGGACCGGAACCGCTGCCCTTGATCGTAATGTCCTTGTCGTTGAAGCGTGCGGTGGCAGAGATGGTCAGTTCGCTCTTGCTGTCGGCGCGCCGCGACTCGTTCATTTCATACGCAGGGGCAATAGCCGGGTCCACCGAGTACTCGGTGCTGAACAGATCCCACAACTGCTGCGCGGTCAGTTCCTTGCCCTCGGTGTCCATCACCTGTTGCACGGCGCCGCTGAATTCGATCTGCAGACGACGCGGCAATTCGAGGCCGAATTCGGCCTGCAACAGATAAGCGATGCCGCCTTTGCCCGACTGGCTGTTGACGCGGATGACGGCCTCGTAGCTGCGACCGACGTCTTTCGGATCGATAGGCAGATACGGAATGCCCCAGGTATCGCCTTCCTTGAACGCATCGAAGGCCTTCTTGATGGCATCCTGGTGCGAGCCGGAGAACGAGGTGTAGACCAGGTCGCCGACATACGGATGGCGCGGATGGACCGGAATCTGGTTGCAATGCTCGACGGTGCGACGGATGTCGTCGATGTCGGAGAAATCGAGCCCCGGATTGACGCCTTGCGTGTACATGTTGAGCGCCATGTTGACGACGTCGACGTTGCCGGTACGTTCACCGTTGCCGAACAAACAGCCTTCAATCCGGTCGGCGCCGGCCATGATTGCAAATTCGCCGGCGGCGGTGCCGGTGCCGCGGTCGTTGTGCGGGTGGATCGACAAGATGATGGAATCGCGCCGCTCAAGGTTGCGGTGGGTCCACTCGATCATGTCGGCAAAGATGTTCGGCGTTGAGTATTCGACGGTGGAGGGCAGGTTGATGATGCAGGGATGCTCGGGAGTGGGCTGCCAGATGGCGGTGACGGCATCGATGACCCGTTTGCCGAATTCCACTTCGGTGCCCGACCAGTGTTCGGGCGAGTACTCGAAGGTCCATTTCGTGTCGGGTTGCTCGGCGGCCAGCGATTGCAGCAAGCGGGCGTTATCTTCGGCCAGCCCGACGATTTCGTCCTTGTTCATGCCGAGCACGACTTCGCGCATCACCGGCGAGGTTGCGTTGTACAAATGGACAATCGCCGCCCGGGCCCCACGCAGCGACTCAAAGGTGCGCCGGACAAGATGCTCGCGTGCCTGAGTCAGGACTTGCACCGTGACGTCGTCAGGAATCAGATTTTCTTCAATGAGGGCGCGCAGAAAGTCGAACTCGGTTTGCGACGCACTCGGGAAACCCACTTCGATGTGTTTGAACCCGATCTTGACCAGTTGCGCAAACATGCGCTTCTTGCGGTCGATGTCCATCGGCTCGATCAGCGCCTGGTTGCCATCACGCAGATCGACGCTGCACCACAACGGCGGCTTGGTGATCACCGTATCCGGCCAGGTGCGGTCGGACAATTTCATCGGCTCGAAGGAGCGATATTTTTGAGAGGGGTCGTTGAGCATCATCTGGGGTCTCGCTGGCGTGTCGGTTAAGTTGTGTGCCCCGGTTCTCAAGCACCAAAACCAAAACGGCCCGATGCTGGAGAGCTATCGGGCCGTGGGTAGAAGAAGTTGAGCGCTACCGTACCTGCCCGTGATGGCAAATCAGCAGTAGCGCCAGGTCGCTGAAGGCGACGTGCTCGCTGCGTTGGTTGTAGCAGGCGCTATGGCCTGTTTCGCGGAAATCAAACTTGTTCATGGCCCAAAGTTAGCACAGGCTCCCGAATCGGGCAACATGCAGGCACGACACCTGGCTGAGGCGCTGATGAAGCAGCAACAAAATTCCGTCACCGGACTGCCCGCGAGCACCGATTCGGCCGGCGCTGACCAGTCTCGGTCGGCTCCGGTGCGGCCGTTCTGGCAAGCGCTCGTGACCCATGTGGCCGAGCAGGCTCGCACGCTGCCGGTGCCCGCTATCAGACATCTCGAACTGCCGCCGGCCAGTCCAACCGGTACGGGGCGCAATAATTTTGCGGCGCTGGTGCTTGCCGATGGCACCGTCGGCCTGACTTATGTGGCGCTCGACGATGCGCTGGCCGGGCTGCGGGCACAGGCTCCAGCCGGCGGACCGGCGCTGACCGGGCAAAGCCCGCTGGCCTTGCTGGCTCATTATGAAGCGTCGACGGGTTGGCAGCGCTCGCTTGGCATGGCGGCAATCAATGCGATCAGTCAGTACGTTCTGGCCGCCGGTGCTCCGCTTGAGCCGATGCCCGATACGCTGGCGATGCTCGCGGTCAAGCCCGGCGAGCACATCGGCATGGTGGGTTTTTTCGGCCGTCTGGTCCGGCCGATTCTGGCCGCTGGTGCCCGTCTGACGGTCATCGAACTGGATCCGTCACTGACCCGCGAGGAACCCGGCCTGAGCGTGACGCTGGATCATCGGCAGTTGCGCACTTGTACGAGCGTCATCGTGACCGGCACGACGTTGCTCAATGCCAGTCTCGATACCGTGCTCGGTCATTGCGCGCCCGGTGCTCAGGTCAATCTGCTGGGGCCGTCGGCCAGTTGCCTGGCCGAGCCGCTGTTTGCGCGCGGCGTGACTCGGGTGGGTGGTTTTCAGGTGCGCGATACCGAGGCCTTTCTGGCGCTTTGGCGCGGCGGTCAGCGCTGGCGGGACGCCGGCCTGCGCTATCAGCTTATTGCCCCTGCGGGCGTCGCGGCCGGCGCGGCCTAGCTGGCTTGCGCCGAACCCGGACCGAGCTGCGAGGCCGCGCGCGCCAGTTCGGTAATTTGAGCCCAGTCGCCGCGGGCGATCGCATCGGCCGGCACCAGCCAGGAGCCGCCAACGCAACGGACATTGGCCAGCGCCAGATAGTCGTTGGCATTTGACTGACCGATACCACCGGTAGGGCAGAAGGTGACATCGGGAAATGGGCTCGCCAGAGCCGACAGCAGCGGAATGCCGCCAGCGGCCTGCGCGGGGAAAAATTTCAGAAAATGAAAGCCTTCTTCCGTGGCCTGCATGACCTCGGCGGCGGTTGCGGCGCCGGGCAGCAACGGCAACGATTCGTTGCGGCAGGCCTGACCCACCAGTGGCGTGAAACCGGGGCTGACCGCAAACGATGCGCCGGCGGCCTTGGCGCGAGCCGCGTCGTCGGCGGTGCGTATCGTGCCGGCACCGACGATGGCGCGTGGTACGGCCTGGGCTACAGCCTTGATGGCATCAAGCGCCACCGTCGTGCGCAAGGTGATTTCAAGCACCCGGATACCGCCGGCAATCAGGGCGTGGGCAAGATCGACCGCGCGTTCGGCGTCGTCGATCACGATTACCGGAATGACCGGCCCCTGATCGGCCAGTTCGGTTGTATTGGTCACCATGTACATGCTCCCTGTTCGGCACCTGTGGCGCGTTCACGAAATCCGGCAAACAGCTCGCGTCCAACCCTACGTTGCGCCAACGCTGTTTCGGCCCGCACAACTTGTGTGCGAGCCTGCCATTGTGCCTCGTCAATGACTACATCGAGAACACCGGCCTCGGCGTCCAGAATGACGACGTCGTCGTCGCGCAATTTGCCCAGTGGGCCACCGGCCAGCGTCTCTGGTGTCAGGTGGATGGCGGCCGGCACCACGCCCGAGGCGCCACTCATGCGGCCATCGGTGACGAGCGCGACTCGAAAGCCTTTGTCCTGCAGAACGGCCAGCGGGGGCGTCAGCTTGTGCAACTCGGGCATGCCGTTGGCGCGCGGTCCCTGGAAACGAATCACGACAATGACGTCGCGATCGAGTTCGCCGTTTTCGAAGGCGGTGTGCATGGCTTGCTGCGAGTCGAAGATTCGCACCGGGGCTTCGATGCGATGGCGATCATCCGGAATCGATGAGGTCTTGATGACGGCCCGGCCAAGCCGGCCGGCCAGCAGGCGCAGGCCGCCGGTTGCATCAAACGGTTCGGCAACCGGTCGCAACACGGACAGGTCTGCGGACACAGCCGGCGCGCCGGCCATGCCCTGGTAAAACCCCTCGGTGTGAATGCTGCCGACGTCGCGATGCATCAGCCCGGCATCCATCAGCTCGCGCAGCACGAAGCGCGGGCCACCGGCCGCCTCGAAATCATTGACGTCGGCCTTGCCGTTGGGATAAATGCGCGTGAGCAGCGGTATGGCACCAGACAGATCGTCAAAATCGCTCCAGTCGATCTGGATGCCGGCAGAGCGGGCCACGGCTACCCAGTGAATCAGGTGATTGGTCGAGCCGCCGGTGGCCAGCAGTGCCACCATGGCATTGACGATGCAGCGTTCGTCGACCTGATGGCCGATCGGGCGGTGTTGCGCCGGGTCTGAAATGGCCAGCGCTGCCTGCACGGCCTGGCGCGTCAGTTCGTCGCGAGCGGCGGTACCGGGCGGCACAAAGGCTGCCCCCGGAACATGCAAACCCATGGCTTCGAGCAACATCTGGTTGCTGTTGGCGGTGCCGTAGAAGGTACAGGTGCCGGGCGCGTGATAAGCGCCCATTTCGGCCTCCAGCAACTCGTCGCGACTGGCTTCGCCGCGCGCATGTTTTTTTCGCACCGCCGATTTTTCAGAGTTGGACAGGCCGCTGGGCATTGGCCCGGCCGGAACAAACACGCAGGGCAGGTGGCCAAAATGCAAGGCGCCAATCAGCAGACCCGGAACGATCTTGTCGCAAATGCCGAGCAGCAGCGCCGCATCGAACATCTGATGCGACAAGGCCACCGCAGTACCCATCGCGATGACATCGCGCGAGAACAGGCTCAGCTCCATGCCTTCGGTGCCCTGGGTGACGCCGTCGCACATGGCCGGCACGCCGCCGGCAACCTGGGCGGTGGCGCCCAGCCGGGCGGCTTCCTGACGGATGATGTCCGGAAAACCCTGATAGGGCTGATGGGCCGAGAGCATGTCGTTGTAGGCGGTGACGATGCCCAGATTGCGGGCCTTCTCGGTGCGGATCTGAATTTTTTGCGCGCCGGGCAGCGCGGCCCACGCATGGGCCAGATTGGCGCAACCGAATCGCTCGCGCGCGGGCGGGTGGCTCAGCGCTTCGGCGACCGTGGCGAGATAGTCGCCCCGGCTCTGACGGCTGCGTTCAATGATGCGGTCGGTAACCGTGGAAAGGGTCGGGTGCATGGCAGAAGAGTGGATTCGGTGCGGAGAATTGGAAACGCCGGCCCGGCTCAACAGCGGCCCGGCCTTGCGCGGAAGTTTCACCCCAGCAAAGCGGCTGAGGCTTCACAATACTACGTTCAGGTTACGTGCTGTGCACCGCGGTTGTATAAGATCGGCCTGTCGTCTCTTTCCCACTGACCCCTACGAGTCGCCATCATCATGCAGCCGATTGCGCAGACCTGCGGAGCCCTGACCGAATCGCCGTTCTGGCACCCCGACGAGCAGGCACTTTACTGGTGCGATATTGACGGCCGGCAGATTGGCCGTCGCACCGAATCGGCGGCCGGCGCTGTGGTGCAACATTGGCCAATGCCTGCCGAACCGGGGTGTATTGCGCCACTGCGTGATGGCGGGCTGATTGTGGCGATGCGCGACGGCATCTACCGGTTTGACCCCGATGAACCCGGCGCCGTGCCTGAGCGGCTGCTTGCCGCGCCTTACGACACAACGCGCTTCCGGTTCAACGACGGGCGTTGCGACGGCGCGGGGCGTTTGCTGGTCGGCACGCTCAATGAGGCCAAGTCGGCCAGCGACGCGCAGCTTTATCAGGTCTGGCGTGAGGGTCAGGCATGGCATTGCGACGCGGTTGCCGGCGGCGTCATGACCGCCAACGGCCTGGCCCTCAGCCCGGACGGGCAATGCCTGTACTGGGCCGATACGCGCGCCCATCGCGTCGATTGCTTCGACTACTCGCCGGCGACCGGCAGTCTGGGGCGGCGGCGCGAGTTTGTCGCCTTCAGCCCGCCGGCCGCCAATGCCGCGCCCGGTGCCTATGGCGGCCGTCCGGACGGCGCGGCGGTCGATGCCGAAGGCTTTTACTGGGTGGCGATGTGGGAGGGGGCGCAATTGCTGCGCATCAGTCCGGCCGGCGAGATTGTTCAGCGGCTGCCGGTGCCGGTGCAATGCCCGACCATGCCGTGCTTTGGCGGGGCTGACTTGCGCACGCTGTATGTAACCAGCGCCAGCAAGGGGCGGCCGGCCGCCGAACTGGCCGTCCAGCCCGGTGCCGGGGGGCTGTTCAGTACCCAGGTGGCGGTGCCCGGATTACCGGTCGCGTTCTGCGGCTGAGACGCAGCCCGGCAGGCTCAGACTTCTTCGGGCCAGCTCACGCCGGCGCGTGCCGCCAGCGCACTGGAGGCGGCCGGCCCCCAGGTGCCGGCCCGATAAGGACGCGGTCCGGCAGTGTCCTTGTCCCAGGCCTCCAGAATCGGCATCACCCATTCCCAGGCCGCGAGCTGCTCGTCCAGGCGTACGAACAAGTCGAGCCGCCCCGCGATCAGTTTGCGCAGCAGTCGTTCGTAGGCCTCGATGGTTTCGGTGCCGAAGGTTTCGCGAAAATCGAGATCGAGGCGCACCGGCGCGAGCCGGCCTTGTTCGGCCTTGGCCCGGTTCGAGGCCTTGGCCAGCAGATGCATCTCGATGGAATCTTCGGGCTGCAGTTTGATGACGAGCCGGTTTTGCGGCGAGGACTCGGCGCCATCAAAAATGGAATGCGGCACCTGGCGAAAATTGATGACGATCTGCGCACCGCGGTCGGCCAGGCGTTTGCCGGTGCGCAGAAAGAACGGCACACCGGCCCAGCGCCAGTTGTCGATTTCGGCGCGCAGTGCGATGAAGGTTTCGGTGTGGCTGTCGGCCGGCACACCGTCTTCCTGCTGATAGCCCTTGACGCTGGTGCCGGCGATGGTGCCGGCCTGGTACTGGCCGCGCACCACGTAGCGGCTCACGTCGCCCGGCCCGTAGGGGCGCAGGCTGCGCAAGACCTTGAGTTTTTCATTGCGTACATCGTCGGGGTCGCTGGAAATGGGCGGCTCCATCGCGACCATGCACACCAGTTGCAACAAGTGGTTCTGCAGCATGTCGCGCAACGCACCGCTGCGGTCGTAGTAGCTGCCGCGCTTTTCGACGCCAAGATCTTCGGCCAGCGTGATGTGGACGCTTTCGATGGATTCGCGCCGCCACAAGGGCTCGAAAAAGCTGTTTCCGAAACGCAGCGCCATCAGATTCTGCACGCTTTGCTTGCCCAGATAGTGGTCAATGCGGAAGATCTGCTGCTCGTCGAAGTCTTCCAGCACCGAGGCGTTGATTTCGCGGGCCGAATCCAGATCGCGTCCGAGTGGTTTTTCGAGCACCAGCCGGACTCGCGGTTGGTTCAGTCCTGCCTTGGCGACGCCCTTGGCGATCTGTTTGAACAGACCCGGGGCCGTGGCGAGGTAGATCACCACCGCCTCGGCCTGCGCCTGGCCGATCCAGTCGGCCAGTGACTGATAGCCATCGTCTTCGTTCAGATCGGCCGCCCGGTACTCGATCATGCGCGCGAAGTCATTGAACTCGTCATCGCTGAACGGCTCATCCCAGCCCAGTTGCCGAAAATGTTTGAGCAGCCATTGCCTGTAGTGCTCA
>CAXBNM010000002.1:0-49830 GCA_963976885.1 uncultured Burkholderiaceae bacterium
CCTGAATTCAGACCACCCCTGCCCCGCTTGCCGCGCGTTTGTGCATCTCGCCAGTTACAGCCCTGCCTGTATGGTAGGCAAGCCGACGGCTCCGGGCAACCGGAACCGGCAGTCCAGCCCTATTTATCGGTTTCGTCGCGGGCCGAGTCCAAATGACTGGTGTCGTCCCAACACACGACCTCAAGTCGATCCGGCCCGCCCACGCTGCGCAGCTGGTTGATCGCCGCATTGCGCAGACCGACCGGGCGCGGCACTTCCAGGCTCAGCCCAGCGGCATGTCGGTACACGCAATCGAGCACCCCGCCGTGGCAGACCACCAGCACATGGCCGGTGCCATAGCGGGCGATCAGCGCATTCAGCGCGTCCACGCAGCGCTCGGAAAACACCAGCAAGGACTCGCCACCGCCGAAATCGGCGTCCAGATCACGCCGCGCCAGCAAGGGCAGAAACTCGGGCGCGCTCTGCTCCATATCGGCACGCCGCATGCCCTGCAAACGCCCGAAATTGCGCTCCCGCCATTGCGCGTCGTAGCTGACCGGCACCGGCTGACGGGCCAGCAGCGGCGCCACGGTCTGCCGGGTTCGCTGCAGATCACTCGACACCACTGCATCGAATTGCTCGCGCGCCAGTCGTTGGGCCAGTTGGTCGGCCTGAGCCAGACCAACCGCATTCAGGCCGATATCCTCATGGCCCTGAATGCGCCCGGCGGCGTTCCAGTCTGTTTCGCCATGGCGAACCAGCGTAATCAATAAACTCATCGTCGGTCTCGCGTCAGCGCTCAGAGGGGGATTTGGGCCATTGCAGCCAGAAAGTTACCGGTCCGTCGTTGGTCAGACTGACCTGCATATCGGCACCGAAGCGGCCGGTCTGCACGCCGCGCACCCGCTCCTGAGCCGCGGCAACGAAATCATCAAAACGCTCGGTGGCCAGCGCCGGCGGCGCAGCAGCCGAGAAGCCGGGCCGCAACCCCGACGAGGTATCGGCCGCGAGCGTGAACTGCGGCACCAACAGCAGCCCGGCCTCTGACGCCGACCCGGCAGGCTGATCGACCGCCTGCTGCAGATCAAGCAGCGAGCGATTCATGCGGCCCGCGTCGTCGCTGAACACACGGTAGCGAACCAGCCGGTCGGCCAGCGCCTGCGCATCGGCGGCCGTATCGTTGCGCTCGGCGCAGACCAGCACCATCAGGCCACGCCCGATCTGCCCGATAACCTGCTCATCAACCTCGACCCGCGCGGCTCGAACCCGTTGCAACAAGGCAATCATGCGGTCAACTTGACCCGCGCAAAGCGCCGCTTGCCAACCTGCAACAGATAGTCGCCAGGCGCCATCTGCAAGCCCCGGTCGCCAACCTTCTCGCCATCGATACGCACGCCGCCCTGCTCGATATTGCGAATGGCCTCGCTGTTCGAGCCCGCCAACGCACACTGCTTGAGCAAGGCCGGCAAACCCATCGGCGCACCGGCCACCGTGACCTCAGGGATGTTTTCGGGCAAGGCTCCGTGCCGGAACCGCGCTTCGAACTGCTCCTGGGCATGAGCCGCACTGCTCGCGCCATGAAACCGGGTCACCATCTCGCGGGCGAGCAACACCTTGACGTCACGCGGGTTGCGGCCTTGTTCGCATGCCGTTGCCAGAGCAGCAATCTCCTCCAGAGACAGCGCCGACAACAGCTCGAAGTAGCGCCACATCAGCTTGTCGGAAATCGACATCAGCTTGCCGAACATTTCCTCGGCCGGATCGGTGATGCCGATGTAATTGCCTTTGGACTTGGACATCTTCTCGACGCCATCCAGGCCTTCAAGCAAGGGCATTGTCAGAATGCACTGCGGTGCCTGGCCGTATTCCTTCTGCAGCTCGCGCCCGACCAGCAGGTTGAACTTCTGGTCCGTGCCGCCCAGCTCCAGATCGGATTTGAGCGCTACCGAGTCATAGCCCTGCATCAGCGGGTACAGAAACTCGTGCACGGAAATGGGAATACCGCCCTTGAAACGCTTGCTGAAGTCGTCGCGTTCCATCATCCGCGCCACCGTGTAGCGGGCCGCGAGCTGAATCATGCCGCGCGCGCCCAGCGGATCTGACCATTCAGAGTTGTAACGAATTTCGGTGCGCTCGGCGTCAAGCACCAGACTGGCTTGCTTGAAGTAGGTTTTGGCGTTTTCTTCGATTTGCTCGCGGGTCAGCGGCGGGCGGGTTGCATTGCGACCGGACGGATCGCCGATCATGCTCGTAAAGTCGCCGATCAGAAAAATCACGGTATGACCGAGATCCTGCAACTGGCGCATCTTGTTCAGCACAACCGTATGACCGAGATGTAAGTCGGGTGCGGTAGGATCCAGTCCGAGCTTGATGCGCAGCGGTACGCCGGTGCGCTCGCTTTCAACCAGCTTGCTTTGCCACTCGGTCTGCACCAGCAACTCATCGCAACCACGCAGAGACGTCGCCAATGCTGCGCTGACTGAATCGCTTATCTGCTCTTTCTTACCGTTCATGACGATTTCCACGGGGAATTGTGTGATCGGTTTCGTATAATTGAAACCAAGGTTCGTTTTGTAACTTGTTTGGGTTGTTGCCAGACATGCTGCCGACAGAATCAGAATACCGAACGCTCGGTGGGATGCAGCGAGCGAATCATTGGTTACAGTCCGGGATATGATCCGCCACATTCCAAGCCGGGCCGGTGCCTGCATGTTGGCCAACTACGATATATGCAATTCTATAGAACCACTGACAAAGGACTCGTTCTGACCAAAGACCGGCCAAATCATGGCTGGATCAAGGAAGCCGTCGAGCTTCTGCATCCAGCGCGAACCTTATCCGCAGCAATCCTCGCCATGGGCGCGGCCGTCACGGCCTTCGGTGTCTCCAGCCCGGCCGACAACCGCTCCTCGGCCAAGCCGCGCGTCGTCATCGACCACCTTGTCGTACCCACCGCTGCCCCCAGCACCATGAAGAGCTTCCGCAGCTCGGTGGAAGTCGCAACGGGCGACACCCTTGAAGGCCTGTTGCACGACAATGGGGCGCGCGACGCCGAGTTCCTGAGCTTCGCCCGCAACAACCCCACCACCGAAGCCCTGCGCCAACTGCGCCCGGGCAACGTAATGCATGTCGACATCGACAGCCTCGGCCGCGTCATGGAACTGCGCTATTCGCTGGGCATCGATGAAGTCAGCATGCGCACGGGCACGGTACAACAACTGCACGTGACCCGCACCCTTGACGGCCTGCAAGCCCAGATCAAGAAAGTGCCGCTCGCCAAAACCACCCGGATGGCCAGCACAACCATCGAAAGCAGCCTGTTCCAGGCCACCAGCAAGGCCGACATCCCGACCAGCGTTGCCAGCCAGATTGCCGACGTATTCGGCAACGAGGTTCGCTTCGACCGTGACATCCGTCGCGGCGACGTCCTCAAAATCATCTACGAAATGCTGCAAGAGCCTGACAGCTTCCAGCCGCCCGAACCGGGCCGCATGATCGCCGCCGAGCTCATCAATGGCAACGAGCGCCATACCGCAATTTGGGTGCCCGGCCCGAACGGCACCGGTCAGTATTACGACTTCGATGGCCGCAGCGCCGCCAGCACTTTCCTGCGCTACCCCATCGAGTTCTCACGCATCAGTTCGGGCTTCTCGAAAGCTCGCCTGCATCCGGTCTTCGGTAGAAAACGCGCCCACAACGGCACCGACTTTGCCGCCCGACGCGGCACCAAGATTCGCGCCACCGCCGACGGCATCGTCCGCTCCGTGGGCACACAAACCGGCTACGGCCGCACCGTGGTTCTGCAGCACGGCAAAAAATACACGACGCTGTACGCGCACATGCGCGGCTTTCGGAAAGGCTTGCGCGTTGGCGCCAAAGTCGAGCAAGGCGACGTCATCGGCTATGTCGGCTCGTCCGGCTGGGCCACTGGCCCGCATGTTCATTACGAAATCCACGCCGACGGCAGGCCGGTCAATCCGCTCACCGTCAAGTTGCCGCAAGCGCAACCGCTCGGCCCCGAAATGCTGGCCAGGCACACCGAGCGCGTCATTGCGCTGCGCTCACAGTTCGCGCTGCTCGATCAGGTACGGCTGGCCTCGGGCTTCCGGTAAACCGCCGGCGCGGTCAGTCGAACGACCGCACCGCGCCGGCCCGGCACGGGCCAGCGCGGTAACCTGGCGCAGCGCCTCGACCTTGCTGACCAATCAGTCGGGCCCTCATACCTGCGACGGAAACCGCGCGATGAACGATTCGAAGCAAGCAATCGGACTGATGTCCGGCACCAGTCTGGATGGCGTCGATGCCGTTGCCATCACTACCGCGCCGCTGCAAACCATTGCCCACGCCAGCCTGCCCATGCCGGCCCGTCTTAAAGAGTGGCTGACGGAGCTTTGCACACCCCTGGCGCCGGGTCAGGCGCCCGCCACCGATCCCATCGATCTGCTCGGGCTGGCCCGCCGCGATCTGACCGACCTCTATGCCGAGGCCGTCGCCGCCCTGCCCGCTGCCATTCGGGCGCAGGCCAGCGTCATTGGCGCCCACGGCCAGACGATCCGGCATCGGCCGGAGCAGTCTTTTTCATTGCAGATTCTCGATGGTGCGCGACTCGCCGAAGCCACGGGCCTGCCCGTGGTCACCGACTTCCGCTCGGCCGATCTGGCCGCCGGTGGCCAGGGAGCGCCGCTGGCACCGCTGTTCCATCAGATCATGCCCGCCACCGCGAGCGCCGCCAGCGCCGTCGTCAATGTTGGCGGCATTGCCAACGTCACGGTACTGGCACCCGCCGACACCGCCGGCGGCACGCGCCGGCTGCTTGCCGGTTTCGATACCGGCCCCGGCAATCGGCTGCTCGATGATTGGTGCCAACTCCATCGCGGTCAGCCCTTTGACGCCAACGGCCAGTGGGCCGCCAGCGGAAAAGCCGATTCGGCACTGCTGACGCATTTGCTGGCCGACCCATTCTTCGGCCTGCCGGCCCCCAAGAGCACCGGCCGTGAAGACTTCTCGCTGAGCTGGCTGCAGGACAAGCTGCGCAGCTTTGCGGCCGGGCAGCAAGCACCGGCGCCGGCCGATGTCCAGGCCACGCTCGTTGAACTGACCGCGGCGAGCATCATCGCCGCCGTAGCCGACTATCGCCCCGCGGGCTTGGTCATCTGTGGTGGCGGCGCCGCCAATCCGGTGTTGATGCAGGCGCTGAACGCGCAATTCAACACGCGTCTGCACGCCGATCGGCAGTCGGCCGAACCGCCCCCTTGTGTCTCAAGCAGCCGCATCGGCATTGACCCGCAACAGGTTGAGGCGGCGGCATTCGGATGGCTCGCGCAGCAACGCCTGCAAGGGCTGGCACTCGACCTGAGTGCTGCCACCGGCGCCAGCGCGCCGCGCATTCTGGGTGCGATGTACCTGCCCCCACCGCGCTGAGGGGCTACCAGGGGCTACGCAAGACCCGGCCAGTCTGAGCGGCTCAAGCGAACACAGCCCGCCGGGCAAGCCGGGCGGGCTGGCAAAGCGAGCGGAAAATCAGGCCGAAAAGCTTGAACCGCAGCCGCAGGTGGTGGTTGCGTTCGGGTTCTTGATGACGAATTGCGCGCCTTCGAGATCTTCCTTGTAATCGATCTCGGCACCGACCAGATACTGGTAACTCATTGAGTCGATCAGCAAGGTGACACCCTCTTTTTCCATGATGGTGTCATCTTCATTGGTGTCTTCATCGAAGGTAAACCCGTATTGAAAGCCCGAGCAACCGCCGCCCTGCACGAAAACGCGCAGTTTGAGTTCCTGATTGCCTTCTTCCTCGATCAAGTCCTTGACCTTCAGGGCCGCGCTATCGGTAAAGATAAGCGGAGCAGGCATTTCCGTCATTGCATTCATTCATTTTCTCCGTATCGGCTGATACTAGCAGTGAGTACCGGCTACCGGTTTGCCACACTGATCGCAGTGGGGTCATCGCAACCCCGACTAAGCCACCTGTTGCCCCGTAGATGCAGGCACAAGGCGGGATTTTCAACTTTGTCAGTGGCCTAGGGCGAAATCGGCACCTGACGCAAACCCATCGTTTCAGGCAAATCAAACATCAGATTCATGACTTGTACCGCCTGGCCGGCCGCACCTTTGGTGAGATTATCTTCCACCACGAGCAACATCAACAGATCACTGTCGGGCGGCCGATGCACAGCGATCCGGACCAGATTGGAGGCCCGCACCGAGCGCGTCTCCGGGGTCGATCCGGCCGGCATCACGTCCACGAAGGGCTCATCCTTGAAGCGGGCTTCATAGAGAGCCTGAAAATCGACGTCGAGCGCAGCCGGCTTCAGACGCGCATAAATGGTGGAGTGAATTCCGCGCACGATCGGCAGCAGATGCGGCACGAAGGTCAGCTTCACCGCCTCACCGGCAATGGCCTCGAGGCCTTGCCGAATTTCGGGCCAGTGCCGATGCCCCGACACACCGTAAGCCTTGAAATTATCACTGGCTTCAGCGAGCAAGGTACCGACCTGGGCCTTGCGTCCGGCGCCCGAGGTGCCTGATTTGCAGTCGGCAATGATGGAAGTCTTGTCGATCAGATCGCCAGCGGCCTGTTCCATCACCGGCAATAAACCGAGCTGAACCGAGGTCGGATAACACCCAGGCAAGCCAATCACGCGGGCCTTGCGGATGGCGTCACGATTGACTTCAGGCAAACCGTACACGGCCTCATCGAGAATGGCCGGGCAGGAATGCTCCATCTTGTACCACTCGGTAAACAGCGCCGTATCTTTGAGCCGAAAGTCAGCGGCCAGATCGATCACCCGGACACCGGCTTCGAGCAGGGCTGGGGCCTGCGCCATGGCCACGCCATGCGGGGTCGCGAAGAACACCACGTCGCAACCGGCCAATGCAACCGGATCGGGCGCCGTAAATTCAAGATCGACGAAACCGCGCAACGAGGGATACATCTGATCGACGCGGGTGCCGGCCTCGGCTCGCGACGTAATGACCTGCAACTGCGCACGCTCGTGGGCAGCCAGCAGACGCAACAATTCGACACCGGTATAGCCAGTACCCCCGACGATGCCAATCTTGATCTTGTCCATTCAACAAACTCCGGCAAACCATAAAAAAAACCGCCGGCATGGCGGCGGTTTTTTGCTGACCAGGCGCTGCCATGCGGTAGCGCCCGATTCGGCCCGGCTGTACACGGACCTGATGAATCTGATCAGCGCTTCGAGAACTGCTTGCGTCGGCGAGCTTTGTGGAAGCCAACCTTTTTACGCTCAACCTCACGCGCATCGCGCGTTACCAGACCAGCTTGTGACAGCGTGGGCTTGAGGCCTTCATCATATTCGATAAGTGCGCGGGTAATACCATGACGCACCGCACCGGCCTGACCGGATTCGCCGCCACCACGGACGTTGACCATGACGTCGAAGGTATCGAGATTGGACGTCAGCTCGAGCGGCTGGCGAACGATCATGCGACCCGTTTCACGTGCGAAAAATTCATCAAGCGGCTTGCCGTTGACAACCATCTTGCCCGTGCCTTTCTTGATGAAGACACGTGCGACCGACGTCTTGCGTCGGCCCGTTCCGTAATTATATTCGCCGATCATGCTTAGATTTCCAGGGGTTGCGGCTGCTGCGCAGTGTGCGGATGGGTGTCGTTACCGTAGATCTTGAGCTTCTTGATCATTGCGTAACCCAGCGGGCCTTTGGGCAACATGCCCTTGACGGCCAGTTCGAGGGCGCGGCCCGGCTTGCGGTCCTGCAACTTCTCGAAGCTGTCTGAGTAAATACCGCCGGGGTATCCGGAATGCCGGTAGTACATCTTGTCAGTCTGCTTCTGACCCGTCACACGGATCTTGCTGGCATTGACCACGACGATAAAGTCGCCGGTGTCTACGTGCGGCGTGTACTCGGGCTTGTGCTTGCCACGCAGACGGCTCGCGATCTCAGCGGCCAGCCGACCGAGAACCCGGTCACTTCCGTCGACGATGTACCAGTCACGACGCACTTCGTGCGCTTTGGCTGAAAAGGTTTTCATCTGAACAATTCCATCAACAATTGGCGCATGGCTGTGAGGTGGCTGACCGCCAGACTGCGGCGCATGCATTTAAGGTCACGATACGGCTTTGGGGGCACGAAACGGCTGAATTCATGTACGGCTGGCAAACGTGAGGCCTGCAGCTGCAAAGACTGCTGCAGTTGCGAAGCGTGCCATGGCAAGACCACCTACAAGAACTACTGGTCTTACGGGCCTGCAAAATCCACGGGCCTGCAAACTTCACTTCCATCGCGTTCTGCCTGCGACATGCTGTGCAGCACCGCGCAACATGGCCAATTCACCACACCCGCATTACTCGCAACACCTGCATGCCACCTCACCTCGGTACCACCTCACATCCCGCTTTACGGGGTGTGCCCTGCATTTCCGAAGGGTAGCCCATGATTATAGCGCGCTTGAACAACGCACGTAAAGCCTGGATGCACTTGCGACCGAAGTGGGCGACCTGAAAAGAAAAAGCCCGGCCAAAAAGGGGCCGGGCTGAATCCACCTTTTAGGAGGGTGGAGGAGACAAAAGTGGGATCGCCATGCGATCGATGGGTTAACTATAACGCCGCTTATGTTGCGGCGCAAGAAAAAATTGAGGGCTGAGGCCTGCGAAGCATGAAGGACTGTTAACCCACCCTCCTGTCTATCGCAAACATCTGGACAGATACATACCGGCATCATAGTTTTATCACTTTAATTCAATGACTTAAAATATATTGGTAATCCTTTTTACCTGGCAAGAATAATGCTGCCGGCTGCGCATCATCTACAACCCCATCAATTCAAGGGCCTTTTTGATCACTTTTCTGCCTTTGGCTTACCTGCAATGCTGCGTCGCAACAGAAGAATCGTCAAAAAAGACGACACATCCTTATAAGTAATTGGCACAGAGCGTGCCTGCAAGCCGTCGCCTTGCCGTCTCTCCTCCGAAATCGAAATCACTGCCCCGACCGCTGCAATTAAAATCGCCGGGCTAGACTTGTTGCCTGATTAACAGGGAGCAACGCAATGCAGTGCAAAGTGAAATGGACCGGCTTGCCCGGGATGAGTTTCATGGCCGAAACCGGTAGCGGCCATGCTGTAGTAATGGATGGCGCCCCCGACGGCGGCGGCAACAACCTGGCGCCACGGCCCATGGAAATGGTTTTACTTGGCACCGGCGGCTGCACGGCCTACGACGTGGTGGTTATCTTACGGCGCAGTGGCCAGGACGTGACCGGCTGCGAGGTCAGCCTTGAAGCCACCCGAGCCGACACGGACCCCAAGGTGTTTACCGCGATCAACTTTCACTTTCAGGTGAGCGGCAAAGGCCTGAAGAGCAACCTGGTCGAACGGGCAATCAAACTGTCACACGACAAATATTGTTCGGCCTCAATCATGATTGCCAAGACCGCTACCCTGACCCATACCTGGGAGATCGTTGAGACGGCCTGACTCAGGCAACGCTCGCGGCCGTCGCTATGCCGGCCGTCGCTATGCCGGCAGACCACCTCGACCGGTTTGAGCTGAACAGGTTGAGGGGGAAAGACCGAAGTGGGTAGACCGTCGCGATCCGATCGCCGGAATCGGATCGCCGGAATCGGACCGTCGCAATCAGATGGCTGCGATCTGATTGCCGCAATCAGGAGGCAAATGCCGGGTGCGCCACGCCGGCAACGCCAGCCTCTGTTCAGTGGCCCAGCAACCCGCCGGCTCTGGCCCCTCTTCGCACGGCAGCTTCACCCTATAGATAGTGCGCGGTCCCGGTCATCACGCGCGAGACACCCTTCATGAGCAGACGCACTGGAAACGGCACGCCGGTGCCGCCCATCCGTCGTGCCGTTGCAGCATGCTCGGTCTCGTCCTGTTTCATCTGCGCAACGATCGCTTTGGAGCGCGTATCGATCGCGGGCAAGCGCTTGAGATGACTTTCCAGATGTTTTTCGACCTGGCGTTCCGTTTCCATCATGAAACTCATGCTGGCTTTGTCGCCGAGGCGCGCCGCGAACGCTCCCATGGCCAGCGACATTCCATACCAGAGCGGATTCAATACCGACGGCCGACTGTCGAGTTCGCGCAGACGCTGCGCGGTCCAGGCCAGATGATCACGCTCCTCGCGCGCCGCATGTTCAACGCTGGCGCGGATTTCCGGCGATTTGGCGAGCAACCCCTGCCCTTCGTAGAGAGCCTGCGCGCAAATTTCTCCGACATGATTCACCCGCATCAGCGAACCGGACAATCGGCGCTGCGCCTGATTGAGTGATTCCGCTTCAGCGGTGTCAGGTGGACCGGCTGGATTAGGACGTTCGGTTGGCAACCGACCGGCCAGCACATCGACCGAGCGTTGCGCGGTGCTGAGGAGTCGATCGGCGAAGCTAAGACGACGAATGGTCATCGCGTTTTCCTTGTTTGTTGCAGGGTGGCCACAGGAATCCGAAAAAATGGGACTCGAAACGATGCAGCGCTTTGACCCCGGTTCGAATTTGGTGAGAATAAACCTAACTTCTTGCCGGGGTACAAATTTGCTCTCGGGGAGTTGCGGTGGTTGACCTGCCACCATTGATTTATGAGAAACCTAGGAGATTACTCAATGAAAAAATCACTTATCGCGGTAGCGGTCGCGGCAGCACTCCCCGCAGCAGCCATCGCTCAAACTAACGTACAGCTTTACGGTATCGGTGACGTCAACATGACGTTCCAGAATGATGATGCCAGCGCCACCGGTGACAGCCGGTTTGTAATGAACGACGGCCTGCAATCTAGTTCGCGGGTTGGCATTCAGGGTTCGGAAGATCTCGGCGGCGGTCTGTCTGCTGAGTTCCGTTTCGAAATGGGCCTCGACGTAGACGACGGCGATGACGAATCTAAATTCTTCGGTCGTCAAGCTCGTGTTGGCCTGAAAGGCGGCTTCGGCCGGATTCGTTTTGGTCGTCAGTACGACACCATCTTCTACACCGCACTTGACCAGGATTTGACCGGTAACGGGTTCTACGCCAACCAGTACGGCTTTGCCGGTAGTTCGGGCCGTCTGGACAACATGGTCGAGTACCACAACAAATTTGGCGGCTTCAGCCTCTCCGGTTTCGGTGTTGGCCTGGGTTACCAAAGTGAAGGCGAAGCTGGCGGCGCGATCTTCCAGATCGGTGCAAACGGCACGTTTGGCCCGTTCTCGGTTGGTCTTAACTACGGTCAGAACGACGGTGGCGCCAGCAACAACGAGCGTACCGACATTGGCCTGACGGCTGCCATGAAGCTCGGCGCTTCGGGCAATCTGATTTTCACCTCGGAATTCATCGAGCGTGACAATCAGGGCGACGAGACCGGTCTTGGTCTGGCCTACACCCACGGCCTGTCCAAGCGTACGAACCTGTACGCTGCTTTCGGTACCGTTGACATCGACGGTGTTGACGGCACGCCGAGCCAGCTGTCGCTTGGTGTTCGTCACCGCTTCTAATACAAACGGCGCAAGCCGGATAATCAGCCTTTGAGCTGAATTAGTGAAGTGACTGAGCGCCGGGGCAACCCGGCGCTTTTTTTTGTGCCCGCTCGCTTGGCAACAGTTGAAAGACCTGGCACAGGCCAATCCAGGCCAGCCGCCGCATTCGCCCGCCTCCCTGGCCTCCAGCACGACAAAGCAATGATTGGAGCGGAATTAGTTTAGGTTTAAACTAATTTCATGTCTGCCCAACCCATCGATCTCGAAACCCGTGCGGCCGAATCCGATCATGCGGCGCTGCGCTTGTGGCTGCGGCTGCTGACCTGCACCAATTTGATCGAGCACACCGTGCGCAGCAGGTTACGCCAGGATTTCGCCAGCACCCTGCCCCGCTTCGACCTGCTCGCCCAACTCGAGCGCACCCCCAACGGCTTGCGCATGAGCGAGCTTTCGCGCCAGATGATGGTGACCGGCGGCAACATTACCGCTCTGGTTGAGCAATTGAGCGCCGAAGACCTGATCAGCCGCGACCCTGACCCACTAGATCGCCGCGTCTCGCGCGTCAAACTCACCGCCACCGGCCGCCGGCGCTTTGCCGAAATGGCGGCCGCCCATGAAAGCTGGGTCGAAGATCTGACCCGCCAGCTGTCGCGACAGGACATCGAACAACTGTTCGACCTGCTTGGCAAGCTCAAGTCCAGCGTGCACCAAGCCAGCCACACGCCCACTACGGAACCCTGACCATGAATGCACCCGTCTCCGACCCGAATCGACCGGTCAACCGCAATCGCGAGCGCCATCTGGCGAATTATCAGGCCAGGCATTTCGCCTGGCACTGCACGGACGAAGGCGTAGCCACTATTACGCTGAACCGGCCCGAGCGCAAAAATCCGCTGACCTTCGACTCCTACGCCGAACTGCGCGACCTGTTTCGGGCGCTTTGTTATGCCGACGATGTACGCAGCGTCATCATCACCGGGGCTGGCGGCAATTTTTCCTCCGGCGGCGATGTGCATGAAATCATCGGGCCATTGGTGGGCATGCGCATGCCCGAGCTGCTTGAATTCACGCGCATGACCGGCGATCTGGTGCTGGCCATGCGGCGCTGTCCGCAACCAATCATCGCGGCCATTGATGGCATCTGCGCCGGCGCTGGCGCCATCATGGCGCTGTCCAGTGATCTGCGCCTGGCCACACCGAAAGCCAAGACAGCCTTCCTGTTTGTCCGGGTCGGGCTGGCCGGTTGCGATATGGCCGCCTGCACGATGCTGCCGCGTCTGGTCGGCCAGGGCCGCGCCAGCGAACTGCTGTTTACCGGCCGTGCACTCGGCGCCGATGAAGGCCTGAACTGGGGTTTCTACAACCAGATCATCGCTGCCGACGAATTGCTGCCCGAGGCCGGCAAACTCGCGCTCAGCCTGGCTCAGGGCCCCTCGTTCGCGCACGCGATGACCAAGAACATGTTGCATCAGGAGTGGTCGATGTCGGTCGAGCAGGCACTTGAGGCCGAAGCTCAGGCCCAGGCCATCTGCATGCAGACCGAAGACTTCCGCCGCGCCTATGAAGCCTTTGCCGCCAAACAGACGCCCGCCTTCAAAGGCAACTGAGGAAACCGTCCATGCGTGATCGCAGCTATCTCGACCTGCCCTTCTTTGAGGCTCATCATCGCCAGCTCGAAACCGATCTGAGCACCTGGTGCGATGCCAACCTGACCCATCACGATGGCGACGGCGCCGATGTCGACGATCGCTGCCGTGAGCTGGTCGCACAACTCGGCGCCGCCGGCTGGTTCAAATACTGCGTGCCGGCCGCGTTTGGTGGTGCATTCGACAAGCTTGAATCACGCTCGATCTGCCTGCTGCGTGAACCCCTGGCCCGCCACGACGGCCTGGCCGACTTCAGCTTTGCAATGCAAGGCCTGGGCAGCGGCCCCTTGTCGCTGGGCGGCCAGCCCCATGTTCAACAGGCCTGGCTGCCCGAGGTTGCCAAGGGCCGCAAGATAGCCGCCTTTGCGCTCAGTGAACCGGACGCCGGATCCGACGTTGCCGCGATGCAATGCCAGGCCGAGCACAAAAACGGCCAGTGGGTGCTGAACGGCTCGAAGACCTGGATTTCCAACGGCGGGATCGCCGACTTTTACTGTGTGTTTGCGCGCAGTGCAGATGCACCAGGAGCGCGCGGCATATCAGCTTTTCTGGTGCCCGCCGACACGCCCGGCCTGCACATTGCCGAACGCATCGAAGTGATGGCCCCTCACCCGCTGGCCACACTGGTGTTCGAAAACTGTGCGGTGCCCGAAGATCATCTGCTCGGCGAGGAAGGCAGCGGCTTCAAGCTGGCCATGTCGACGCTCGATATTTTCCGCAGTTCAGTGGCGGCGGCGGCCATCGGTTTTGCCCGCCGGGCCCTGGCCGAAACGCTCGCGCACAGCAGCCAGCGCAAGATGTTCGGCCAGACACTGGCCGATTTTCAGCTGACGCAGGCGGGCCTGGCCGAGATGGCAACCGATATCGACGCCTCGGCCTTGCTTACCTATCGCGCCGCCTGGCTGCGCGATGCGACCGGCGCCAGAGCCACGCGCGAAGCCGCGATGGCCAAAATGGTGGCTACCGAATCGGCCCAGAAGGTCATCGACCGGGCGGTGCAGATGTTTGGTGGCCTGGGCGTCACCCGCGGCCAGATTGTCGAATCGCTCTACCGCGAAATTCGCGCCTTGCGCATTTATGAAGGCGCCACTGAAGTCCAGAAACTGATCATTGCACGCGAATTGCTTAAAGAACCGACCTGACCTTTAGTCCGCCAGCCTTGCAAGGAGTTCACCATGCCCGGAAATGCCTCCGCCCACGTCGATACCTTCACGCGCGACCATCTGCCGGCGCCTGAACTCTGGCCGGTTCTTGATCTGGCCGCCGCAGGCCTGAACTACGGCCCGCGCGTCAATGCCACGGTTGAATTGCTCGATAAACATCTGGGCGATGCGCAGGCCGACCGGCCGGCCATCCTGACCGACGAGGCCAGCCTGAGCTATCGACAACTGGCCGCTCAGGTGGCCCGCATCAGTGCGGTGCTCATTGATGACATGAAACTCGTGCCGGGCAACCGGGTATTGCTGCGGGCAGCGAACAATCCGATGATGGCGGCCTGCACACTGGCCGTGATGCGTTGCGGCCTGGTTGCCGTGCCAACCATGCCGCTGCTGCGCGCCGGCGAACTGCAGGTGGTCATCGACAAGGCCCGGATAAGCGCTGCGCTCTGCGATCACCGCCTGCTTGCCGAAATGAATACCGCCGCGCAGGCGTGTCCGACGCTGACTCAGGTTCTGCATTTCGGCGGCCCCGAGGACGACACCAGTCTGGAGCGGCTCTGCCGCGATCGCAGCGAGTCGTTCGCGCCCTGCGACACCGCGGCCGACGACCCGGCCTTGATTGCCTTCACCTCCGGCACCACCGGCAAGCCCAAGGGCACCGTGCATTTCCATCGCGATATCCTGGCAATGTGCGACCTGTTTCCCCGCCATGTGCTCAAGCCGGTCAGCACCGACATCTTTACCGGCACACCGCCGCTGGCATTTTCGTTCGGGCTGGGCGGTGTCTTGTGCTTTCCGATGCGCGTCGGTGCCGCCACGCTGCTGATTGAAAAAACTGATCCAGCCGGCTTGCTCGCGGCCATCGACCGACACCAGGTAACGACCTGCTTTACCGCGCCCACCTTCTACCGGCAGATGGCCGCGGCGGCGAGCCAGTTCAAACTGAACTCGCTCAAGGCCTGCGTGTCAGCCGGCGAAGCGCTGCCAGTGGCCACTCGCGACGCCTTCAAAAAAGCCACCGGGCTGGACATCATCGATGGCATCGGCGCAACCGAGATGATTCATATCTTCATTTCGTCGCCGCCCGAGCAGGCGCGTCGCGGCACCATCGGCAAGGTCGTGCCGGGCTATGAGGCACGAGTCGTCGATGACGAAATGAATACCCTGCCCTGCGGCGAGATTGGCCGGCTGGCGGTGCGCGGCCCCACGGGTTGCCGCTATCTCGACGACGAGCGCCAGACCAATTATGTGCGCGACGGCTGGAACCTGACCGGCGACACCTTCTCGATGGACGCCGACGGCTACTTCACCTATCAGGCGCGCTCAGACGACATGATCATTTCGGCGGGCTACAACATTGCCGGCCCTGAAGTGGAAGACGCGTTGCTGGCTCATGAAGCGGTGGCCGAATGCGGCGTCATCGGCATCAGCGATGAAGAACGCGGCCAGATCGTCAAGGCGATCGTGGTGCTGAAACCTGGCCACGCGGGCGACGAGGCCATGGTGCGCAGCCTGCAGGACTGGACCAAGGCACGCATTGCGCCTTACAAGTACCCGCGCGCCATTGCATTTGTCGACCAGTTGCCGCGCACCGAAACCGGCAAGCTGCAACGCTTCAAACTGCGCACCTTGCAAGCTTGACGGTACGGGCGGGTATCAAGCCTTGAATCAGGCCTTGATCTCGTCGCGCAGCTCGCGGCGCAAGATCTTGCCCACATTGGTTTTAGGCAAGTCGTCGCGAAACTCGATGTACGACGGACGCTTGTAGCCCGTCAGTTGTTCTTTGCAATAAGCCTGCAATTCCTCGACCGTCAGGTCGGGGGATTTCTTCACAACGAACAACTTGACTGCCTCGCCGGATTTTTCATCGGGCACGCCAACGGCGGCGCATTCGAGGACCTTCTCGTGGTTTTGCACCACGGATTCGATCTCGTTGGGAAACACGTTGAAGCCCGACACCAGAATCATGTCTTTCTTGCGATCGACGATGCGGGTGTAACCGTTGTCATCCATGATGCCGATGTCACCGCTCTTGAAGTAACCGTCAGCGGTCATGACCTTGGCGGTTTCATCAGGGCGCTGCCAGTAGCCCGCCATCACCTGCGGACCGCGGATGGCAATTTCACCGGGCTCGCCATTGGCGACCGGGTTGCCATCATCGTCGAGGATGATGATTTCGGTCGACGGCAGAGGCACGCCGATGGTGCCGCTGAACGCGGTGGCCGTTGCCGGATTGCAGGTTGCCGACGGCGAGGTTTCACTGAGGCCGTAGCCTTCGATGATCGGGCAACCGGTCAGCTCGAACCATTCGCGCGCCACTGCTTCCTGAACGGCCATGCCGCCACCGTTGGAGACGCGCAGTTGCGAGAAATCCAGTTGGCGAAACTCGGGGCTGTTGACCAGCGCGTTATAGAGCGTATTAACCGCCGGGAAATGGGTAATCTTGAACGGCGCAATTTCCTTGACCAGCGCGGGTAGATCGCGCGGGTTCGGAATCAGTACGTTCAGCGAACCCTGCCGAAAGCCGAGCAGGCAACAAACGGTCAGCGCAAAGATGTGATAAAGCGGCAAGGCGCAAACGACAATGGCTTGTTCAGGAACAGGGCCGCGACTGGTGTCGCGCATGGCCGGCTCGCTCCAGGCCTCGGACTGCAACACGTTGGCCAGAATATTCTTGTGCAGCAAGGTGGCGCCCTTGGAAACACCGGTCGTGCCGCCCGTGTACTGCAGGAATGCCACATCGTCGTGCGTGAGGGCGATCTTGTTGAAAGGCAGGCCACTGCCCTCGGCCACGACGGTGCTGTAACGCGTGGAACCGGGCAAACTGAACGCGGGCACCATCTTCTTCACATGCCGGACCACAAAGTTGACCAGTGCGCCCTTGACCATGCCAAGGGTTTCACCCATTGAGGCAATGACGACATGCTCGACATCGGTGCGCGCAGCGACCTGCTCAAAGGTATGGGCAAAATTTTCGAGAATGAAGATTGCGCGCGCACCGGAATCCTTGAGTTGGTGCTCAAGCTCGCGCGGCGTATAGAGCGGATTCACATTGACCACCACCAAGCCGGCGCGCAGCACTGCAGCCAGCACAATCGGATACTGCACGATGTTGGGCATCATGATGGCGACCCGGTCGCCTTTGTTCAGGCCTTTGGATTCAAGCCAGGCAGCCACCATCTGTGACGCTGAATCGACTTCGGCAAAAGTCGTCGACTTGCCAAACCCGACATAGGCATCGCGGGTGGAAAACTTCTTGAAGGACTCTTCGAGCAAATCGACCAGCGAACTGTACTGGTGATAATCGATTTCGTGGGGCACCCCTTCCGGGTAGTGCTTGAACCAGGCTTGTTCCATTCTGTCTCCGTTTTAATCCGTCTGTTCCGATCTGGCATGGGGCGGGCTTGCAAGCGTCGACGTGCCCGCGTGAACCTGCTGCCAATGATCGAGTTGCCGATTTCGCTCGGTAGATTTCAACGCGGAAACCTGCCGGGCCAATTCATAAAATCTGACAAAGTTGCCCTGCACTTCATCGAACATACCCAGAAAGGCCGGCACCCGATCATTGTAGGCGCCGACCGCAGCCAGATGCGCATTGCCCAAGGATTGCGCAAAC
Source organism: uncultured Burkholderiaceae bacterium (assembly GCA_963976885.1). GTDB lineage: Bacteria > Pseudomonadota > Gammaproteobacteria > Burkholderiales > Burkholderiaceae_E > JAUIAI01. The sequence goes on from CAXBNM010000002.1 coordinate 17,845, forward strand.
CACCGGTCATAGCCGCTATAACCATTCCAGTTCGATTGTTTGAGGATATCGTAATCGTTGCGCAAGCGCTCAAAGGTGCGTTGTTTGGCATCCAGCTTGTCCTGATCCGTCCCCTCGCCGCGGTAAACCTCGGCAAGCCGCGCTCTGGTGCGCTGCAGCAGTGCAAGGAAATCGCGCTTGCGCTGGCGGTAAAGCCGGTATTGCTCGCCAATGGCGGGGTCGGCGCCCAATGATTCCTGATGGGTCAACCAGCGCTCGACACCAATGGTTTCCACCGCCGTGGCAAAGGATTCATTGAAGGTCGAATCTCCTTTCAGATAGAGCACCTGATGGGCCAGTTCGTGAAATATCAGTCTGACCATTTCGGTTTCAGGGTATCGCAACACCGGACTGGGCAGTGGATCATCAAACCAGCCAAGCGTCGAATACGCGGGTACGGCGCCGACCCGGACATCCAGTCCTTCAGCGGCGAGTTGATCGGCAAACTGTCGCGCCCGCTGTTCGTCGTAATAGCCGCGATAGCCCACACACCCGGCAACCGGAAAACACCAGGTTTTAAGCCGCAGGGATAGCGGCCCGGCGGCAAAGACATTCCACAGCACAGCGGGACGATCGAGTTGTGCATAACGGGTGTAGCTGCCGTTATCGGGTAGCGACAACTCCTGGACAGCCCAGGCACGCGCAGTTCTGGCCACCTGCAACTTGGCCCGGATAGCCGCATCCGTAGCAGGGTCGTCAATCACTTCGGCCATCGGACGGCTGGCACGCAACAACGCAACATGGCCCGATATGGATTGCCAGTAGTAACCCATGCCATCGGCGGCGCAGCCGCTCAGGGCGCCGAGCGCAACGGCCCAGAACACCACCCACAACGCCGCAATGCGGCGCGGCCGGCGCTTGCCGCCGGGCAAGCGCCGGCCATTGACCTGCTTGTTCAAGCCCGAATGAATTGCGTCGCCGTTGTGCATCGTGTCCACCGAGGTGGTTTTATCACGGCCAGCGCCGGTGGCCAACAAAGCCCGGATCAGACAAGCGGAGCCCGCTACAAAACGCCACACTCTGACGCGCAATCGAGACGGTCTTGCCGAATCAGGGCTATCGACGAACACGGCATAATGAATCCATCCCGATCATCTGTGTCGTCATCGCTCCCCATCGAGGTCACGTATGCAAACCGAGTCAGCCACCGGCAGCTATCTAGGCACCAGCAACGCTCTTAAAGCCATCCGGGCCTTTCATCCCGATCTGATCCGCTTGCGGCATCAGCTCCACGAGAACCCCGAACTCGGTTTCGAAGAAATCAAGACGGCCGAACTCGTCGCGCGCGAGCTGGCCAATTACGGGGTTGACGAAATCCATCGCGGGCTCGGCAAGACCGGCGTTGTCGGCGTGATTCGCGGCACCGCAGACGCACCAGTCAAACGCTCGGTCGGTTTGCGCGCCGATATGGACGCGCTCCCCATGCAAGAAGCCAACGACTTTGCGCATCGCTCGAAAACGCCCGGTCTGATGCATGGCTGCGGCCATGACGGACACACCACGATGCTGCTTGGCGCGGCCCGCTATCTGGCCGCTCATCGCGATTTCGCCGGCACCGTCAATCTGATTTTTCAGCCCGGCGAAGAAGGCCACGCCGGCGCCCGGGCCATGATTGAGGACGGATTGTTCGAGCGCTTCGACTGCGATGCAGTCTTTGCCATGCACAACTGGCCCGGCCTGCAAGCCGGCCAGATTGCCGTGCGCCCCGGCCCGGTCATGGCCGCGGCCGATCGCGTCAGCATCCATATCACCGGCGTCGGCGGCCACGGCGCCCATCCCTACATGACGGTCGACCCGGTGGTGGTCGCCGCGCACATCATCACGGCCGTGCAATCGATCGTTGCCCGCAACATCAATCCGCTTGAGTCGGCGGTAGTCAGTCTGTGCGCCATGCAGGCCGGCGATCTCGGCGCGATGAGTGTGATTCCCGGCCAGGCAAAGCTGGTCGGCACCGTGCGCACTTTCAATAGGGAAATTCAGAACCGGGTCGAAGATCGCCTGAGCAATCTGGTCCAGTCGATAGCCGCCGGCTTCGGTGCCAAAGCAAGCGTCGAATACGAGCGTCTGTACCCCGCCACCGTCAATACGGCGGCGGAAAGCGCTTTTGCCGCCCGGATTGCCACCGAACTGGTAGGGGCCGACAACATGCTGGCTCAATTGCCTCCCAGCATGGGTGCCGAAGATTTCTCGTTCATGCTTGAGCAACGCCCGGGCGCGTATCTGCGCATCGGCCAGGGCGGCGCCGAAGGTGGCTGCTTTTTGCACAACACCAGCTACGACTTCAACGACGACATCATGCCGCTGGGCGCGTCGCTGTTTGTGCGGCTGGCCCAGGATTATCTGGCCGAGGGTGCGCAGCCCTGAGGCCAATGATGATTGCGCAGCCGCCCCAAGGCGGGCATGCGCCGCCTGTTGAATGAAAAAGCCCACCCCATAAAGGGTGGGCTTTTTGTTGCCGACCGCCAGCGCAGCGATTGAAAAACTACGCTTCAAGCCTGGCACCCAATCATTCGATCAGGGCTTTTTGACATAGGCCGAACACCAGCCGCCGGGGGCAATTTCGGTATCGCCCGGCATGATGGCGCAGCCGCCCAGTGCGTCGGCGCTGGCGCCCGGCTTCCAGTGCAGGCAGGCATCACAACGATTGCCGTCTTTGTCATCGTCCTGATATTTGAGCGCGGTACGCATGGTGTCGTTCTTGGCCGCCAGTGCATCCTTGCCGAAAAACATGACCGGCACAGCAAGCGCCGTCCCTGCCACAGTCCTGAGTGCGCTGCGTCGGTTCGAATTGGTTTTCATGATTTACCTCGAGTATGGTTTCAGAATGTCTGGCGGCTCTTGCCAGGAGCCGGATAGCCCGCCGACTCTGCGGTCGGTCGATAAGCCTCTGAGGGCAGCTCCAGAGCTGTAATTTTATTCCTCCTGACGGCCGGGCACAGGAAAGGACGAGTAAAACGTTTGCAGCCCGAGCAGAGCACCAATCCCGGGCCGCGGTTGTCGCGCTGCCACGATGTAACTAAGATCAAGCCCCCGACGCCCCGCCTGACTCATGAAATCGTTCGACAAGCTTTGCCTGCGCTTCGCACTCGCTCCCGCCGCTCTCATCGCCTTGCTCATGCCAGCGCCAGCCGGCCACGCCCAGAACGGCAAAACGACGATCAGCTCGGGCTACCTGTGCTGCAACATGCGGGTTTATGACGACTGGATCAGCGATATCAACTATCGCTTTGATGGCACCGCCATCATTCCGTTCGGCACCCGAGCCTGGGTCAAGGGCGAGGGTCGCTACAGCTTCACGCTGGCGATGGCCGGCAAAACCCGCAGCCTTGGCAATGATTACAGCCGCTCACTCAGTGGCGAGGCCTTTTTACGCCGCTACCTGGTCAAGACCAGTCCGCGCGAAAAAATCCACACCTGGGAACCCGACATTCAGGATGCGGTGCGCCACATGCGCGTCATGATCGGCATGACCGAAGAACAGGTACTGACCGCGATCGGTTATCCGCCGCACAACTACACCCCCGACCTGAAGGCCCCGGTATGGCAGTACTGGCTCGACCGGTCGAGCCAGTTCGATCTGCACTGGGATAAGCAGCGGCGCCTGCGGCGCATCAAATCCGATTCGCTCACGCGCCGCAAAGTGACCTGGCGGCCCAGAGTGAAACCAGCGCCGGTGATGCCAGCACCGCAGTCAACCGAAACTCACCAGTCGTTGCGTAACTCTCTGAGTTTTGCAAACACCGTGCGCTGATCGGGGTTGTCGCCCAGATCGGGGAAGCGTTCGCGCAGCCGGGCAATGACACCAGGGCTCTGCAAGCGGAAAAAGGTATTGAATTCACGCTCTTCGGCCAGCGTAGTCACACGGGCATTGTCGGGATCGTGATCGGCCAGTGACTCCAGCGCGGCTACCGCGGCCGCATTGTCGGGTTCGCGATCAAGCGTGAAGCGCAGATTGTTCTCGATGTAGTCGTGACCCGGATACACCAGCGTGTCGGCCTCGAGCGCGCCGAGTTGCTTGCTGAAGGTGCTGAACATGTCGTCGACATTACCGCCGTTGTGACAATTGCCGGCACCGGCATTGAACAAGGTGTCACCACTGAACAGCGCCGGCTGATCGGTGTGCGACTTCATGCAGATGTGACACATCGTATGGCCGGGCGTATCGAGGGCTTCGAGTTCGACCGTTTTGCCGACTTTGACGATGTCGCCAGCCTGCAGGCCGCGCGACATGTTGTCGATTTTGCCACCGGCCTTGGCATGGGCCAGAATTTTGGCGCCGGTAGCCGCGACCATCGCCGCGTTGCCGCCGGTATGGTCGTGGTGTTCATGCGTATTCAGAATCTGCGTGATGTCCCAGCCTTCCTGCTTGGCCACGGCCAGGCATTTGGCCGAGTCGAGCGGGTCAATCGCCAGCGCCTCACCCGTCTCGGGGCAGGCAATCAGGTAATTGAAATTGCGGTAGGCATTGGCGGTCCAGATTTGTCTGACAAGCATCAGCGGCATTCCCTTGTAAAAAAGCACAATAATGAAAGCCCCGGTACATTGACGGGGCGGGCACCGCTGCGGTGCAAGGCCACGCTCCGGCGCCTGCTGGCATCATACGCCCACCTTTCGACAGGGCCGAGCAAGCCCCGGCCTCATCAAACCATCATCTCTTTGCCCGAAAAAACAGTGACCCAGCGAACCGACTCTGCCCCCGCCAGCCCGCCCGAGGCCGCCACTCGCCAACTGCTGCGCGACATGTTCGACGCCGCCGTTGCCTCGGCGCAACCGGCCACTCGCATCCCCGAATTTCTGCCCCAGGACTGGCGCGGCAAGCCACTGACCGTCATCGGTGCCGGCAAGGCCTCGGCGGCCATGGCGCTGGCGGTCGAGGAAAACTGGTCGGGCCCGCTCAGCGGCCTGATCGTCACGCGCTACGGTTACGGCGCGCCATGCCGCCACATCGAAATCGTCGAAGCCGCCCATCCGGTGCCGGACGCTGCCGGCCTGGCAGGGGCGCAGCGGCTGATGGAGCTGGCCGCGTCATTCACCGCCGATGACCATGTGCTGTGCTTGATTTCCGGCGGCGGGTCTTCTCTGCTGCCGCTGCCTGGCGAGGGCCTGACGCTCGAACACAAGCAAGCGGTCAATCGCGAGTTGCTGCGCTCCGGCGCCACCATTACCGAAATGAACTGCGTGCGCCGGCACCTGTCTGCCATCAAGGGCGGACGTCTGGCCGCGGCCGTGCATCCAGCCAGGATGCTGACCCTGCTCATCTCCGATGTGCCCGGTGACGATCCGATCGACATTGCTTCGGGGCCGACGGTAGCCGACCCGACGACTTGCGCCGATGCGCTGGCCATCATCAATCGCTATCAGATCGAATTGCCGGAGCCGGTACGCGAGATGCTTACCAGTGGCCGCGGCGAATCGCTCAAACCCGGTGATCCTTGTTTTGCCGACCAGCAGGTAGCCACGATTGCCGCACCGCAAATGGCCCTCGAAGCGGCGGCCGACGTTGCCCGGCAAGCCGGCTACACCCCCTACATTCTTGGCGATGCGCTTGAAGGCGAGGCCCGTGACATGGGCCGCACCCTGGCCGGCATTGCCAACCAGGTGAGCCGGCGCCAGCAACCCTTTACGCCGCCATGTGTGTTGCTCTCGGGCGGCGAATCAACCGTCACGGTGCGCGGCAAGGGTCGGGGTGGGCGCAATGTCGAATGCCTGCTCTCAATGGCGCTGGCGCTGGCCGGCGACACGCAGGTTTACGCACTGGCGGGTGACACCGATGGTGTGGACGGTCTGGAGGAAATTGCCGGCGCGATCATCACGCCCGACACGCTGGCGCGCGCCTGGGCCATGCAGATGCCACCGGCCGAGAGCCTGGCCAACAATGATGGCCACGGCTTTTTCGAGGCGCTTGGTGATTCAGTTGTCACCGGCCCAACCATGACGAACGTCAATGACTTCCGGGCCATCGTAATCGGCCACCCCGACTGACTGACCGATGACCGGCCCCGCGCAACTCAGCGCGGGGCCGGCCTGCTTCAGGCGACCTTGTCGCCAAACGGCAGGTCACGCAAACGCTTGCCACTGGCGGCAAAGATGGCGTTGGCCAGTGCCGGCGCAAACGGCGGCACCCCGGGTTCGCCAATGCCGGTCGCATGAACCGAGAACGGATGCTCGACAATATGCGTATGCACCTTCTCCGGGTAGGCACTGATGCGCACCGCGGGATAGTCGTGGAAGTTCGACTGCCGCACTGCCCCGTTTTCGTAGTCCACCCCGGAATACAGCGCCAAGGTCATGCCCATCACCGCAGCCCCCTCCATTTGCGAATGAACCCGCTCCGGATTGATACAGAAACCGCAGTCGACTGCCGTGTGCACCTCAGGCACGCGAATGCTGCCATCGTCGGCAAGCTGCACGCGAACGACGCTGGCGACATAGGTAACGAAACTGCGGTGTACCGCAATCCCCATGCCTTCGCCAGCGGGTAGTTGCCGGCCCCAGCCAGCCCGCTCGGCGGCCAGTTCCACAGCATTGCGCAGGCGCCCGACGTCAATGGGAAACTCCTCGTAGGGCTCACCGTAATTCCAGTAGTCCTCCTTCAAGCCCGCCTTCTTGATATCGATCTTGCGATCCGGGCCCAACACCTCAAGCAACATCTCCTTCGGGTCTCGCCCCATCTCGTGGGCCAGTTCGGCGGCACATTCGATACCGAACGGAACCAGCCAATGCGGGTGTGGGCCATTGCCTTGCCGGCCTCGATCGACATATTGGGCACATCAACCGGCGTATCGACCAGGCCCATCGCCGCTTCGAGCGCACTGGTATAACCAGGGTCAGGCATGAAGGTCGAGAAAATCGTCGGCGACACCGAACGATGACGCCAACCGGTCAGCTTGCCGCCTGCATCGAATGCCGCCTCGAGCCGCTCGACCGAGGTGGTGTGATAAAAGCTGTGCTGAATGTCGTCTTCGCGCGTCCATTGCAGCTTGACGGGCGCACCGATCTCACGTGCAACCAGTGCCGCCTCGATGACGAAGTCGCACTTGGACTTGCGACCGAAGCCGCCGCCGAGCAATGACACATTGACGGTGACATCTTCTTCCTTCAGCCCGAGTGCCTTGGCCGTATCGGTGCGCGCGCCATAAGGACTTTGCACCGGCGCCCAGATGTCGAGCCGGCCGTCGGCAAAGTTGGCGACCGCCACCGGTGGCTCCATCGGCGCATGCGCCATGTGCTGCTGGTAATACTCGCGCGACACCACTTTGGCCGCCGATTTGAAGGCCGCCTCAGCGTCGCCCTGCGTTCGCAACACCTTGCCCGGTTGCGCCGCCGTGTCACGCATCGCCTGTGCATAGGCTTTGGTGTCATAGCTGGCATGGGGGCCGTTGTCCCAGTCGATCTTGAGCTTTTCGCGCCCCTTGATGGCCGCCCAGGTATTGCTGGCCACCACGGCAATGCCGCCGAGCGGCGCAAACTTGGCCGGTGGCGCCGACCCGTCGAGCTGCACGACTCGCTCGACGCCAGCCACGGCCAGGGCTTCGGTGGCATCGAAACTTCTGACTTTGCCGCCAACCACCGGCGGACGAGCCACCACTGCATATTTCATCCCTTCGAGCTGAATATCAGCGCCATATCTGGCCTGCCCGGTGGTGATGTCGTGCAGATCGGCGATCGCGACTTCTCCTTTACCCATATAGCGAAACTGATCATCGGTCTTGAAGCGCAAGTCCTTGAACTCAGGCACCGGCAGCTGCATCGCGGCCGCGGCAATTTCGCCATAGCCCAGACGCGGCCCGGTTTCGCGCGCCTCGGCCCCGTCGCCGCTCAGCAGATAGACCGCATGGTCGCGGGCGCGCACCAGACCGACCGGCACCCCCCAGCGGGCGGCGGCAGCGGCTTCAAGCATCTGTCGCACCGAGGCGCCAATCTGACGCATCGGTTGCACGAAATGCCGCAGGCTGCGCGAACCGTCGGTATCCTGATTGCCATATTTGGGCTCGTCGCCCTCGGCCTGCTTGAGACTGATTCGGCTCCAGTCGGCTTCGAGCTCATCGGCCAACACCATCGGCACACTGGTACGCGCGCCAGTACCCATTTCGGAGCGATGTGTGGTCAGCGTGATCGCCCCGTCGGGCGCAATCGCCACGAACACATGCGGGTTGGTCACGGTTTTGTTCGGCATGCCTTCGGCCCCGGTCGGATAGGGCTCGAACGCCTCGGCTCGACCGGCCGGCAACAACTGCATGGCCAGCACCAGACCACCGGCGCCGCCAACCGATTTGATGAACTGGCGCCGCGTCGGCTTGCTGATGACGGCCGGACCCGAGTCGCGGGCCGGTTCGGCAACGACGCCACCGGCTTGCAAGGACTGCTCATTGATATAGCGCAACATGATCAGACCCCCTTGGCAGCAAGTTCGACCGCCGCCGCATTGATGGCGGCATCGATACGCTGGTAGCAACCGCAGCGACAGATATTGCCGGCCATTGACTGACGGATTTCCTCGGCGCTGGGCTTCGGATTCTCGGCCAGCAACGCCGCCGCCTGCATGATCTGGCCGGCCTGACAAAAGCCGCACTGCGGCACGTTATGGTCGCGCCAGGCCTTCTGCGTCGGATGCTCACCAGCCGGGTCCAGCCCCTCGATGGTGGTGATGGTCTTGCCGGCCACCGCCGCCATGGGCGTGACGCAGGCCCGCACGGCTTCACCGTCGACATGGACCGTACAGGCGCCGCACAGCGCCGCACCACAGCCGTACTTGGTGCCCATCAGCCCGAGCTGATCGCGCACATACCAAAGCAAGGGCATCTGCGGGTCGCCGTCGAAGGACTGTTCCTGCTCGTTGATGTTGACTGAAATCATCTCCACTCCTTTTTGTTGTCATGCGTGCTCATGCACCGAGGCAGCTGGCTGCTCAATCGACAACCACTGCCCTTGGCCGATGAATGCGGCGTCGAGCCATCATGCCGCCATCTCAACCTTAGCAATTTCACGCTGCCCAGGCACCTGTTTGGATGTAACAGGTATCGACGCCATGGGCCGGATGGCCACCCACCAGCCGGGGCACGCATTGCCGAGAGCCAGAGAATTCGGGCATCCGCGACCAAATGCAAACAAGTCGGCAACGAGCGCCGGCATTCGTTGATACACTCGGACCCGAATCGGGTCAGCCGTGCGTCGCCAGACTGCCGCAGGCCCGACCATTCGCTTAAAAGTGTGCAATGCAACATCGCACCATAGACGAGCAGCCTGCGCTGCCATCAACGAAAGGGAGATCACCATGCAATCCAACCACCAATCCAGGCCTGTGGCCGCTCGCGCCACGGCTCTGACCGTGAGCCTGTCCTTTGCTATCGGCGCCATCGGCCTGGGCGCACTCGCCACCGCCGAGTCTGCAGTTGCCGCCGAAAAAGTCCAGTGGAATCTGTCGGTCTGGGGTAAGCGCCGCGCCTTCACCGAAGGTGCTGAAGCGGTGGCCGCCTATGTTGCCGAAAAATCCGGCGGTGACTTCACGATCACGATGAACTACGGCACCTTGTCCAAGCCGCGTGAAAACCTCGACGGCATTTCGCTCGGCGCCTTCGAAATGGCCATGTTCTGCGCCTCCTACCATCCGGACAAGAACCGGGCGATCACGGTACTCGAACTGCCGATGCTGCCGATTGCCGCCCATGCCGACCAGGAAAAGGCCGACATGGCGATCTACAACCATCCCTACGTCAAGAAAGAGATGGCCAAGTGGAACGCTCAGGTCTTGATGTCGGCGGCCCTGCCCCAGTATGAATTCATGGGCAAAGGCAATCCGCCACTCAAGCTTGCCGACTACAACGGCATGCGGGTGCGGGCGCTGGGTGGCATCGGCAAGGCCATGGCGGTAATCGGTGCCGTGCCGACCACCGTGACCGCCCCCGAAACCTACCGCGCCATCGAGAGCGGCACCGTCGATGCAGCAGCCTTCGCGTTCTATTCGCACTTCTCGTACAAGATCAATGAGGTCTCGACCTGGCGCACCACCAACCTGTCGCCCGGATCGGTGAACTGCCCGACGGTGATGAACATTGATGCCTACAATGCGCTGCCCGACGAGTACAAGACCATGCTCAAGGACGCCATTCCGGTTGGCTACAAGGCGCTCGAAAAGGCCTACGCCGCATCGATCACCAAGTTTGAACCGGTTGCCGACAAGGCTGGCATTCAGAAAATCACCTACTCCGACGAAGAACTGGCCGAGTTCCGTGAGAAGGCCGCCAAGCCGGTCTGGGAAGCCTGGGTGAAAGAGCAGACCGCTGCCGGTGTGCCGGCTCAGGAGTTGCTGGACATCGTGTTGAACGCGACCAAGTAAGTCTTCAACCCCACGATATTGTCGAACAGCAAACGATCGGTCAGCACCTTGACCGGTCGTTTGCGCTTTTTCAGGCCCCCTCCCCATGTCACACGCCAATGTTGCGTCAGGCTTCCTCGGCTGGCCCGATCGCCTGCTTACCCGCATCGAAGACGGCATGAACCTGTTTGCCGCCGGTGCCATCTTCTTGCTGATGTTTCTGGCCGCCATTCAGGTGATAGGTCGCAAGATATTCAACATGCCCATTCCCGGCTACATCGATTACGCCGAACAATCGATGGCCATCTTTGCCTTCCTGGGCGCCGCCTATTGCCAACGGCTGGGCGGCCATGTCCGGATGGAACTCGTGCTGGACCGATTCCGCGGCCGCATGCTGTGGTTCTTTGAAGCGCTCACCACCTTCGCCGGGCTGTTCATCGTTGTATTGCTGACGCGCTACAGCTTCGACCACTTCCTGCGCGCCTGGCAGATCGGCGACAGCACCATCGATATCAATCTGCCGGTATGGCCGTCCAAACTGATGGTTTCGGTAGCGCTGGGCTTTCTGGCACTGCGTCTGCTGGTTCAACTCATCGGCTATCTACGGCTGCTGCGCGACCCATCCCTGACCCCTGTCGCGGTACCGCTGATCGAAGACATCAGCGCTCAGGCCCGTCAGGAAATTGAAGCAGGCAATGCAGTGGAGGCAGCCTCGCGATGACTAATTTTGAAATTGGCCTGCTCTTTACAGGCATCATGATGGTGCTGCTGCTGCTCGGCATGCGCGTGGCTTTTGCCGCGGCACTGGCCGGCACGCTTGGTCTGGTAGCCATCATGGCCAACCGGATGCCGCTCGACAAGGCGCTCAATGCCGCGCTCGGCATTGCCGGCACCGTGCCCCACTCCAAGGCCGTCACCTACTCGTTGTCGGTGCTGCCGATGTTCATCCTGATCGGCTTTCTGGCCTTTCATGCCGGCATTACCAAGGCCTTGTTTGAGGCGGCCAAACGCTGGTTCGGTCGACTTCCTGGAGGCCTGGCCGTGGGCACCGTGTTTGCGACGGCTGGTTTTGCGGCGGTTTCCGGCGCCAGTACCGCTACCGCAGCGGTGTTCGCACGGGTCGCCATCCCCGAGATGCTCAGAGAAGGCTACAGCCCACGACTGGCTTCAGGTGTGGTTGCGGCCGGCGGCACATTGGCCACACTGATTCCGCCCAGCGCCATCCTTGTCATCTACGCAATCATCGTCGAAGAGTCGGTCGGCAAATTGCTCCTGGCCGGCTTTCTGCCCGGACTGGTATCGGCGATCATCTACGGCTTGATCATTGTCGTCACGGTCATGATCAAGCCTGAATCGGGCCCACGCAGCCGGCACTTCACCCTGACCGAAAAGGTCAAGTCTTTACCGGCGACCTTCCCGATTTTCGGGGTGGTGTTCATCATCTTCGGCAGCATGTATTTCGGCTGGGCCACGCCCACCGAGGCCGGTGCGCTGGGTGCCTTCGTCGTCTTCATTCTGGCCATGCTGCGCGGCATGCCGTCCAGTGCGCTCAAGGAGGCACTGATCGAAACCAGCAAACTGACGGTGATGATCTTCACGATCATCTGGGGCGTGCTGATCTACGTGCGCTTTCTGGGCTTTGCCGGATTGCCGCAAGCCTTTGCCGAATGGATCAGCTCGCTGCACTATTCACCGATGACGATCCTGATCTGCATTTTGCTGGTCTACGCCGTGCTCGGGATGTTCATGGATGCCATCGGCATGCTGTTGCTGACCCTGCCGGTTGTTCACCCGGCCATCGTGGCTTTGGGTTTTGACACGATCTGGTTTGGCATCATCGTCGTCAAGATGGTTGAGCTTTGCCTGATCACTCCACCGATCGGCCTGAACTGCTTTGTGGTCAGCGGGGTGGTCCCGCAGATCAAGGTGCAGGATGTGTTTCGGGGTTGCACGCCATTCTTCGTGGCTGACGTGCTGACGGTTGCGGTCTTGATCGCATTTCCGCAGATCATCCTGATCGTGCCCAACCTGATGCAAATCTGACGGGCCGCGCAAAAGCAGCCCATGAAAAAACAGGTGCCAGCCCGTACGGGTTGGCACCTGTTTTGCTGTCTGACCGCCACCACGCACCAGCGCGGCGGCAAAACACTCAGACTCAGCCGACGAATTCGGCCCGCTCGGGCTTCTCGGCCGGTGCCGACTCACCTTTCAGGTAGGCCAGCATCGTGTCGGCATCGGACACAACGAACGGGTCGGTCGGGCAGTTGTCGCCGTACTCGTCTTCGGCAAAGAGTTGCTTGATCTCACCGTCTTCGACGAGCATCGAGTAGCGCCACGAGCGCATGCCAAAGCCAAGATTCTCTTTGTTGACGAGCATGCCCATCTTGCGGCTGAACTCACCATTGCCATCGGGCAACATCTGGACGTTCTTGGCGCCGATCTGACGGCCCCACTGGAACATCACGAAGGCGTCGTTGACCGACAGGCAATAGATGGCGTCAACGCCCTGAGCCTTGAATTGCTCGAACAACTCTTCGTAGCGCGGCAGGTGGGTGGACGAGCAAGTCGGCGTGAAGGCGCCAGGCAAAGCAAACACGACGACCTTCTTGCCGCCGAAAATTTCCTTGCTGGTGACATCCTGCCACCGGAACGGATTCGGACCCGCTACCGACTCATCCCGCACCCGGGTTTTGAAGGTTACGTCGGGAACTCTTCTCGTCATACTCATGTACTGCTCTCCATTGGTTTCGGTAGTTTACAAATGGGCAAACACGGAAGGCGCTCGCCCATCACGCGTAGATGGAGACGAAAGCCAAATCCTCAACTGCTTGCGCAGTGAAGATTTTCTATCGCGCTCTTTTACGCAGACTATCGCCGGCCCGTGTCATGCTGATGTCGCTCAGGCCCGGTGCGCCTGCGGATCAAAGCGCCGACCACGCTTGTAAACCGCCAGATGGTGGGTTCGATCAGCAACCCGCGCGATATCGTCACCAGGGTTTCCGTTGACGAGCAAAAAGTCGGCCTGTGCCCCCACGGCAAGCCGGCCCTGCTCGGGCAACTCGAGCAGATCGGCCGCGACCCGGGTCGCGGCCGTCATCGCAGCCTGCGCGCTCATGCCGATCTCTACCATATGGCGCAATTCCTGCGCATTGGCGCCGTGCTTATTGAAAGGCGTGCCGGCATCGGTTCCCATCGCAATTCGGCCCCCGGCATCGGCAAAGGTCTTGATCGAGCGCTTGTGGACCTCGACCACGGCCCGCGCCTTGTCCATCGCCCAAGCGGGAATATCGGCCTCGGGGTTTTCAACGATATTTGTAATCGCCGCCAGCGTCGGCACCAGATAGGTGCCGCGGGCCAGCATCTCTTCGATGCATTCATCGGTCAGGTAGATACCATGCTCGATCGATGTGACGCCGCCGCGGGTGGCATTCAGAATGCCTTCGGTGCCCTGCGCATGGCTGGCCGTGGTGCGCCGAAACCGTTTGGCCTCATCAATGCCGGCCTTGATTTCCTCGGCGCTGTAATGGGCGTCCTGCGGATCGACCCCCTGGGTCATCACGCCGCCGGTAGCCATGATCTTGACGAAGTCGCTCCCCGCGTGCACTTGCTCGCGCACCGCCCGCACGACATCGTCGACGCCGTCGGCAACACGCCCGTAGCGGTTACCGTGGCCGCCGGTCATGCAGATCATGCGCCCGGCAGCGCGGATGGTCGGACCGGGAAAGCGGCGTCGGTTACAGGCGTCGCGCACCGCGAATTCCAGATAGTCTTTACCGCCGCAATCGCGCACCGCAGTAATGCCGCCGGCCAGCGTGGTCTGGGCATTGCTCAGCGCACGCAACACCACCTCGCCCGGGCCCAGCTCCTCCATGACCCGACCCGGATTGCCCTCGGCGCCAAACAACAAATGCACATGACAATCGATCAGGCCGGGCAACAGCGTGGCGTCAGTGGTATCAACCCGCTCGCCGGTAAAGCCGGCAAACTCGTCGGCATTGCCGATGGCTTCGACCCGGCCATCCCGCACCAACACCGAGCGGCCCGCCTCGAGCTGGCCGTCGGACGTAAAAATCAGGCCGCCGGCAAACAACAGATCCTGTCCCGAAGCATTCATGCGCCAGCCTCTCGTTTCAGATTGCGAGCCAACAGCGCAAAGATGCGCGCCCAGTGGCGCTCGCCCGCGGCCCGGCTGTAATCGGCACGGGCGGGGAATGCAAAGCCATGTGAGGTGTTCGGATAAACCTCGATCCGGGCGCGCCAGCCTGTTTTGTCAATAACCCCCGGCAGGGTTTCCAGCACATTCGCAGGCACCCAGGGATCATCGGAGGCGAACGCCAGATAGCTGTCGGCACGCACTTTGTCGGCCTGCAGATGGGGCGAATCGGGAGCATCGGAGACAATGCCCACGCCATAGAATGAGGCAATGGCGGCAACATCATCGCCAAGAGCTGCCGCAACAGCAACCACGAACTGGCCACTCATGCAGTAGCCGATGCAGCCGATGGGCCCCTGGGCCACGCCATCGAGCGCGCGCAGCGGCCCGAGCATGCTCTGCGTGTCGGCAACAATGCCGGCGTTGGTCAGTGACAGGCGACAGTCGTGCATTTTCTGCTGATGACTGTCGTCGGTGCGGATCTTGCTCAGGTCGTAACCGTAGTTGCCTTCGGTCCCGACGCGGTAATACAAATTAGGCAGTGCGACGACATAGCCCACGCTGGCCAGGCGACTGGCCATATCGCGCAATTCCTGACGGATACCTGGCGCATCCATGTAGATGATGACCAGCGGATGCGGGCCGCCCTCATCGGGTTGGCAGACAAAGGTATCAAGCACACCATCGGCAGTCTTGATGGCTAGGTTCTGTTCAATCATTGATGGCTCCTGGGCAACGGGTCTGACTCGACAATAACGCATTGCCGGAACACGCGGGGTTGACCGAGCCCGAGTCGGGCGTCGGTCAGAGCGCCGGCAGACTGCGGGCAATGATGATCTGCCCTTCCTGCCAGCGTTCAGTGGCCGTGCGTTCACCATCTATGCAGGCAGCAATGGCACCGGCAATATCGCCGGCCGCCGCATCGAGCGTCGTGGTGCCGGCAATCAGGCCCGACACATCGACATCGATACTCTCGCCCCACACCGACAGCGTTTTGGGATTGCCGCAAATTTTCAATGTCGGCGCGAGCGGATTGCCCGATGGATTGAACACCCCCATCGCAAACAACGTGATCTGGCAACCGGCGGCCACCATGCCGGTAATGGATGCCGGGCTGAAAAACGGCGTATCCATGAAGTACAGACCCGCGCGACTCGGAGCCTGCCCAAAGCCAAGGCAGCCATCAATCGGCCGCTGGCCGATCTTGCTGACGGCACCCATGGTTTTCTCGATCAGGGTGGTCAGCCCGGCCTCGATGTTTTCAGCGGTCGGATTGACACCCCGATAGTCCTGACCGTCGGCGGCCATCATGGCCTCCTCGCGGGCAATGCAGGCAAGAATCTGCTGCGCCACCTCGTCGTTGGCCGCCTGCTTGCGAATAACGGCTTCCGAGCCAACAAACTCGGCGGTTTCAGAAACAATGGCGGTGCCGCCGGCGTCGATGAGCCGATCGACAAAGCGGCCGATGGCCGGGTTGGCACAGATGGCGCTGCTCGCATCGGAGCCACCGCATTCAAGCGCCACCGCCAGATTGGCGAGCCGCAACGGCACGCGAGGGGTTTGCGAGGCGGCCGTTCGCAAGGCACGCAACGCGGCCACCGCCTGGTCAAGGGCATCGGCATAGCCGTGGCAAGCCATGAATGCCAGCACTTGCACCGGACGCGCCAGGTCGGCCAGCTTTTCGCGCATGCGCCGCGCCGCGGGAGCGTCATGCACCACCACCAGCACTGCGCCGGTGTTGGGATGACGGATCAAGGCTTCAAGGACCCGCTCCTGCAGGTCGGCATCGGGGTCGCGCAAACCACGCGACAAGCCCGGCGTCAGCGCCAGCACGCCGTCCACCTGAGCCGCGGCCAGTTGCGTGAGCCGATCGGTGAGCGCCACTGTTGACAAGGCCAGCACATGATTGCGCATGCCGGGAGCGCTGTCGGCACGCGCCCAGCCCTGCCCGAGCAGATCAGCGGACATTGTGGACATGAACATGCTCTCCTGCATTGATGGCGGTGGTGGCGTGGCCGATCACGACGCCGTACTTGATGACTTCGGCCCCTGGTGCCAGCGCGCAAAGCGCGACCTTGTGGCCAAAGCCGATCCCGGCTTCGATGCGCAGCCCACTGGTCAGCGTGGTCAGTTCGGTTTCGTTGTCGAGCAAGGTGGCCACGTTGTCATTGTCACGCACCACCACGCCGACTCTGGCGACAGGCTTGGGCTGATCGGTTTTACTCATCACATTGGCTCATCAACGCAGCGCCCGCAACCATTCGGGCAAGGTCAGGCTTATTGAGGGGAAGAAGACGATGATCAGCATCGCGCCGATCAGGGTCGCTACAAACGGCATGATGGTCCAGGCCACTTTTTCGAACGGAATGCCGGCAATCTGACTGGCCACGAAAAGATTGACACCCAACGGCGGGGTCAGAAAGGCAATTTCGATCGTGACGATCAGGATGATGCCGAAGTGAATCGGATCGATGCCGTAGCTGACCACCAGCGGCACCAGAATCGGCGCCAGAATGATGATGGCCGAAATCGTCTCCATGAACGTGCCGATGATAATCAGCAGCAGACAGATCAGCAGCAACACCAGAATGGCGCTCGAGGTCAGGCCCGACAGGCTTTCAACAATTTGCTGCGGAATGCGCTCCAGCGTTACAACCGTGGCGAACAAGGTCGAGCAGGCAACGATGATCATCAACGCGCCGCCCATTTTGACAGCACCATCGACGGCCAGCATCAGATCGGCCCACGACATCTTCCGGTAAATGGCCAGCGACACGATCAGCGCATAAACCACCGCGCACACCGCCGCCTCAACCGGCGTGAAGATGCCCGAATAGATACCGCCGAGAATCAGCGCCGGCAAGGCCAGCGCAAACTTGCCCTGCCAGATCAGGGACAGAATCGTTTCGCGCTCGCCGTCGGCATCGCTGGCGAGTACCGCGCCCGACCGGCGGGCCAGCAAATAGGCCACCAGCGCCAGCAGCACCGCAATCATCATCCCCGGCAACAAGCCGGCGGCGAAAAGATCGGCAATCGAGACATTGGCAATGATGCCGTAGATGATCAGCGGATTGCTGGGCGGAATCATCACGCCCAGCGTGCCACCGGTGGCCGACACCGACGCGGCATAGGCCGGCGGATAGCCGTAGCGAATCATGGCCGGAATCAGGATGGAACCAATGGCTGCCACCGTGCCCGGACCGGACCCGGAAATGGCGGCGAAAAACGTACAGGAGAAAATCGTGACAATGCCCAAGCTGCCGGGAATGTGACCGAACAGATGGCGGAAAATCCGAATGATGTCATTCGTGATGCCGCCCTTCTCCATGATGTTGCCGGCCAGAATGAAAGCCGGAATTGCCAGCAGCGGGAAGTTGTCGAGCCCGTTCAGGACGTTTTGCGTCGCGAACTCGAGCGGGCTGTCGGTCAGGTAGGAAATGGCCAGGCCCGAAATACCCAGGGCGGCATAAATGGGCAGCCCGATCAGCAGCAGAATCGGGAACACCACCAGCAAGATCAGATGAATATCGCTCATGCTGCTTCATCCGCCTTGGCATTGAAAAAGCCGATCAGTTGGGCAAGATGCAGCAAGGTAATCATCGTGAACCCGAAGATCATGAACACGAAAAGATAGTTCTGATTGAAGCCGATGGCCGGGGAGATATTCGGGTATTGCAGACCTTCCTGAAAGTTCACCAGACTGAACCAGGTCATCACCCCGCCAAAGGCAATCAGGATGACACTGTGCACCACATTGACAATCCGTTCGCCGATTTTGCTGGCCACCCAGTTGGAAAACACCGTCACGCGCAAATGCGAGTTGGTCAACGTGGCATAAGCGGCGGCGATGAACACCATCGCAATGAAGGCGAACCGGGCCGATTCCTCGGTCCAGTCGACCGACCAGCGAAATTCACGGGCCAGGACTTGCAGAAACAACGAGCCAACCATGAAAAAGAGCAAGACGGCCGAAACGGAGAAAAGCATTTTGCGCAGAAGTCGTTCCATCGTTCCACCAGGATGAATCCAGGCCGGTGCGCGACGACACCGACCTGTCAGCGAACCGGGCCCACGCGAGGGCCCGGACGTTCAGCAGTACTTACTTGTTGGCCTTGTCGAACTCGGCCAGATAACCCAGCGCCTGCTCGGCAAGTTCCTTGCCGTCGGGGCCGATCGTGTCATAGTATTTGGGCCAGATGGCACGGGCTTTTTCAATCCATTCCGACTCGTCCTTGATCGCCGTGATCTTCACACCCGCCTTCTCGGCTTCGGCCCACCAGCGCTTCTCGTCAAGCGGCTGCCACCAGCGGATGTAGTCGGTAGCTTCCTTGCCGGCACGCAGAATGGCCGCCTTGTGCGGTTCGGACAGCTTCTGATACCAGCGCTCACTGACCACGATCGGATGGGTCAGAATGGTGTAGTGGAAGGTCGTCATCCGGTTGATGACTTCATGAAACTTCATGCCGATCACATCGGTTACCGGATTGTCCCCGCCCTCAACCACGCCTTGTTGCAATGCGCTGTACAACTCCTTCCAGGCCAGCGGCGTCGGCTTGCCGCCCCAGGCTTCGTAAGAAGCGATCATGATCGGGTTGGGCGGCACGCGCATTTTCAGGTTGGCCAGATCGGCAGGCTTCTCGATCGGTTTGTCCGACTTATAGAAAAACGCCCGCCAGCCGCTGTTTTCCCAGCCGACGATCCGCACGCCGGCCTCTTTGATGACCCGCGGCACCAACGTTGGCGTCATCTTGTCCTGCAGGTAGTTCACCTGCTCGGTGCTGGTGGCCATGTAAGGCAACACGAACACATTCAGGCTGGGGGCCAGCGCCGACATATTGTTGGTGGCAGGCAGCGTTACCTGCAACGCACCCTGACGGGCTTGCTGCAGCATCTCACGCTCGCCACCCAGTTGTGAGCCAGGGAAGATTTCGGCGCGGATCTCGTTGTTCGAGTAAATCGACACCAACTCTGAAAAGCGCTTGAGGGTGGCAGTGTGTGAACTCCATTCCATGTTTACCGAATGGCCAACCTTCATCACGATCTGACCTTTGGTTTCCGGCACCGAGCGCCAGTCCATCGGGTTGGGTTCGGCCATCGCAGGTGCGACCAACGCCGCCAGGGTTGCCCCCAGGGCAAGTCTTGCAAATCTGTTCTTCATTGATGTCTCCTGTCGTTCTATGGGTGGTGAGCAAAAAGTTGGCTACATAGCATTCAGTCAGGCACCGCGGAGCAACGCCGCACCATGTTCGCCGATCATCAAAGAAGCGGCGTTGGTATTGGCCGAGGTGATCTGCGGCATCACCGAGGCATCGATGACGCGCAGCCCCTCGACGCCATTGACCTTGAGCGTCGGGTCCACAACAGCTTGTGCATCTGCGCCCATCCGGCAGGTACCGCAGACGTGATAGACGGTACCGCTGTGTTGACGAATCGCCGCAAGAATTGACGCATCATCATGGGCCGTATCGGCGCCGGGCACGATCTCCTCGTCCCACAAATCACGAAACGGCGCCTGGTTGGCGATGTCGCGCACGATCTTCACGCCCTCGGTGAGGGTCTGGCGATCCAGTTCCGTGCTCAGATAATTGGCTTCAATGATCGGGTCAGCCAATGGATCGGCATTGCGAATGGCCACGCGCCCACGCGAACTCGGATGACACTGCCAGACCGATGCGGTAAAGCCCGAATAACGGTGCAAGGGCATGCCGGGTTTGTCGACCGACAAGGGCATCACATTGAACTGTACATCGGGGCGCGCATTTTGCGCATGGCGAGTGCATGCCGCGCCGCCCACCTGACCGGCGCCCACCGTGAGCGGACCGGCCTGTTTGAACAACCATTGCGCACCCATGCCAAGCAGGCTGAACGGATTGCGAATCTGGTCGTTGAGTGAGCCCTTGCCGCGAATGCGCACAATGGTGCGCATCTGCAGATGATCCTGCAGATTCATCCCGACCTGCGGCCGGTCGGCAACAACACTGATACCGGCTCCGGTCAGCAATTCGGCCGGGCCAACCCCCGATAGTTGCAACAACTGCGGCGACTGAATGGCGCCGGCCGCCAGAATCGTTTCCACATCGGCCACCGCGCTGTGACGCGCACCGTCAACCGTCCACTCAACGCCACTGGCACGTTGGCCCTCGAACAACACCCGCGTGACCTGTGCGCCGGTAATCAGGGTCAGGTTCGGGCGAGTCAGCGCCGGTCGCAAAAAGGCCCGCGACGCACTGTTGCGCCAGTGGCCATGAATGCTCAACTGATACCGGCCCACCCCGTAGGTGGTGGCTGCGTTGAAGTCGGCGTTGGCCGGCAGACCAGTGGCCTGAGCCGCCGCCAGCCAGGCATCACACAAGTCGTTCTGGTTACGCAGATCGGAAACCGCCAACTCGCCATTGCTGCCCCGGTAGGCCGGATCACCGTCGGCAAAACGCTCCAGTCGCTTGAACGCGGGCAACACATCGTTGAAGCCCCAGCCGTGCGCACCGGCCGCCGCCCAGTCATCAAAGTCCTGATGCTGACCGCGAATATAGATCAGCCCGTTGATGGAACTGGAGCCTCCAAGCACCCGCCCGCGCGGGCAATCGATGCTGCGCCCGGCAACCTCGGCCCCGGGCTCGGTTTTGAACAGCCGGGAAGCCGACGGGTCGTAGATGGAATGGAAGTAGCCGACGGGTAAGCGCAGCCAGAAATTGCGATCCGGCCCGCCTGCCTCCAGCAACAGCACGCGCGTGGACGGATCGGCACTGAGCCGATTGGCCAGCACACAACCGGCCGAGCCGGCCCCGACAATGATGTAGTCATAGCCGGCGGTCATGCGTCCGGATGACGTATTAGCGTCTTGCAATGGAATATGTCTCCCTCGGGTGCCGCAAAAACCAGCTACTGCTTATCGAATAGTCTGTGCCAGGCGTTACCGCCGCGGCAACTCGGACTCATTTCCACCCCGTCTGGCGACGAGAGGTTAAGATTCTATTGTTTCTAATTATAGGCACTATTCGCCCCGGCTTGTCCAGACACCAATCGGCTCCTGGCTCATCGCCATTGGCCCTGCCCTTGACTCGGACGGCCTCCGTTTACCGAACCATACCCATGTCGAAAACCGTCCTGAGCGCTACCCGCGTGCCCTTGTATCTGCAGATTGCCGAGGTGCTGCGTCAGCGCATTGACCGAGGCATCTGGCGCCAGGGCGACCTGTTACCCACCCTGGTCGAACTGATGGCGGAATTCGATGTCGCCAAGGTTACGGTTCGGCAAGCCATCAAACTGCTCGAGGCCGACGGCTTGCTGTTGCCGCAACGCGGCCGCGGCACGGTTGTCACGGGCGCCCCCAGAGGCCAGCGCCGGCTCAAGGTTGAAACCACCTTGCAGGACCTGGTCGCGATGTACAGCGGTGACAAGCCGGCCCTCAATAACCTGAAGGAAGATCGTGATTCGCCGCCCGGCACCATTGACGACGGAACACTGAGCCGCCGCTACCGTCATCTGACGCGAACCCATTCGCGCGACGACATTCCCTATTGCGTGATTTCGCTGTACATCGATGAAGATGTCTTCAAGCTGGCCAGCAAGCGGTTCCGCGCCGAGTTGGCGCTGCCGGTGCTGTCCTCGCATCCGGGGATCGACATTGCCCGTGCACGCCAGACCATGGTGATTTCCAAATGCGATATTGAAACAGCCCACCTGATCGGCATTCCGATCGGTGATCCGGTCGCCGAAGTGCGGCGAATTCTGTACAGCTCAGATAGCCGGATAATCTATCTTGCTGACGTGACCTACCGGGGCGACTTCATTCGCCTCGATATGGATTTGCGCGCCTGAGCGCCAACCGCGCGCCAGACTGCCAACCGATAACAAACCAGGAGACCCGATGAGCCAGCCCATCACCATTGCATCCGTCCAGGCGCGCGTGTATCGCGCACCGCTGAGTGTGCCGGTGCAAACCTCATTTGGCACCATGCATTCGCGACCCATGGTGTTGATCGGCATCACCGACACCGATGGCAATCAGGGCTGGGGCGAAGTGTGGTGCAACTTTCCCTCGGTCGGTGCCGAGCATCGCGCCCGACTCGTCGACAGCACGATTGCCCCGTTGCTGCAGGGCCAGACCTTTGCCGACGCCGAAGCCGCATTCGCGCATCTGAGCGACCGACTGCATGTGCTGGCGCTGCAGTCCGGTGAACCCGGCCCGTTTGCGCAAGCCATTGCCGGCGCCGATCTGGCGCTCTGGGATCTGCTCGCCCAGCGCACCGGCCAGCCCCTGTGGCGTCTGCTGGGCGGCGAAAATCCGCGGATCAGCGTTTATGCCAGCGGACTGAACCCGACCGCCCCGGAAGAACTGGTGCGCCGACGCTGGGACGAAGGCTACCGCCACTTCAAACTGAAAGTAGGCTTTGGTGCCGCGCGCGACCTGCGCAATCTGGAGGCCATTCGCGCCGTCAACGACGAACTGAGCCTGGCCGTCGACGCCAATCAGGCATGGTCCCTCGAGCAGGCCTGCGCGCAGGCACCGGCCATGCAACGCTTTGGCCTGGCCTGGATGGAAGAGCCGTTGCGCGCCGACCAGCCCTGGCCGCAATGGCAGCGCCTTGTCGATACCGCCGGCATCGCGCTGGCCGGTGGCGAAAACATCGCCGGCGACGAAGCCTTCGACCTCGCCCTGCAAGCTGGCTGCCTGCGCGTCGTGCAACCCGATATCGCCAAATGGGGCGGCCTGTCACGCGGGTTGCCGCTGGCCCGCCGAATCCTCGCGGCGGGTCGGCGATTTTGCCCGCACTATCTGGGCGGAGGTATTGGCCTGCTGGCCTCGGCGCATCTGCTGGCAGCAGCAGGCGGCGACGGCCTGATGGAGATTGACGCCAACGACAATCCGCTACGCACCTTGCTGCAAGGCCCGCTGCTCACGATCGACGCGGGTGACGCGGTGCTGACCGAGACTCCGGGCCTGGGCATCGACACGGAAAAACTGCTGGGCGAACTCGAGCCTTATCGGGTTGCTCACTGACGCACGCCGGTCAGCAGCAGCACAGGCAGCCCTCACAGCGGCCGGCTCCCCCTCGACCTGCTCCAGGAGAGTCGGCTCGTTGTCTGGCAATGCCTTGCTCCACGTTGCGTCGATGCTGCGTTGCTGCGTCGCCCGTTGCACACAGTCTTGTTGCTCGGGTAAAACAGCGTTCCGTTGCGATCTCAAGCGCCGACAGAAAAAGGGCTCTTGAAACGCAATTGGCCAGCCCCGAATTTGTGCTTGCAGGCACTTGCTGGAATGTCTGGCGGTGCCAATTCTTCGACATTCATGGAGGAAAGCATGTACTCGACATTGTTTTCACGCGATCTCTGGTCGCAACTCGATGAGCTCCAGCGCGAAGCTCAGAGCCTGTTCGAGTTTGCCCCCAGCATCCGCGGCGTTGCACGCGGAACGTTCCCGGCCCTGAACATCGGACAGACGCCGACTTCGGTTGAACTGTACGCTTTCGCGCCGGGCGTAGACCCTGATTCAATTCATGTAGATCTTGATCGAGGCGTTCTGACGATTACGGGCGAGCGTTCTGCCGACCCCTGGCACGTGGACGACACTGAGCAAAGTCAGCAAGCGCAGGCAAGTCCGGACCAAGCCCGCACTACAAAGCAAATCAGGCACCTGTCGGAGCGCTTCGCCGGCCGTTTCCAACGCGTGGTGAGTTTGCCTGAAGACATCGACCCGGACAGCGTTTCGGCAAACTACCGGGAAGGTGTGTTGCATATCCATGTGAAGCGCCAGGAAGCGGCTCAACCGCGCCGAATCACTATTCAGTAACCGGACCGCAACACAGGAAGATCAATACTTTCATGAGGAGTCTTGACTTATGAATACCGCAACCGAAACGCCTGTCAGCACAGGAACAGAACTGGACAAACAGCACGGGTCAGATGTCGTCTCACAAGATGACCAGCCCACCGCGACGGATCGCGCAGGTGGTGAGCGCAAAGCGCTTCGGCCACCCGTCGATGTGATCGAGGACAGCTCCGGCATTACGTTGTTCGCCGACATGCCGGGGGTCAGCAAAGACAGACTGGATCTGAAACTGGACGGCGACGAGCTGGTGATAGAAGGTGAAATGACGCTCAGTCTCCCGGAACAGATGTCAGCAAACCATGCTGAGATGCAGATGGCGCGCTACCGGCGCAACTTTGCACTGAGCAAAGAGCTTGATCGCGACAATATTCAGGCCGATTTCCGGCAGGGAGTCTTGAAGCTGCGCATTCCGAAAGCCAAACATGCGCAACCACGCAAAATTCCAATCTCGGTGAGCTGACGGTCACGACAAGGCCGAGCGATGTGAGCAGTCGAGCGAAGCACTCAACTGCTCACATCCATCAGGAAACAGTATTGACGGTGCCTGTAATAGGGATGAGACGACGAATACGCCGATCCGACAACGTGCCCGCCCCCTGCTTTTACATCGCATCAGGCAACGCCAGCTTCGATTCCTCGTCTATGGTGTCTTCAGCTGATTGCCACACCGGACCCGCGCGTCTTCAATACGGTCCAATTCCTCCTGCGTGGTGTTTGCCGGACGCGGGTTGTACAGCACACCGAGCAATTTCTTGTCAGTATTGCTGACCGACATGACGACGTCCTGAGCCTCGGCACCATTCAACACACCCGTACCGGAGTAGGTCGCGCTGGTGGGATTCGATGCCTGATCATCCCGGCCGCTTGGATTCGGCGCACTTGCTGAGCCGGCATCAAACAAGACTTCATCCGCGCCCGGAACACCCGGGTTATCGATCGTGAGCGTATTGTTGGCATAACTCACCGTCACACCTGCCGTCGTGCTGCTTGGCGGATCTTCACCAATCGTACAAGTCATTGACTGAGCGGCGTAGCTTGCCTCAAGCGGAATGGTCGCCCCAGGCGTTGGGCTGGGGCTTGGGTTTGGACTGGGGGTTGGACTCGGTGTTGGCGCTGGCGACGGACCGGGTGACGGGGTCGGACTCGGCGTCGGCGTGGGGGTTGGCGCGGGCGTTGCCGTATCATCGTCGCCACCGCCGCCACAGGCGCTGAGAGCCAGGGCAGAGGCGATGATTGCCGTTGCGAATGTGATTGATGTGGTTCGTTTTTTCATCGGTAATCCAGGTTTGACTGCTGGATGAATCATTGATCGACAACGCAGCGCAGACGCGTCTCTGAAATCAATCAACCCTAAATGTTCGTGTCATCCAGACCAGCCGGTTTGATTCGAATCTGCGACTGGCTGCAAGAAGGTGTTCTCGCTGACCTGCGCCGCGTCTGCAGTGCAAACCTCGTGCCCGCGCACGAACAGCCCGCCGGCGCCGGTCGACAATTCTTCTGGCTTATGGTCTGATTTTCTGCCCGCAACCGGCAAGCTCACCATGACGCCACCAGTGAAACCGAACCTCGTATCGTTGAAAGTGCCCGGCATGCTCTTGTTTGCGTGCTTCACCTTCGTTCTGCTTCAGGTCCAGCCTCAAGCCCGGGCTCAAGACGCCAACGAGAGCAGCCGCCCGTTTGCTTTTGATACGGCCGAACTCAACGCGGGCTTGAATGGAGAACCAAGCGGTCTGCGTCTGGACACCCCGCGAGCAACTCTTGAATCATTCTTCAATGCCATTGAACGCGATGAATTTCGCCAAGCCGCAAACGCCCTTAATCTGAACAATCTTCCGGTCGAGCAACAGGCTGAGCTTGCACCTGAACTGGCGTTGAAACTGGCGTACATCCTGTGGCGACAAGACCTCGTCGACTGGGACGACATTCCGGACCAACCGGATGCGCGCGTGCTGCCCGAGCTGCAACGATCGGCTATCCCGTACAGCCGCAGATCAGTCGAACTCGGGGTAGTCGACCTCGATGGCCGCCCCGTTCCCGTAAGCCTGCAAAGATTCCGGCCATCGAACGGCGAGGCCGTCTGGTTGTTCTCGCCCTTCGCGGTCGAGCAGATTCCAGCCATTTACCGCGAAGTCGGACACGAACTGCTCAATCGGTGGCTGCCTCTCGACAAACGAGTCGACGCACTCGGGCGCACGTCCGTTGCCGGCTGGGTAGCGGCGGCATTTCTGATCGTAAGCTCCGTCATCCTGTGGGCTGCAGTTTTCCATGGCATCCTGTTCCTGTTCCGACGCCTGCCAGCCAGACTCTGGCGCGTCGGCAACAAGATTGCGTTGCCCTTTGCCACGATCACGGCAATCGTGGCGTTTCGCTTTGGATTGCAAGAATTCGTCATTCTGACTGGCCCGGCAGTATCGAGACTCGATATAGGATCGGAAGCGGTAGGACTCATCGCCGGCGCATGGCTCGTCGTCCAGCTGGTCTCAGGCCTGAGCCACGCACTGAGCCAGAGGTTCGTAGTGCCGCTCGGATTCGATGATCCGGAGAACCGACGCATCAAAACGACCGTCTATGTCGCGCGAAGACTATCTGTGGTTGTGGTTTCGCTGCTTTGCATCGGCTACATATTGCTGCGGGTTGGTGTATTCGAAACGCTTGGCGTCTCCATTCTCGCGTCGGCCGGCGCGCTCAGTGTGCTTGTTGCCATCGCAGCCCAGCCGCTCCTGGGGAATATGGTTTCAGGCCTGCAGATTGCCCTGACCGATCCGGTGCGCGTCGGCGACGTCGTTGTCTACAACGAGCACTGGGCCACGGTAGAAGATATCTCCTTTGCCTATACCGTGCTGCGTACCTGGACCGATACGCGCCTTATCGTCCCCCACAGTGAATTACTTTCGCAGCCGCTAGAGAACTGGTCCAAGGAAGATGACACGGTCAAACGCATCGTGAAGATCCCTGTTGACTACCGGATTGACATGGATGCGGTTCGGCAGAAGACGAGGGAAATCGTCGAATCCGATCCGAGGTCAACGGGCGAGCCTCCCGTCGTCGAAATGGTCGACGTGACCGAAGGCGTCGCCGTACTCTGGGTGTGGATTTCGTGCAGGAGCCCTTTTGCGTCATGGTCCTTGCACAACGAAGTCCGAGAGAAGCTCGTTCTATACATCCGTGAACTCAAAGACGGACTTTACCTGCCACGCCGACGGCACCAGTTCGTCGATGACGCTTCAATTGACCCAGGAACCTGATTCCGGCCAGCACGACAAGCGGCGTCCACCGTGCTGATCTGTGGACCCGACCGCCTGCTTGCCGATATCAGACCGGCACGTGACCAATGCTGCCGCCGCCGCACACGTACAGCGTCTGCCCGGTCACATAAGACGCCGCCGGTGACAACAGAAACGTGATCGGGCCAGCGATTTCTTCGGGTTCACCGACTCGGGCCAGTGGGATCTGCGCCATGATGTCCGCAAGCTCCTTCGATCCCTCGGGATGATTGGCCTTGAACATCTTGGTGGCGATGGGTCCGGGGGCAATGCAGTTGACCTTGACGTTATCGGGCGCCAGATCCAGCGCCCAACTGCGCGTCAGACCCACCACCGCCGCCTTGCTCGCCGCATAAGGTGTGCGCATCGCCCGACCGACAACCACGCGGCTTGCAATATTGACGATGCGGCCGTCACCGCAGGCCTTGAGATGCGGCAGCAGCAATTGGGTCAACTGCACCAGGGCGCGCAGATTGACTTGATAGTGCGCATCCATTTCTTCCATCGTCACTGTCTCGATGGAAGCGGGGCGCGACAAGCCGGCGTTATTGACCAGCCCCGTCACGACATGGCGCTTGGCCATTTCTGCGCCCACGGCGGCTAGATTTTCAGCATCACTGAAATCAACCTCATAGAAGGTGCCGGGAAAACTTTCCGGTGCGCTGCGGCCAGTGCCGATGACGTGATGCCCCAGATCGGCCAGCATTTGCGCGGTGGCCAGGCCGATTCCGCGGTTGGCCCCGGTGATGACTGTCGTTTTTTTCATCTCGTTTGCTCCTCTCATTATGGATGTACCGCTTAGCGGTACGGCGTGCCGCATATTGACACTCTTCTCGGAACTGGAGTTTAATCGCCAATTGCAAACAAGCGTTCCGGAAAGCACGGCGCGCGCCAATCGAGACCGGAGACAGTGAGCGACAGCAAAGTGACAGCAGACGGTAAGGACCGCGCGTTCGTCAATGGATTGGCCCGCGGCCTGTCGGTGATCGCAGCCTTCTCGCCCGAACATAACCGGATGAGTCTGGGTGATCTCGCGCTGGCCACCGGTTTGCCCAAATCAACTGTCGCCCGACTCGTCCATACGCTGGTCACTCTCGGCTATATCTTCGTCTGTCCCGACAGCGGCCGGTACCGTCTGCATCCGCGCGTGCTGACACTGGGTTACCCGGTGATGGCGACGATGGACAAACGTCTGATTGCACTGCCCATGATGCAAGAGCTGGCCGACCATTCGCGCGGCACGGTGTCGCTGGGCATACGCGATGGCTTGTCGATGATCTTCATCGAGCGCTCCCGCGACCGAACGGTGCGGGCTCTGCCCCTCGATATCGGCTCGCGCATTCCGATGGAAACAACAGCCATGGGGCGGGCCTATTTCGCGGCCGCCTCCGCCACCGAAAAAACCGACATCCTGAGCCAATATCAAAGTTACGACCCCAAGCGCTTCGCCAGCGTTGAACGCGCTCTGCGGTCCGCTGAAAACGAATACGCAGAAAAAGGCTATTGCACGGCAATCGGCACCTGGGAGAACGATGTCAACGCGGTTGGTGTCGCGGTTGAACTGTCCAATGAAGCAATGGCCGCGTTCAACTGTGGCGGCCCCGCAGCCCGTATTACCGAAGCAACCTTGCCGGATCTGGGCATCCGTCTGGGCGAGCTTGCAGAGCATTTTCAGACGGCCGAATGGGTCGGCCAGCTACCGCCGCGGCCGTATCGTGGTGTCAAGACCTGAGAATGCCAACGGATGCACGAGGCAGATGGCCAAGCGCGATCGTTGCAACCTCATTAACGCCAACACCGTAGCGACGGCAGCTGTCCCGGCGCCCGCTCAAGAAACATCAACAGGAGACCATCATGCTGCAATCCGTACCAACACTTGCAAAAGCTCCGCAAGGCTATCGACACATCGAAGTAAGCCCCGTGAGCGGTGCGCTGGGGGCCGAAATTCAGGGCGTGAATCTGGCTGACAATCTGACGGACGAGGTCTTGGCTGAAATCCGCAGGGCTCAGAATGAATATCACGTCATCTTCTTTCGCGACCAGGAATTGACACCCGAACAGCACAAGGCTTTCGGCAAGCGCTTCGGCACGCTCAACATTCATCCAGTCTACGAGCCACTGGCCGGGCACCCGGAGATCCTTCAGGTTGTGAAGGAAGCCGATGCGATGAACAACATTGGTGACACCTGGCATTCGGATGCGACTTTCCTGCCCGAGCCGCCGATGGGCTCGATTCTGTATGCCAGGGAGGTCCCACCGTTTGGCGGAGATACGCTGTTTGCCAATCTGAGTCTCGCCTTCGACATGTTATCGAGTGGCATGCGCAAGATGTTGAGCGGCTTGAATGCGGTGCACAGCGACGCCTTCCTGACTCAGGTCAGCGCCGAACGCAATGCCAGTCGGTCGACCAAGCTCAAGGACGGCGTCGAAACCAGGGAAACCGTTCACCCGGTAGTACGCACTCACCCGGAGACGGGCCGCAAATGTCTGTATGTCAACGAGCCCTTCACCGCTCGTTTCGAAGGCATGACGGCCGACGAAAGCCGCCCGTTGCTGGACTACCTGCTGAACCACATCAAGCGCCCGGAATTCACCTGCCGCTACCGCTGGCAGGTCGGCTCGCTGGCATTCTGGGACAACCGCTGTACGCATCACTATGCGCTCAACGACTACCACGGCCACCGCCGCGAGATGCATCGGGTCACCGTGAACGGTGATCGCCCTTACTGAGTTGAGTGTTCTCGCCGACGATCGGGTTCGGCGGCGTCGTTCAACGACTCGCCGACAACTTGCACGTTCGAGATAAGCTCAAAATCTTTCAGAGCACCGACAGCTTCACAGCACCAGGTGAAATGGACATTGGTGCCGCGATCCGTGTCGTCGTTCCCTCTGATCTGAATTTCGCCACCGTTGCTTTCGATCAGGCGCTTGACAAAGGCCAGGCCCATCCCACTGCCTTCACGCTTATCTCGGCTTTGAAGCGTGCTGAACATCTCAAATACCTTATGTCGATGCTGTTTGAGAATGCCAGGACCATCATCAGAGACGACAAACTCCACACGACCCGCAACCCACCGGGCACGAATGTCAATGCTTCCTGATTCGCGATCATGATGTTTGATTGCATTGGACACCAGATTCATCAGCAACTGTCGCAGCGGCGTTGATGAGGATTTGATCAATGGAACTTCAGTATCGATCGAAACCTTGAAGCCAGCGGGTATGTCGATCATGCCGGCAACCGATTTGCATAGCATTGCCAGATGAATCTCATCTGTCTGCTCGGTATTCGCACCAATACTGGCATAAGCGAGCATATCGTCGAGAAGCTGATCCAGGCGCCTGGTACGCTGCAAAAGAAGATCAAGATGCTTCAAACTCTTCTCAGAAAGACTTCCTTCTGAGTCGGCCTTGATGAAGCCGGCAAGATTGCAGATTGCTCGAAGCGGTGACTTCATGTCATGAGAGGCCGAGTAGGCAAAGCTGGCCAGATCCCGGTTCGATCGCTCAAAGGACGAATTTGCCTTGGTCAGTTCGGCATTCGCTTTTTCCAGATTGTCAGTCAGCCGCTGCTGCTCCATCGCCCTGCGTTGAAGTCCAATCAAGCGAATCGTGTAGAAGAGCCAGAAATTGACGAGCAAGCCCAGAATGCCGACGAGCGTGCTTCGCCAGTACTCCCATGAGCTGAGCTGCCCGGAGTGTTGCCGTACGAGCACCGTCCATTGATGCCCATAGATGTCGATGATTCGCGACTCGGAAAGACCTGCATTGGCAAACGATTCGTCAGTATTGCGGCTCTCGAAAAGCACAGACCCGCTACCGGCATCCGGATCGCTGATCCGCAGCGAGAGATCGTCACCAATGTCGGCCAGAATATTGCGCATCAAGTCGCCGCCGCGCAACACGGCGTAAACAAAGGCTTTGGTTCGCGCGATTGGCTCAGAAGGCACTGCACCTTCGTCCGGCGCCTCCGCCTGAATGGGCAAATACATCAGAAAGCCCGTCTGGACATCGGCATCTGTCTCCTGGACCAGCGTGACATTGCCACTGATGCTGGGCAGACCGGTTGCCATCGCTCGGTCCATTGCAGCTCTGCGCATTTTTTCGCTATACATGTCATAGCCAAATGCTCGTTGATTCCGCCAGTCGAAGGGTTCCAGGTAGACAATTGACGAGTACAGGTCCCGCGTCCCGGCGGGCCGTACCGAATAATCAGGGAAACCCTCTGCCTGCACGGAACGCATATGGCTGCCCAGCTCATCGGGGCGGAGCAGCACACTGATCCCAATACCTTGGGTCCCTGGATAGTTGTTGTTCAGATCAAGCGTAGCAACGAATTCGCGCCATTCCTCGCGATCGACATTCACACTGGCATCGTGCAAGGCGA
>CAXBNM010000003.1:0-35896 GCA_963976885.1 uncultured Burkholderiaceae bacterium
GCACCGCCACCGGCTCGGTGGCCGGCGACTCATCGGTGGCGGCATTGCCCTGCGCAAACGCCACGCCGGCACCGCTCAGGGCCAACGCCACGGCAAGAGCCAGCCCCGGCAAGACGCCGGGCAATCGATGTTGTGCGCGCTGCCCCACCCGAGCAGCGCTCACGAACCGGTCGCCGCGATGAAACCCCCACCCAGACAGACGTCGCCCTGATAAAGCACCAGACTTTGCCCCGGCGTGACCGCCCATTGCGGTTCGTCGAAGGTCAGCTCGATGGTGTCGCCTTCCAGCGCCGTGATCCGGCACGGTGCATCGGCCTGGCGGTAGCGGGTCTTGGCGGTGATCGGCCCCTCGGCCGGCACACCGGCAATCCAGTGCATCTGGTCGGCGCGCACGCGCGGGCTCAACAGCATCGGGTGATCATGGCCCTGACCGACCACCAGCGCATTGCGCTCAAGGTTTTTGGCCAGTACATACCAGGGCTCGCCACCGGCGTCGGCGCGCCCGCCCATGCCGATGCCGCGGCGCTGCCCCAACGTATAGAAGGACAAACCGACATGCTCACCGATGACCTGACCGTCCGGCGTTTCCATCGGACCGGGCTGGGTCGGCAGATACTGATTCAGAAAGGCCCGGAACGGGCGCTCGCCAATGAAGCAGATGCCGGTCGAGTCCTTCTTGCCGGCATTGGACAGGCCGATGCGCTCGGCCATGGCCCGCACCTGCGGCTTGGGCATTTCGCCCAGCGGGAACAACACCCGTTCAAGCTGCTTGCTGGTCAGCCGGTGCAGGAAGTAGCTCTGGTCTTTGTTGGTGTCCAGGCCGCGCAGCAAGCGCACCGGGTCGGTGGTGCTGCGCGCGTAATGCCCGGTGGCGATGTGCTCGGCGCCCATCTGCATCGCAAAGTCGAGAAAGGCCCGGAACTTGATTTCGGCGTTGCACAACACATCGGGGTTGGGCGTGCGCCCGGCCGAATACTCGCGCAGAAACTCGGCGAACACGCGCTCACGGTATTCGGCAGCAAAATTGACCGCTTCGATCTCGATGCCGATCACATCGGCGACGCTGGCCGCATCGACCCAGTCCTGACGGCTTGAACAGTACTCGCTGTCGTCGTCATCTTCCCAGTTCTTCATGAACAGGCCGATCACCTCATAACCCTGCTCCTTGAGCAGCCAGGCCGCCACCGACGAGTCGACGCCGCCAGACATGCCAACCACTACCCGGTTGCGCACGGTCTTGCCGGTCAGGGTGGCCAGGTCGACCGTGGTATTGGTCGTTACCGGCTCGGATTCAGAGATTTTCATAAAGACACCGTGGGTCTGTAGTCAGCACGTCGAGCGGATAACGGCGGCCGGCCAGGTAATCGTCCAGGCTCTGCAGCACCTGCGGGCTGCGATGCTCGGCCTGCCGGGCCCGGATTTCATCGGCAGTCAGCCAGAGCGCCTCGATGATGCCCTCATCAAGTTGCGCATCGGCATCAACTGTGTGCGCCTCACAAAGAAAGGTGAAGCGCAGATAGGTCACGTCGGTGCCGGTAGCCGCGGACTGATAGCGCGACAGATACATGCCGATCAGTGCCTGGGCCTGCACCCGCCAGCCGGTTTCCTCAAAGGTTTCGCGCACGGCCGCCTGGGTCAGCGACTCACCCGGATCGAGGTGGCCGGCCGGCTGATTGAGCCGGATGCCCTCGGCGGTGTGCTCACGGACCAGCAAAAACCGGCCCTGACGTTCGACGACCGCAGCCGCCGTGACCTTCGGATTCCAAGTCTGCATTGTGAACGGAAACTGCGAAAACAGATATTTTACGGTGCGAGCCCGCCAAATCCGATGGGATGACGGCGATTGACGCATAATTACCCATTTTCCGGATGACAGTGTCGCGTCAGCCTGCGTGCCTTCAGTGGCCCGGCTGCCGGGATGACCAGACGGAATCAGCTCTAACGGAGGGGGAATCCATGCACATCGGCGTGCCGGCCGAGACGCGCTCTGGGGAAACCCGGGTAGCGGCCACCGCAGAAACGGTCACCAAGCTTGTGAAGCAGGGCCACACAGTCACCATCGAATCTGGCGCAGGTGTAGCCTCCGGACAGCTTGATGCCGCCTATGTGGAAGCCGGTGCCAAGGTTGGTTCCCGCGAGGACGCGTTTGGCGCCCAGATTATTTGCAAAGTGCGCACCCCCGACCCGGAAGAGACCCGTCTCATCCACGAGGGTGCCATCGTTATTGGCATGCTCGAGCCATTCGATCGTGAAGGGCTGGGCCGACTGGCCCGGCGCAACCTGATCGCGTTTGCCCTCGAAGCAGCCCCGCGCACCACCCGCGCGCAAAGCCTCGATGTGTTGTCGTCGCAGGCCAACCTGGCCGGCTACAAGGCCGTGATGGTCGCCGCCAACGCCTACCCCAAACTGATGCCGATGATGATGACCGCGGCTGGCACCATCAAGCCGGCCCGGGTTGTCATTCTGGGTGCCGGCGTGGCGGGCCTGCAGGCCATCGCCACCGCCAAGCGGCTGGGGGCGGTGGTTGAGGTCTCCGATGTCCGCCCAGCGGTTCAGGAGCAGGTCGAGTCACTGGGGGCCAAGTACATCGAGGTGCCCTACGAAACCGACGAAGAGCGCGAGATCGCCGAAGGCGTGGGCGGCTACGCCCGGCCAATGCCGCCGGCCTGGATGGAACGGCAGGCCGCCAAGGTGGCCGAGCGTCTGGCTCAGGCCAATATCGTCATCACCACCGCCCTGATTCCCGGCCGCAAGGCGCCAATGCTGATTACCCGGCACATGGTGGCCGCGATGCAACCGGGCTCGGTCATTGTCGACATGGCCGCCGGCCAGGGCGGCAACTGCGAATTGTCCGCCCCCGATCAGGTCGTCGAGAAGCACGGCGTGCAGATCATCGGCCCGACCAATCTGCCCGCGCTGGTGCCGGTCGACGCGTCGGCGCTTTATGCGCGCAACGTCATCGACTTCCTGAAGCTGATCATCGACAAGGAAGGCAATGTTGAAATCAGCCTCGAGGACGACATCGTCAAGGCCTGCATGATGACCGGCAACGGTCGGCTCATGCACGACAAGCGGGAATAGCGCGCCGGCGGTGGCCCTGCGGGGCAGCGCCCACCACGACCCGGCCGGCAACGGTGCGGGCCATGAACAACAATCGGTAAACCGGGAGAACCCGACTATGGAAGCGATCAGCCCTACCGTCATCAACCTGATCATCTTCGTGCTGGCAATCTATGTGGGCTATCACGTCGTGTGGAATGTCACCTCGGCGCTGCACACGCCGCTGATGTCTGTCACCAACGCCATCTCGGCGATCATCATCGTCGGTGCCATGCTGGCGGCGGCGATGACCACCGGCATCCTGGCCAAGACGCTGGGCGTGCTGGCCGTAGCGCTGGCCTCGGTCAACGTTTTCGGCGGCTTTCTGGTCACGCGGCGCATGCTGGAAATGTTCCGCAAGAAAGAGCCGAAGAAAGCACTCCTCACCGAACCGGGCAAGTCCTGACTGCCACCAACGCCTTAGCAGAATGGCTAACAGGGAAAATTCATGACTCTCAGTCTCAATATCGTCGTACTTCTTTATCTGGTCGCCTCGGTGTGCTTCATCCAGGCACTCAAGGGCTTGTCGCATCCGACCACGGCCCGGCTGGGTAACACCTTTGGCATGACCGGCATGGCCATTGCCATCCTGACCACGGTCGCGCTGATCTACAAGCTCGCCCCCGAGCTGGCCAACATGGGCATGATCTGGGTGCTGGTCGGCGTCGTCATCGGCGGCACCTTCGGCACCATCATGGCCAAGCGGGTCGAGATGACCAAGATGCCTGAACTGGTCGCCTTCATGCACTCGATGATCGGTCTGGCGGCGGTGTTCATCGCCATTGCCGCCGTTGCCGAGCCGCACGCCTTCAATATCGTCGAACTCGGTCAGGCCATTCCGCTGGGCAACCGGATCGAGCTGTTCATCGGCACCTTCGTCGGCGCCATCACCTTCTCGGGCTCGGTCATTGCGTTCGGCAAGCTGTCGGGCAAGTACAAGTTCCGGCTGTTCCAGGGCCGTCCGGTCACCTTCCCGGGTCAACATCTGCTCAACCTCGTGCTGGCGCTGGTCATGATCGGCGCGGGTGTCTGGTTTGCGATGTCGCAGGCCTGGTCACCGTTCATCCTGATGACAGTCATCGCGTTCATCCTCGGCGTGCTGATCATCATCCCGATCGGCGGCGCCGACATGCCGGTGGTGGTGTCCATGCTCAACAGCTACTCGGGCTGGGCGGCCGCTGGTATCGGCTTCTCGCTGAACAACCCGATGCTGATCATCGCCGGCTCGCTGGTCGGCTCATCAGGGGCCATCCTGTCCTACATCATGTGCAAGGCGATGAACCGGTCGTTCTTCAACGTGATTCTGGGCGGCTTTGGCGGTGAAGCGGCCGCCGGCGGCGCCGCTGGTGATGCCGAACAGCGGCCGGTTAAAACCGGCTCCTCCGACGATGCCGCCTTCCTGCTCGCCAACTCCGATTCGGTCATCATCGTGCCCGGCTACGGTCTGGCCGTGGCCCGTGCCCAGCACCCTCTCAAGGAACTGACCGACAAGCTGATCGCCAAAGGCGTGCATGTGCGCTATGCCATCCACCCGGTGGCGGGCCGCATGCCGGGTCACATGAACGTGTTGCTGGCCGAGGCTGAAGTGCCTTACGACCAGGTTCACGAAATGGAAGACATCAACGGTGACTTCGGCGAAACCGACGTGGTGCTGGTGCTCGGCGCCAACGACGTCGTGAATCCGGCCGCCAAAGACCCGAAGTCGTCCATCGCCGGCATGCCGATCCTGGAGGCCTACAAGGCCCGCCAGGTCATCGTCAACAAGCGCAGCATGGCCTCGGGCTATGCCGGTCTCGACAACGAGTTGTTCTACATGGACAGCACGATGATGGTCTTCGGCGACGCCAAGAAAGTGGTCGAAGACATGGTGAAGGCGCTCGATTGATGGCTTTGAGCGGGTCCGACTCATGTTTTGCGGACCCGTTCGCCGGGGCGGCCTGAATGGTCAAGTCGGTTTTGCGCGGGATGTTCTGGATGGCGATGGGCGGCTTGATGCTGTCCATCATGAACGCTTTCATGCGCGTCATGACCCTCGAAATGGAGCCCCTGCAAGCGCAGTTCGTGCGCTACGGCTTCGGCTTCCTCGCACTGTTGCCGCTGATGCTGCGCGGCCCGGTGCGGCGCCTCTGGCCCAAAAACATGTCCGGCCAGATCTGGCGCGGCCTGGCTCAGGCCGCCGCGCTGAGCCTGTTCTTCCTCGCCCTGCCCCACATGCCGCTGGCGGACATGACCGCCATCATGTTCACCACCCCGTTCTTCGTGCTGGTGGGCGCGGCGCTGTTTCTCAATGAAACCGTCACGCCAGCACGCTGGCTGGCCGCCGCCGTCGGCTTCATCGGCGTAGCCATCGTGCTCTGGCCGCACCTGGGCCTCGATGGCGGCGCCGGCCTGTGGAGTCTGGTGATGCTCGGCGCAGCGCCGTTTTTCGCCACTTCCTTTCTGCTGACCAAGGCGCTCACCCGCGACGAATCGAGCGACACGCTGGTGGTCTGGCAGAACATTGTGGTCACCGTGATCACCTTGCCCGCTGCGCTCTACTTCTGGACCGATCCAACGCCTCAGCAATGGGGTCTGCTGGCCTTTTGCGGGGTCGTCGGTACGCTCGCGCACTGGTGTTTCACCCGCGCGTTTTACCTGGCCGATATTTCGGCCGTGCAGCCCATGCGCTTTCTCGACCTGATCTGGTCGTCGGTGCTGGGCATGTTGCTGTTTGCCAATACGCCGAGCGCGACCGCGCTGGCCGGTGGTGTGGTGATCGTGATGGCCTCGATCTGGCTGGCCAGATTTGAATCGGGCCGGGCCCGCGTCGCGGCGGCAGCCGCCGCCAAGGCCGAGGCCGGCTCTGCGTCATCCAAAGAGGCGCAGGCCACGGGCACGGCTCGCTGAGACAGCCCGCACCTGCTGCAACCAGCGGTGCAGAGCCGCACAAATCAGATTGAATTCGAAATGGGCACTGAGGCCGACGTCGAGGGTAGCCCTGAGGCGTTTGCCAGCCCTCAGGCGTAGTGCGGCTCCAGAGGCCGGTGCATCAGCGTGGCATCGATGCCGCACAATTTGCTGAACTGACTGGTCGAACCGATCTCCGCCGGCACATCGCCACGCTCGGCTTCACTGAAGCCGAGTCGGCTGAAGACGGCTTTGGCCCCTTCGGTCAGCAGCCAGGCGTGAGTAGCGCCGGCCTCGCTGGCTCTGGCCAGCACACGCGGCACAATCTGCCAGACCAGGCCGCGGCCCCGATGTCCGGGCAGGACGACGATCGAACGCACCAGCGCATGCTCGCCGTGAGCTTCGAAACCACCGAAGCCGGCCAGCGTGTCGCGATTGGCGAAATAGGCATAAAACGAGCGGCCCGGTTGCTGCAGATCTTCGACCGGCAGATCTTCGGCGACCAACGCCGCCCGCAGCGCGTTGAACAGCGGCGAGGGATGCGACAGATCGATCAACTCTTCACGCAGCACCTGTTCGGGCTGCGGCGGACGATCGACACTGCGCCGATCCTGCATGGACGGATGGGGAGTCGGAGGTTTCATGACCCTTGCGAAACGAGTTCTCGTAACAGAAATACTATGCCCGGACACCGATCGTATCCAGTACCGAGCACGCGCCGCCGACGAACGGCATCAATCACAATACGCAAAGGCCGTTTTCACCGTAGAAAGCCCACAATCGCCGTTCAAGCGGGTTGGCGCAAACGGGCCAGATCGGTGGATTGAATCTCGCGCACCAACTGGCGCACGATTTCTTCAACCGGAAGTCCGACGTCAACGGTCAGACCGATTTCACTGGGTGCAAGATGCTCAAGCGTGGCCAGTTGCGTGTCCAGTTGCTGGGACGGCATGAAATGGTCTTCGTTATCCATCAGACGACGGTGGATGATTTCCCGGGCGCCATGCAGGTGGGCGAAGAACACCGGCTCACCGGCCGCTTCACACATGAAATCACGATAAGGACGCCGTAATGCGGTACAAGCGGCAACCGAACAACCCGCTGCATCGGCGGCGGCGCGACCGCCGGCCTTGCGTACCGCTTGCTCGTTACGGGCGACATGTCCGCGCATCGCGCCCATAACCAGGTTCAACCACGGCCATCGGTCGTGATCGGCCAGGCTTTCGCCGCGTGCCATTTTCTCGACGTTGGCGCGAGGATGGTAATCGTCGCCATCAATGAACGTCGTATTCAGGGCTTCGGCAAGCGCGCGACCAATGGTCGACTTCCCACTGCCGGACACCCCCATCACCACGACGAAGCGCACGGGATGGACGCTTGATTCGACGCCGGGCTCCCCGATCTGTTGCGAAATTTCCGCTATTGACATAGTGCTCGATCCGTTGGCTGGTCACTGAATGTGGCGGATAAGCCACCGCCACGTCGGTTTATCTTACCCTGTCAG
Source organism: uncultured Burkholderiaceae bacterium (assembly GCA_963976885.1). Taxonomy (GTDB): domain Bacteria; phylum Pseudomonadota; class Gammaproteobacteria; order Burkholderiales; family Burkholderiaceae_E; genus JAUIAI01. The sequence continues at coordinate 7,490 of CAXBNM010000003.1, forward strand.
CGGATCTGTTGGGTCAAACCAACCTTCACTCAACGTTAAACGCCAAAGTTCGCGTCAATGGCCAGGCAGCGGGCGCAAAACGACCGCCGCTATTGGCCTCATTGCAACGAGGTCATTGGCGGGGTCGAAGCAGTCGGCGCCGGCCAGGCGCAGGGAGTCAGAGCCCGGAGATCAGACCAGCCAGTTCGATCCGTTCGGCCAGCTCGATCAGCCAGCGATCGGCACCGGCGGGGCCCAACAGCGAGATACCGATGGGTGCGCCATCATGTGTGCAAAGCGGTAAAGTCAGTTGCGGCAGACCGGCCAGAGAAGCGGCGGCCGTGAATTCGATGGCTCGCTGGCGGTAGGCGTCGAGTACTGTCGGATCGGTTTCGGTGCGCAGTGGGGCGACATCATGCAGGGTCGGCAGTACCACCACACCATCGGTGCCCAGCAGGTTGCTCAGATAATCGCGGTACCGCTGGCGGAAGATCTGCGCCGCCGCCCGGTCGGCTTCGGGCATATCGCGGCCGGCGTACAAACGCTGGCGCACGCCCTCGCCAATGCCAATGCGATGCTTTTCGATAAGCTCGCCATTGGTCTCCCAAGCCTGACTGCATTGAATCGAGCGGAAGGAATGGGCCAGCGAATCGAGCGAACCCATCGCCAGATCGATGCTGCCGGCTTCGCCGACATCGGCAAAGGTTTTGAGAATTTGCTCAAGCGCCGGCTGCAACGACTGATGCACCGCCGGATCGAGGCGCTGCCAGAGACTCTCGGCCACCAGCAAGCGCGGATCGCCGGATTGCGGTGAGGCCGGCAGCAAAGTGTTGGCCACCCGGGCAAAGGTATTCAGGTCGCGCGCAAAGAAGCCGCAGGTATCGAGCGCCGGTGCCAGATCCCAGCAGCCCGACAGGCTGATCGCGCCGTGCGTGGGCCGCAGCCCGAACAGATTGCAGTTACTGGCCGGAGCCCGTACCGAGCCGCCGGTATCGGTGCCAAGCGCAAAGTCGACCAGCCCGTTGCTGACCGCAGAGGCCGAGCCCGATGACGAGCCGCCGCAATAGCGATCCGGCGCTGCCCCATTAATGGGCGTACTGAAGTTGGGATTGCTGCCAATAATGGAAAACGCGAACTCTTCGGTGTGCGTCTTGCCGGCAAAGCTGGCGCCCGCGTCGAGCAGTTGCTGCACGGCGGTGGCGTGCCGCTCGCGCGTGCCCATCAGGGCCAGCATCATCGGATTGCCGACGCTGGTCGGATAGCCCGCCACGTCGAACAAATCCTTGACGCCAAAGCTCAGCGAGGCCAGCGGCCCGCTGACCGCAGATTTAACCTGCGCACCCCGATAAGGTACAAAGGCCCAGGCAATATCGCTGTCTTGTTCCATCAGTCGCAACCGGACTCAGAATGTCTTGGCGTCGATCGCCTGCAATGCTGCGTTGGCGACCTCCATGTCTTGCTCACCACTGCCTGAACCAATACCCACGCCGCCAATCACTTCGCCATCGATGACGATCGGCAGACCGCCAGCGATGCCGGTGACTTCGCCCTGCGTGGCAAAGGCAATCGGGGTACGGAAGGACTCGGGCACGCCGGCCGAGGGAGCACGGTTTGATGCGGCAGTACGGGCCTTGGTACGGGCACTTTTAAGGCTGATGAATTTGGCACCCGTCATGCGCAACTGAGCGATCGTCTCGCCGCTGGCATCGACAATGACGATGCACTGCGGCTGACCGATTTCACCGGCCTTTTTGATACCGGCAGCCAACATTTGCATAGCGCCATCGTGGGTGAGGATCAGGGTCGGTTGCGTTGCACTCATCAGTTTCATGTCTCAGTCAGAAAAATCAACACGCATTGTATGTGATCTGTCCGTCGCGGCTAGCAACACATTCCAATCAACCGCTTTCGCCTTCCTGATAAAAGTCCCGACGCGGTGTCACGCGCGGCGTAGGGGGCTGACTCGGCGCGCTGCGCGGAGGTGCGCCCGGGTTGGAACGTCGTTCAATTTTATTGGGGATAACCGGTGCCTGGGCGCGTCCAGTGGGGCGCTCGCCGCGGAAATCACCTCGGTTGTTGCCCCGGTTGCCACCACGGTCGCTGGTGTCGGGGCGGCGCCCCTCAAAGCGGGCACGCCCGGGACGGTGGCCAGGATCCCGATAGCGAGGCGGCGGTAGCACGCGCCGCGGCGGCGCCACATAGACCGGACCGCGATAGGCCGGACCATGGTAGACGGGGCCACGATCGATGATCACGACACCCGGATCGCTGCGCCGGTAATCGCCGGCATCTTCGTACACCACGGTATCGGCCGGTACCGCCACGCAGCCGGCAGCCAGCAGCATTGCACCCGCGGCCAGCCCCAGGCCCAATCGCTGCCAGGGCTGTGAATTGTGCGGTTTCTGTTGTTTCCTGTGCATTTGCCTTCTCCGGTAACCACTGCGTGTGGACCCTACCTTAACGGGATCCGGCAGGGGTGGAGGACAAAAGCTTGTAAGCAGCACGTAACTTTACTTAAGCGCGCATTCCTTTACACGGCGTGCCGCGCCGGCTGCTGTGTCAGCTCGCCGGCAACTCAAGCGCCTGGGCAGCAGTCTCGGACAACACCACCAGCAGATGCATCGATGCCCGGGTCATGCCGACGAACAGTTTGCGCCGCGTGACCTCGTCAAGCGCCTCGAAATCGCATTCGGTAAGAATGACGCAAGGCGCGCTCTGCCCTTTGAAACGGTAGACGGTATCGATAAGGATGTCGCCATCGGTGTATTCAGGGTTGCCGAATAAATCGTACTTGCCGCGAAACGCCTTGAACCGGTGCGGACCGAGTTGCTTTTGTTTGAGCAGACTTGAGCGGGCGATCCCCACCATGGTCAGCAACACGATATCTTCCCGCCGAAAGCCGCTTCGCAACGCCGCAGTAATGGCATGCTTGGTCTGATTCAGCATGTCGGCATGATCGGTCCAGCGGAAAAACTCGATGTCCTGACCGCTCAGAGGCCCTGCCCCCTCGATGGACTGGTCGTGCATCAGGTGCGTGTTCAGAAAATCGACCACGGTACGCGGACTGCGGTAATTGACCATGGCCGTCAGTTGCGGCCACTCGGGCGGCGCCGCCTCGGGGCGGTCGTACAGATTCTGCATCGCGTCTTCGAGCCACCAGATCTGACTGCGCCGAGCCGCACCACCCTTCCCCGTGGCGGGCTCATCGGGCGCCACCAGACGAAACAGATCTTCGCGCCACTCGGCCGAAAAATCCTGTCCCTCATCGATGATCAGACAATCCGTGCGCTCTTCGGGTCGCACCGGCAAGGCTGCCGACCGGCTGGCCAGCCAGTCGAACACGCCATCGCGGGCAAAATCGATTTTCTCGCCTGCGGCGCGAATGCGATGCTGACACCACTGGTGATAGGAAAACACCTGAGCACCGTCGGGTACCGCCGCATGAATGTGATCGGCCAGTGGCCGGTTGAAACAGACATACAGCACGCGCCGCTTCTCGGCCACGACCTGCTCGATCAGCGCCAACGCCAATTGCGTTTTGCCCGAGCCGGCCGTGGCCGACACGCGCAGGCGAAACGGCGTCAGACTCAGCCGACGGGCCCAGGTTGCCAGGCCACCGGACACCCGTGTGTACAACGCATGCGCTCGTCCCACCAGCGCACTGGCCTCGGGGACCAGCTCGAGTTCATTGGCCAGAAACCGATGCAGACGCGGCGTATTCGCCGAGTCGCTCCGGTTGGCGTCGAGTTCATTCATCAAGGCGACGATGCGAGCCGGCAGCGCCGCACGCGCCGTGCTGTCCACGATCTGTTCGGCATTGAGTCCGGCGGTAGCCGGGCTTTTCAGCGTGTAATCGGGACAGAACAGCAGGTAACCAATGACGGGCGCCTCGGCCAGGCGCAGCGGTTCGAGGCGTTGCTGCAAGCCGCGGATCGACTCATCGACATGCACGCGTACCGTCAGGCGTTTGCCGCGATAACGCTTGACCAGCCCGTCATCGGTTTCATCGAGCCAGCCCGACTTCTGCTCGACCAGCAACATCGAACCGGCGGGCGACAACACAATGAAATCGACCTCGCCCAGACCGATCAGATTGTTGTCCTGACGGCTCCAGTGCACGCCATGGAAAACCGTGAACGACGCCGGTAGCCGCCGCTCCAGCACCGCAAGCGTTTCAACCGCGCGCGAAGCACGATGCGTGTGATCACCTGTTTGCCAGTCGCCGGGCAGTATTCTCGCCAAGGGATGCTTCCTGTCGGGTTGAGCGTGGTGTAAGCGTCAATAGGCCTGAGCGCGTGATTGACCTGACCATGGGAGTCGCCGTGGCGGTCCGGCACCGTCAGGTCACGACTGGCCCGTTGCCAAGTGTAGCGACTTTGGCCTCATGCAGCGCATGACCCGCTTGTTGCCAGGCCGGCTCACACGCGGCCAGTGACTCGCAACGCACCGAGACACCCGCGCTCAGGCACAACTGCACCGGCTGGCCGTGCGCATCGGCAAAGCGCTGCGCGCCAATCTGTCGCGCAACACGATCGGCCAGACCTGCCGCCTGCGCCGGTTCAACATCGGCGCAGATCACCGCCCATTGACCATCAGCCTCCCGGATGATCCGGTCATCGGCGCGAAAATGTTGCCGCAACACCTGAACGGCCTTTGTCATCGCCCACTCTTGCGCGGCCGAATCAAGCGCTACTGGCGCACTGGCGGCAGCCGCAGCACTAGCACCGGCATCAGCACCGGCATCAGCTTCAGAACCAGCACTGACCTCGCCATCGACCCGGCGCAGGGTCAAGCCGAAGCGCAGCAACACAACCGCGGGCGCCACATCACGGCTGAAATGCTGAACCAATACATGGCGGACCGCACTCGGGGCGCGCCGCTCGGGCGCTGCCTGCGTCTTGCGCACAGGGTATTGCACCAGAAGCAGCCAGGCAGCGAGCAAGACAATGAAGGTTGCCGCCGCCAGCGCAACCGTGAGGCGATAGGCCTGGTCAAGCAACAAGGCTGCGGTCAGCGCCGCCAGCGCCGGTACCAGCAACAACATCGGCAAAGCCAATGATGGGTCGAGTCGCCCGCATTGCCACCAGGCCAACCGCGCCGCAATCACCATGTGAACCGCCAGCAGTCCGCACACCCCGCTGCGATGCGCATCCGGAGCCTGCATCGCCAGCACGACGATGGCGACGAGCGTCGCCACGCAGAGCAGCGCCGGCCATTGCGGCGCGGTGACTCGCGCTGCGCTTCGAGCTGCAATTCGCCCGTTATCTTGCGGCGCTGGAGAGGGCGCCGAAGAGGTCGCCGAAGAGGTCGCTGAAGACGTCGGCGACGACCCGACCACGAACAACGCCGCCTGCAACGCCGCGGCCGCGACGAACACCGGTACCGCCAGCAAGGTCTCGATCCAGACGCCAGCGCCCAGCGCCCGGGATGCAAAGCCCAACGCCGCCAGGCCGGCGGCGCATGCGCCACCCGCCCAAAGACCAAGCCAGGAGGGTTGGGTGAGCCGCCGCTGCTGCCAGAACAGCCATGCCGCGGCTCCCAACAGACCCAGCGCGAGTGGCCAGGCCAACAACTGCACCATCATGCGTCACACTTCATCAAGCAACCCACTGACGCCAGAAACAGCCGCCCAACAACGCACCTCAAATAACCAGATCGCCATCAGCGCCGACATTCGACCGGTGCAATCGCTCGACTGCTTTATCACGTTGCTTCATGCCCATGTTGCCGGCAATCTCCGGCAGCCGCGGCAGCACGCTGGCCAGCATTTCACGCACACCGGTCATCGCCACGTTGATCACGTTCATGGAGCCTTCCTGCGTCGGAAACGCAATACTCAGGTCCATTTCTTCAAGCATGGCCTGAAACATCGCCTTTTGCTCACTGAACATCACCACGTAACGCACGCCCTCGGCGTTGCCGGTGGCCGGGATCGTCGTGCAACGCGTGGGCACAACGCCGACCCGTTTGGACGAGTTGATCAACACCGGATAGCGGGCCCCGGGAATACAACCGGCCAGCGGCTCAACGAAAACACCGCACGCACTATCGCTGCAAAGCGTACTGAGCGAACCGGCGGTGTCGCCGGTTCGCAATTCAATCACGTCACCATCGCTGTGCCGTTTGATCTGCCAGCTGGGTGCCGGCTTGTCTTGCGACAGCGGCGTCAAGTCACCTTCTGCTATGGCAGGTTGAGATGTGACCAACAACGTCACCATTGAAACGCCGATTCCAAGCTTGACTGCAGTTTTTGTACGCATCACGTCACCTCATCGGGTAGATGCGTACTACCGTGCAGGATGCGTGCCGCCGCGGCTGCCATCGATCGGTTGCTGATGAACCGACCAACGGCCGTCGCGAATGCGCTGAATTTGACCTTTTGCGACCTTGTCAGCAGGCCGAATCAAGCCTGCGCGCCGCGCACGACCGGTTGCGTCAAGCTGCGAGCGCTTGCTCGATGTCGGCAATCAGGGCCATTACCGGCTCGATGCCAATCGATACGCGCAGCAAATCGTCGGGACACAAGGTGCCCTCACCCTCTACGCTGGCCCGATGCTCAACCAGCGATTCGGTCGAGCCGAGCGAGGTCGCCCGCTTGATCAGCGCCAGCTTGCCGGCCACGGCCACCGCCCGGTCACGCCCACCGGCAATGCGAAGTGACAACATCGCCCCGAAGCCGTCGCGCATCTGACGCGCGGCAATCTCATGACCGGGATGCGAGGCCAGGCCCGGATAGAGCACCTGCGCAATCTGCGCATGGCCCTCGAAGTGCGCGGCAAGCTGCGCGGCACCGGCGCTGGCGGCCCGCACGCGCAGATACAGCGTACGCATGCCGCGGGCCAGCAACCAGGCTTCCATCGGGCCGCAAACCGCGCCGCCGGCACCACGCTGGGTACGAATCGCCCGCCAGTGCGCATCATCGCGCGCGGTCACCAGCGCGCCCGCCAACACGTCGGAGTGTCCGTTCAGCGCCTTGGTTGCCGAATGCATCACCATATCGGCGCCCAGCGTCAGCGGCCGGGTATGCACCGGGGTCGCCACGGTCGAATCAACCACCAGACGAGCGCCGGCCGCGTGGGCGAGCCGCGCTGCAACGGCAATATCGGTCACTTCCCAGGTTGGATTGGCCGGGGTTTCGATCCAGACCAGATCGGCCGGACGACTCAGCAAGCTGGCCAGATTGGCGGTACCGGCCTCATCGACCGCATCGCCGGGCGCGGCGAACTGAAAGAAGTCCAGTTGCAGCTGGCGCTGCTCGGCAAAGCTGCCCAGCCAGTTGCGCAAGGCCCAGTACATCACCGCCGGGGCGACGATGCGCGCCCCTGCCGGCAAAGCCTGAAATATCGCAACAGCCGCGGCCATGCCGGAGCTGAACAACAGCGCGCCGGCTCCGCCCTCCATCGCATTGAGCATCTGTTCGGCCGGCAGGTAGCTCGGATTATGGTCGCGCGTATAAACCGCGCCGCTCGCATACGACAGATCGGCTTCGCGCTCATAGGTGCTGGCCATGTGAATCGGCGGCGTAATGTCGCCCCACGGCTTGCTCACCTGGCCACCGCCCTGGGCAACCATCGCCTCCAGCTGCGCGTCGGGTGCCAGCGGCAAGCCGGTACTGGCGTTTTTCGATTGATCGGACTGATTCATGACTGACTTCCTGAAGAGGCGAATCTCCGGATGATACTGAACCGACGCGGGGGCGTGAGCCGCCCGCCCGGCCGGCGCAGCCAACAAACGAAAAAAGTGCCAGCGCGGTTATCCGGGCTGGCACTAAGGGGGTAGAGAGAAGAAAAAGAAAGGAGAGAGGAGAGAAAAAGGGTTTAAAGAGGATTTGAAAAACGCTTGCTCAAGCGCCGGCGCTAACCGATGCGCACCGGCAGGTAAATACGGTCTTCACCACGTTGGACCAGCAACGCCACTGACGATTTACTGCTATCGACAATGCGACGAATCTGCTCAACCGAATCGACCTGACTGCTGTTGACCGAAACAATCACATCGCCCGGTTGCACACCGGCAGCTTGTGCCGCGCCGCTGACATCGGCCACCACCAGGCCTTTCTTGAGCCCGGCAGCCTCACGCTCTTCGGGTTGCAGTTCGCGCAGAGTCAGCCCCAGGCTGGCCTTGTGCTTTTGCCCCGTCGAAGCATCTGCGGTTTGCACGGCTTGCTCGTTGGCATTGCCCAGGGTGGCCTCGATCTGCCTGGCCTTGCCGTCACGCCAAACGGTCAGGGCAACCTTTGTGCCCGGCGCCGACAAGCCAATCAATGAAGGCAGTTCGCCGGACTGAACAATCGTCCGCTCGCCGACCGCCTGAATCACGTCACCGCTTTGCAGGCCTGCTTTTTCGGCGGGGCCGCCCGGCGCAACCTGCGCCACCAGCGCACCGGCCGGGGCCGCCAGCCCGAACGCGTTGGCCAGCGACTGATTGACTTCCTGAATCATCACACCCAGCCGGGCGTGCTGCACTTCGCCGGTCGCCTGGATTTGATGCTCGACCTTCATCGCCAGATCGATCGGGATCGCAAACGACAGACCTTGGTAACCGCCGGAACGACTGAAGATCTGCGAGTTGATACCGACGACTTCACCGCGGGTATTGAACAAAGGGCCACCGGAGTTACCGGGGTTGACCGCGACGTCGGTCTGAATGAAAGGCACCATGCCGTCACCCGGCAATGAGCGCCGCTTGGCACTGACCACACCAGCCGTCACGGTATTCTCGAAACCGAACGGCGAGCCGATCGCCAACACCCACTCGCCCACCTGCAGCTGATCGGGGCGACCGAGTTTGACGGTCGGCAGATCGGAAGCCTCGATTTTGAGGACCGCGACATCGGTACGCTTGTCGGCACCGAGCACTTTGGCAGTGAACTCACGGCGATCGGTCAGCTTGACGACGACTTCGTCAGCCTGATCAACGACGTGCGCATTGGTCAGCACGATGCCATCGCTGCTGATGATGAAGCCGGAGCCTTCGCCGCCGACCGGGCCGCGCGGCGGCGCACCACGGCCAAAGGGCGTGGCGCCGCCAAAGCGGCGCAGAAACTCGGGCAGGTCTTCGGGGTCAAACGGCATCGAGGTGCGATCGGCACCCTCATCCGACGCGTTGCGCTTGACGGTAATGTTGACCACCGCCGCGCCATGAATGGCGGCGATCTGAGCGAAATTGGGCAGCGTCGTCGTCATCGGCTGTTCGGCAGCCGTACCCGTCGCAACAACGGACGCCACAGCATCGGCATGGGCCGGCGAACTGAGCGTTGCAACACCAGCGGTGGCGGCGGCCAGTCCGAAAGCAAGCGCAGCGGCCATCGGTTTAAGCCTGAATGCGGACAATGCAGTGCGGTTCGTTTTCATGAGTTCTCCGTGTAAAAACACATCCATGAACGAACTTTGCCGCTGCCGACTTAACCGAGTCTTAAGTACTCTTAAAAAATCGAAAAAACTGTGCGCCGCTCGTCAGCGGGCCGGTTCCGACCACGGCGCAAATGACACACTGACCCGCAGACCACCAAGGCGCGGCGAACGGGCGAGCAACAGGCTGGCGCCATGACGTTCGGCAATCGATTTGACAATGGCCAGGCCAAGCCCACTCCCCTGCACCGCATGCGGCCCCACGGCCGGACCGGCGCGCTGAAACCGCTCCAGCACGCGCTCGCGTTCGCCCGGCTCGATGCCGGGGCCGCTGTCCTCAACCACCAGTTCCACCCGACCGTCCAACGCGGCCAGGGTGACATCAACCGTGCCACCGGACGGTGTGTATTTGATGGCGTTGTCGAGCAGGTTGCCCAACATGATGGCAATGGCGTCGGGCCAGCCCGCCACCGCGAGCGGCTGAATTTCGGCCGCGCCCAGATCAATCTGTTGCTCGTCGGCAAAGACCGCCCGCTGCGCAATGGCGTCGCGCACTACGACGGGCAAGGCAACCCGCACCGCCGCATCATCGGCATCGGTGCCGGCCTCATGACGGGCCAGCATCATCAATTGATCGATCAGCCGGGCTGCACGATTGACCCCTTGCTCCAGGCTCAGCAACGCGGCGTCGTGATCGACCTCGTTGCCGGGTGCGCGCAAATTCTGCACCTGTAACTTGAGCGCGGCCAATGGCGTGCGCAACTCGTGCGCGGCGTTGGCCACGAATTGCCGCTGACCGGCGAAGACTTTTTCGGCCCGCCCCAGCAGCGCATTGAATGCCGACACCAACGGGCGCACTTCGGCGGGCAACGCCCGCTCGCTGACCGGTTGCAGGTCACCCGCCGCGCGCGCTTCGAGTTGCTCGCGCACCAGACGCACCGGTGCCAGCGAACTGCTGACCACCCACCAGACCAGCGCCATCAGCAACGGCACCAGAAACAGCAACGGCGCCGCGCTGCGCAAGGCCATGTTGCGCGCCAGGGCGGCGCGTGCGTGCAAATCCTGAGCCACCTGAACAAAGCGGCCCTGATTGTCCAGTGAGTACACGCGCCAGGTGGACTCGTCGGTCTTGATGACGGAGAAGCCGCGGGCGCGGCTGGCCGGCACAATGCGGCGCTGGCTTGATTGAAAAATGCGCCGCCCGTCTTCGGTCCAGACCTGCACGACAAAATCGAGCTCTTCGGTGGCGGCCCGACTGCGGCGCTGGGCCAGCGCCTGACCTTCGGTCCGAAACGCCAGCGCGAGTTGCTGCATCTGGTAGTCGAAGGCGTTGTCGGCCTGCACCAGCGCGCCACGATAGGCGAGGCCGGCCTGAATGGCAGCCATTGCCAGCACCCCGGCCGACAACAGCAACACCAGGCGCCGGCGCAGCGAATGAGTGGCGTTCAAGGGCTTCAGGCCAATCATGGGGCGGGCACCATATAGCCGAGCCCGCGCACATTGCGAATGACCGAGCTGCCCAGCTTGCGCCGCAATTTGTGGATATAGACCTCGACCGTGTTGCTGTTGATTTCCTCGCCCCAGCCGTAGAGCTTTTCTTCCAGTTGGGCGCGCGAGAGAATCTGCCCCGGTCGGGCCACCAGCGGCTCGAACACCGCCCATTCGCGCGCTGACAAGGCCACCGGTTTGCCATCGACGGTTACCGACTTGCCCACCGTATCGACCGTCAGCGGACCGGCGGTGAACGCCGGTTCGGCCCGGCCGGTGCTGCGGCGGATCAGGGCGCGCAAACGGGCCAGCAACTCGGCCACATCAAACGGCTTGAGCAGGTAGTCGTCGGCCCCCGCATCAAGCCCTTCGATTCGGTCTTTCAGCGCGTCGCGGGCGGTAATCACCATCACCGGCGCCCGCTCGCCGCGACTGCGCAGCGCGCGCAACACATCAATGCCGTCGCGTTTGGGCAGGCCCAGGTCGAGCAGCGCCGCGTCATATTGCTGGGCCCGCAGCGCCGTATCGGCCTGCTCGCCATCGCGCACCCAGTCAACCGCATAGGCATCGCGCTGCAGCGCTGTCTCGACCGCCGCGCCAATCATTGCATCATCTTCTATCAGGAGTACTCGCATGTCGCACCCAAAAGCCTGACCCGGACCAGACACCGGGCATCGTGCCGGTTTACGCCAGGCAACTTAACGCTATCTTAAGCGCAGCCGGGCGGGCCGATAACAAGCCTGCTTCAATGGGTACGCTGATAGCGCTCAATCAGATGGCGGGCAATTTCGGGGGAAATCGAGCTTTCCCCCGCGCACAGCCGGACCAGCGCCTGCACGACCTCTTGCGAATTGGTGCGCTCTTTGGTCAGCACACTGTTGGCACCGGCCTGAACCGCGCTGAGCACCCCACCGATATTGGCCATGGACAACACCACCATGACCTCGGTATGGGTGCCCGCACTGGCGATCATCTGTACCGCACCAATGCTCTCCAGGATCGGCAGATCAAAATCGATCAGCGCCAGATCAAAGGGCTCGCACTGGATGGCCTGAAACGCCGCTTCGGCGCTGCCGACTGTCGCCGCCAGTTCAGTGCGGCCGTCAGCCCGGCAGGCGTCAGTCAAACTGCCGACCAGCAATGAGTCGCCGCTCATCACCAGCACGCGCAATAGGTTACCTGGCACCCGGAGCTCTCGCCCACTGCCTGTCGCGATCTGTGAATTCACCCGTCGCCCTCTAAATGTTTTGCAACCTGCAATAAGGCAGTGCCGCCAGGGCCGGCTTGCCGACCGCCATTGGTCACAGCCTAGGCCGTAGGACACCTGTGCACCAATCCCCGGTTCACGGTATTTAGGTCTGTTTCCGTCGCGCAAACTTGGTAATCAGGCATAGCGTTGTTGCAGATTGCGGGTGATCTGGTCCGCAAAACGTGCCGCTGCCACCGGCAGCGTACGGCTGCGCAACTGACCGATATAGAGGGTGCCCTGTGGCGCATCACGGGCATCGAGCGGCCGCATGACCAGATTGCTGTCGATACCGTCGGGCTGCAGACCAATCGGAATCTGAAACGAAATCAGGTCTTCGGCCAGCGCGTAATGGCGCAGAAACTCGAAACTGTCCGACTCGACCACCGGCGCCAGGGTCAGTGACGACTTCATCATTGCCGTTTCGAGCAAATGACGCACGCCGATCGGCGCGGTCGGCAACGCAACCGGATACATCAGACACTCGCGCAAGCGCAGGGTTTCCTTCTGAGCCAGCGGGTGCGTGGCCGACATCACGCCGTACACAGTCTGGCGAATCGCCAGCAGGGTCTGAAAGTCGGCCAGCCGCACCGGCTCAAAAACTAACGCCAGATCGGCCGAGTGATCGACAAGCGCTTCCTCGGCAGCCTGCCGGTCACGCACGAAAACACCGAAATTGACGCCGGGATGCTCACGCCGGTAGTGCGCGATCTGCTCGGGCAGAAAGTAGGGCAACAAGGCCTGACTGCAGGCAATCGAGACCCGGCCACGCCGCACGCCGGACAAATCGGCGATCTGCGATTTGACCCGCTCCATATCGGAAATCTGCGTGCGAATGTGGTGAATCAGCATTTCGCCGGCGGTGCTCAGCCGCACGCCGCGCGGCATCCGCTCGAAGATCTGTACCCCCAGTTCTTCCTCGAGCGCGAGGATGCGTCGATTCAGCGCCGAGGGCGTGATTGACAGGGATTCGGCCGCGCGCCGGATCGAGCCGGCCCGGGTGACCGCATCCACAAATCGGAAGGACTGCAAGTGTCGCATGGTGATAACCCCGAAAGCCTACTGATGCACTTTTTGCACCACTGCGATGAAATCTTAGCAGCAGACTGAATCACCAAAGCTCAATAGCATCGGCTCTTCGCTATTTCTCGCCAAACATGCACCAATCGATGACACCAAAAGCCGCCATCACAGCCGGAACCGCCGCAGCGGCGTCAGACCAATGAGCCCGATCGCCGCCACCCCCTATGCCTGGCCCTTCGACGGTCAGCTCCGTCCGGCCAATACGGCGCTCGTCATCATCGACATGCAGATCGATTTCTGTGGCCCCGGCGGCTATGTCGACACGATGGGTTATGACCTGAGCCTGACCCGCGCGCCGATCGAGCCTATCCGGCGCGTGCTGCAGGCCATGCGCGCGGCTGGTTTTCACATCATTCACACTCGCGAGGGTCATCGGCCGGATCTGTCCGACCTGCCGGCGAACAAGCGCTGGCGCTCGCAACAGATTGGCGCCGGTATTGGCGACCCCGGCCCCTGCGGGCGCATTCTGGTGCGCGGCGAACCGGGCTGGCAGATCATCGACGAACTCAAACCCGAAGCCGGCGAGCCGATCATCGACAAACCCGGCAAGGGCAGCTTCTACGCGACCGACCTGGAACTGATTCTGCGCACCCGTGGCATCGACAACCTGGTGCTGACCGGCATCACCACCGACGTGTGCGTCCACACCACGATGCGCGAAGCGAATGATCGCGGCTTCGAATGTCTGCTGTTGCAAGACTGCTGCGGCGCGACCGATGCGGGCAATCATGACGCGGCGCTCAGTATGATCAAGATGCAAGGCGGCGTGTTCGGTGCCGTCGCCACCAGCGAAAGCCTGCTCGCGGGACTGGCAGCATGAACACGCCGGCCACCGGCGCGGTGAGCGCCACGCCTTATGCCTTCGATCTGGACCGCAGCGCGGTCGCCCTGCTGGTGATTGATATGCAGCGCGACTTCATCGAGCCGGGCGGTTTTGGTTCATCGCTGGGCAACGACGTCGGTCCGCTGAACGCAATTGTGCCCGTCATCGCGCGGCTGCTGGCAGGCTTTCGGGCGCGGGCCTTGCCGGTGATCCATACCCGCGAATGCCATCAACCCGATCTGTCGGATTGCCCGCCTGCCAAACTGGAACGCGGCCGGCCCGCGCTGCGCATTGGCGACCCCGGTCCCATGGGCAGAATTCTGATTGCCGGCGAGGCTGGCGCCGATATCGTGCCGGCACTGCGTCCGGCAGACGGTGAACTCGTCATCGACAAACCCGGCAAAGGCGCTTTCTACAAGACCGCCCTCGACAATGCATTACGTGAGCGCGGCATCCGCCAACTGATCGTCACCGGCGTCACCACCGAGGTTTGCGTGCAGTCGACGATGCGCGAGGCCAATGACCGCGGGTACGACTGCCTGCTCGCCACCGATGCGACCGAAAGCTATTTCCCGACCTTCAAGCAAGCCACGATCGAGATGATCCATGCGCAAGGCGGCATCGTTGGCTGGACCGCCAGCACCAGCGATGTGTTGACCGCGCTTGCCGCTACCGATCAATGACCCCACCGACAGGAGCGTTCTCAAGATGGACAGCATGAATTTGCCCGCCCTGCTCGACGGCGGCTGGCAGCAACTGAGTTTCGGCCCGTTTCGCGCTGGTGTCGAGATCTGCTCATTGGTCAGTGCCGACGACGACACGCAACCGGCCGTGGCCTTGCTGCGCTATGCGCCAGGGGCGAGCGTGCCCGCTCATCGCCACACCGGCATGGAAACCATCGTCGTGCTCGAAGGCTCACAACAGGATGAGCGCGGCATCTACCCGGCCGGCAGCCTGGTCATCAATCACGTGGGCTCGGTGCACAGCGTGCAGTCGCCGCAAGGCTGTGTCGTGCTGATTCAGTGGGACCGGCCTGTCGAAATTCTCAACCAACCGGATTCGAATTCATGAATGCCGATCAGTTACGCGCGCTCCCTTTTGATATCGGCAGCCTGCATCACGCTTACGAACAAGGATTGTCGCCCGCGGCGTTGATCGATGAAGTCTTGCGACGCATCGACGCAGCCGAAGATCCGGGCATCTTCATTGACCTGTTCGAGCGCGAACAAATCATCGGCCAGGCCGCTGCCCTGCCCTCGTTTGATCCGCGCGCGCTGCCGCTGTGGGGCGTGCCCTATGTCATCAAGGACAACATTGATGCAGCCGGCCACAACACCACCGCCGCCTGCCCGGCTTATGCCTATGAAGCGGATCGGGATGCCACGGTGGTCGCGCATTTGCGCGCCGCCGGAGCGCTGCTGATCGGCAAGACCAATCTGGATCAGTTCGCCACCGGTCTGGTCGGCCTGCGTTCGCCCTACCCGCCGCCCCGCAATGCGATCGATCCGGCGCTGCCGCCCGGCGGCTCCAGTTCCGGCTCGGCCGTTGCGGTGGCGCGCGGCCTGGTGGCGTTCTCGCTGGGCACCGACACCGCCGGCTCCGGTCGGGTGCCGGCCGCACTGAACAATATCGTCGGGCTCAAGCCGAGCCTGGGCTTGTTGTCGGCAACCGGCGTTGTCCCTGCCTGCCGCACGCTCGACACCATCTCGATTTTCGGGCTGACCGTAGGCGACGCCTATCGGGTGCTGCAAGCCTGCGCGGCCTATGACGAAGCCGATCCGTATTCGCGTCGCCTGCCGGTGACGGCGCTGGCAAGCGCCGGGCGCTCGCTGCGCATCGGTGTACCCAACAACGCATCGATCGAATCCTATGGTGACCAGATCCAGCTCGAAAGCTTTGCCCGCACCCTGGCCGGCGTCAAGGATGTCGAGTTCGTGCCGCTCGATTTCACGCCGTTCTATGAAGTGGCCGATCTGTTGTACAGCGGTGCCTGGGTCGCCGAACGACACGCAGTCATTGAATCTTTGCTCAGCGCCACACCCGAGCAGATTCATCCAGTGACCCGCGCCATCATCGAGAAGGCGAAGAGCTTTTCGGCCACCGATGCGTTCCGGGATCAGTACCGGCTTCAGGCCTTGCGCCGCCAGTGCGAGGCGACCATGAGCGGGCTCGATGGTTTGTGCGTGCCAACGATTCCGACCTTTTTCACGGTTGCCGACCTGGAGGTCGACCCGATCGGTCCGAACAACATGTTTGGCCGCTACACGAACTTCGTGAACTTGCTCGATATGTGCGGCATTGCGGTACCGGTCGCCGCGCGTACGGATGGCCGCCCCGGCAGCGTGACCCTTCTTGCCCGTGCCGGCCAGGATGGTCTGGTCGCAAGCCTGGCGCAATCGCTGCAGCAAACGGCTGCGGTCTCACCTGGCGCCACCGGCTGGACTTTGCCGCCGGCCTCGCCGGCCCCTGCTGCTGCGCAAGCGCATGAAATTGCCGTGGCCGTCGTTGGCGCTCATCTGTCGGGCATGCCTCTGAACGGCGAACTGACCAGCCGCAACGCGCGCCTGCTGAAGGCCACACGCAGCGCCAGCGGTTATCGACTCTACGCACTGGCCGGCGACGCGCCGGCCCGACCCGCATTGGTCGCCGACCCGACCAGCGAGGCCGCGATCGAACTCGAGGTCTGGGCCATGCCACAAGACCAGTTTGCAAGTTTCATGGCCGGCATTCCGCGCCCGCTGGGCATCGGCACGCTGGAGCTTGCCGACGGCAGCAGTTGCAAAGGTTTCATCTGCGAGCCGGCCGGGCTCCAGAGCGCCACCGAAGTGACCGATTACGGCGGCTGGCGTCATTACATCGCCGCGCGCAAAGCGGCTGGCACTCACTCAACTACCAACTGAACCAAACTCTCTACGGGGAATTCACTATGTCGATGAACAAGAAGGCGCAGGATCAGCAGAACAATTCCGAGGTCAGCACTACCCGCCGGCGCATGCTGCAAGGCACGGCCATCGGTGCCGGCATGTTGCCGTTTCTGAAGGTGTTGCCGGCCAGCGCAGCCAGCGGTGACACCGTCGTGGTCGCCATCGGCCAGACGATCAACAGTCTGGACATTCATCGCTCGGGCACCAACCGGCCCAGCTACCAGGTTGCCGTCAACGCCTACGACCGACTGGTCAGTTTTGGCACCAAGACCACGCCCGAAGGCGGGCTGTCGTACGACTACGCAACGCTGGAACCGGAAATTGCCGAGAGCTGGGAAGTTTCCGAAGACGGCCTCACCATTACCTTCAAGTTGCGCGCCGACGGCAAGTTTCATGACGGCTCGCCGATCACCGCGCATGATGTGAAGTGGTCGTTTGACCGCGCCGTCACGCTCGGCGGCTTTCCGACCGTGCAGATGAAGGCCGGCTCACTGGCCAAACCCGAACAGTTCGAGGCGGTTGACGATCTGACCTTCCGCATCACGCTGCCGCACAAGTCCAAGCTGACGCTGCCCGATCTGGCCGTGCCGGTGCCCATCGTCATCAACTCGAAGCTCGCCCTCAAGCACGCCACCAAGGATGACCCCTGGGCCACCGAATACCTGCACAAGAACATTGCCGGTTCGGGCGCCTTCACGGTCGCGCGCTGGGATCCGGGCCAGCAGCTGGTGTATCAGCGCAACGAGAAATGGACCTCGGGCAAAGCGCCGGCGGTGGCGCGCGTAATCGTGCGCGAAGTGCCGAGTGCGGCCACGCGGCGCGCCTTGCTTGAGCGCGGCGACGTGCAGATGTCATTCAACATGCCCAACAAGGATGCCAGCGAACTGAGTACCAAGAAAGATCTGGTGGTCAACACCACGCCGGTCGAGAACGCCATCTATTGTCTGTGCCCGAACCTGAAGTTCGAACCGTTTCAGGACAAGCGGGTTCGTCAGGCGCTGGCCTGGGCATTGCCGTATCAGGCCTTGTTCGAAACCTCGGCCTATGGTCGTGGCAAACCGATGTGGGGTGGCAAATCGGCCGTGCCCAAAGACATCGCCTGGCCGCAGGCTTTTCCTTACGACACCGACCTGACCAAGGCCGGCGAGTTGCTCGAGCAGGCCGGCATGAGCAGCGGCTTTGAAGTGCCGCTGTCCATCTCGCTGAGCCAGACCGACTGGATGGAACCGGCGGCCCTGTTGATTCAGGAAAACCTCGGCAAGATCGGCATCAAGGCCACCATCAACAAGATTCCCGGTGCCAGCTGGCGCACCGCCTCGCTGGTTGAAAAACGCCTGGACTTGTCGCTCGAAACCTTCGGCGGCTGGCTGAACTACCCGTGCTACTACTTCTTCTGGGCATATGTGCACGGTCATCTGTTCAACGCCTCGAACTACCGCAACGAGGAAATCGAGAAACTCACCGAGGAAACGCTGCACCTGGCCGTTGACGACCCCGATTACGCGCCGAAGATCCGGCGCATGATTGAAATCGTCTGGGACGAGGTGCCCCGTATTGCACTGTGGCAACCGGCACTCAACGTCGGCCTGAACGGTGCTACCGACTACGAGTTCTGGTTCCATCGCCAGCTCGATGCCCGCAGTCTCAAGAAAGCCTGAGAAATCCTATGCACGCCAGACTTTGGCTGATTGTCAGCCGGATCGCCCAGGCCTTACCGGCCCTGATAGGTGTCGTCGTCGTCAGCTTCCTGCTCACGCGGGCGCTGCCCGGCGACCCTGCCGCCTACTTCGCCGGTGCCGCGGCAACCGCCGAATCGATTGCCCAGGTTCGCGCCACGCTCGGGCTGGACCAGCCCCTGCCGGCGCAATTCCTGAGTTACGTCGGCGACTTGCTTACCGGCAACCTCGGCCAGAGTCTGTCCACGGGTCAGCCCGTTCTTGATGAGTTGACCCGGCGGCTGCCGGCGTCGCTCGAACTGACTCTCAGCGCCTTGCTGTTGTCATGCCTGATCGCCATTCCGCTGGGGATTCTGGCGGCAACCCGCCAGGGCACCTATTGGGATCATCTGTGCCGGGCCATCGTCACTGCCGGCGTGTCGCTGCCGACCTTCTTCACCGGCATCGTGCTGGTCTATGTCTTTTACTACCTGCTCGGCTGGGCTCCCTCACCTATCGGCCGACTCGATTTTCTGTATCTGTCACCGCCCGAAGTGACCGGCTTCTATGTCATCGACGCGTTGCTGGCCGGTGATCTGGAAACGGCCGGCGGCGCCGCCCGGCAACTGATTCTGCCGGCCGCCACCCTGGCCTTGTTCACGCTGGCACCGATTGCCCGCATGACCCGGGCGGCGATGTTGCAAGCCTTGTCGGCAGACTTCGTGCGCACCGCGCGCGCCGCCGGCCTGAGCCGCTTCAAGATCGTCTACGGCTACGCCTTTCGCAATGCCATGTTGTCGGTTGTCACCACCTTGTCGATGGTGTTTTCGTTCACCCTGGGGGCCAATGTGCTCGTTGAAAAAGTCTTTTCCTGGCCCGGCATCGGCTCGTATGCGGTCGAGGCACTGGTGGTCTCCGACTATGCCGCCGTGCAAGGCTTCGTGTTGACGATGGCGGTGTTGTTCGTGCTGCTGAATCTGTTCGTTGACATCATCTACACCCTGATCGATCCACGGACGGGCCAGGCATGAGTACCGTGCCAGCAAGCCTGCCCGGCGCGACCCCAGCGCCCAAACCAAGACCCGACAACTTCTGGCGGCATGCGTTGTACGTGATTCGCGACAACCCGATGACCGGTTTCGCCTTCGCCGCGCTGGCTGCCATTGTGCTGGTCGCGCTGTTCGGCCCGCTGCTCGTGCCCTATGACCCGCTGGCCTCCGATGCGTCGGCGGCGCTGCAGGCGCCATCCTGGGCGCACTGGTTCGGCACCGATACAGTCGGTCGCGATGTGTTCTCGCGCGTCATCGTTGCCACGCGCCTCGACCTGAGCATCTCGGTCGCCGCCGTCGCATTGTCTTGCGTCATCGGCGCCGCGTTGGGTGCGGCCGCCGGCTACTGGGGCGGGCTGATCGATTCGCTCGTCGGGCGCAGCATCGATACGATCATGGCGTTTCCGCTGTTTGTGCTGGCCATGGGCATTGTTGCGGCACTGGGCAATACGGTGGAGAACATCGTCTACGCGACCGCCATCATCAACCTGCCCTTCTATGCCCGCGTCGCGCGCGCCGAAGTTCAGATCAGGCGCCATGCCGGTTTTGCGCAGGCGGCCCGGCTGTCGGGCAATGCCGACTGGCGCGTGTTGCTGGTTCACATCATGCCCAATGTCATCCCCGCCATGATGGTGCAGATCTCGCTGAACATGGGCTGGGCCATTCTCAACGCGGCCGGCCTGTCATTCATCGGCCTGGGCGTGCGCCCGCCGACTGCCGAATGGGGAATCATGGTTGCCGAAGGCGCGAACACGATCGTGTCAGGCGAATGGTGGCTGGCCTTCTTCCCGGGTCTGGCGCTGATGATCACGGTATTCACTTTCAATCTGCTGGGCGATGGTCTGCGCGACATCTTCGACCCGCGTACCCGGACCTGACCCGATGCTGCTTTCCGTCAACAACCTGCAGGTTGCCTTCAAGACCCGCCGCGGCCCGGTGCAGGCCGTGCGCAATGTCAGCTTTGAAGTCGCACGCGGCGAAACGCTCGGCATCGTTGGTGAGAGCGGCTCGGGCAAATCGGTCTCGTCCTACGCGATCCTGAAAATTCTCGACAAGGGCGGCGCCATCGAAGGCGGCACGATCAACTATGACAGCACCGATCTGAGCCAGGTCAGCGAAACCGACATGCGCAACATCCGCGGTCGTGAGGTGGCAATGATCTTTCAGAATCCACGCGCCGCGCTCAACCCGATTCGCAAGATCGGTCTGCAGATCGAAGATGTGTTGCGCCAGCATGCGCGCAGCGCCGGTGACCAGGTCACCCAGGCCGCCATCGAGATGTTGCGCACCGTGCGCATCGCCGAGCCCGAAAAACGCTATCACGCCTACCCGTTCGAGTTGTCGGGCGGCATGTGTCAACGCGTGCTGATCGCCCTCGCGCTGGCCTGCGATCCGCAACTGCTGATCGCCGACGAACCCACGACCGGACTCGATGTCACGACTCAGAAGGTCGTCATGGACTTGATCGCCGAACTGACCCGCCAACGCCAGATGGCCAGCATCCTGATCACCCACGATCTCGGTCTGGCGGCCGCCTATTGCCAGCGCATCGTGGTGATGAAGGACGGCGAGATCGTCGAGACAGGCGAGCCGGCCGAACTCTTTGCCAGCCCGAAGCATCCTTATACTCAGCGCCTGATTCGCGCCACCCCGCGGCCGGGCTCCCAGGCCCGCGATCTACTGACCGAGCCCACGCCGCTACCGGCACGCCCCGCCCTGGGCGAGCCCTTGTTGCAGGTGCGCGGCTTGCGCAAGGTTTTTGGCAGCGGCCGGCAGACGGTGACCGCGGTCGACGATGTGTCGTTTGACATACTGGCCGGCGAGACGGTGGGTCTGGTGGGTGAATCGGGCAGCGGCAAATCGACCGTCTCATCAATGATCTGCCGCCTGCTTGACCCGAGCGCAGGCGACATCACGCTGGAAAACGAATCCCTGTGCAACACGCCGGCCGCGCGCTTTGCCAAAGACCCGCGCCGCGCTCGCATTCAAATGGTGTTTCAGGATGCCGGCGAAAGCCTGAATCCGCGCAGCCCGGTCCGCGACGCGATCGGCGATCCGATCCGGCAACTGACCCGCGAGGCAGTCGGGCCGCGCGTTGAGGAACTGGCCGCGCAGGTCGGCCTGCCGCTCAATCTGCTCGATCGTTTGCCGCACCAGTTGTCGGGCGGTCAGAAGGCACGCGTCGGCATTGCCCGGGCGCTGGCCAGCCGCCCGCAACTGCTGGTGCTCGACGAGCCGACGGCGGCGCTGGATGTATCGATTCAGGCGACCGTGCTCAACCTGCTGGTTGATCTACGGGCGCGCTTCGGGATGAGTTATCTGTTTGTCAGCCACGACCTGCAAGTGGTGCGGCTGTTGTGTGATCGGGTCATCGTGATGCGCAAGGGGCGCATCGTCGAGGCTGGCGCGGTCGAGACCGTGATGGCGCAGCCGACAGATCCCTACACCCGGCAACTGATCGAGGCAGCGCCGGGGACCGTGGCGATCAGCGATCGTAGGTGAACTGGTAACCGTTCTGCTTGAGCAATTCTTCCGGTCCGGTGACGGCAACCACCGCCGCGGCCGGCTCGATACAGGCACAGGAAAAGCTGATGCCTTCACTCGGGTATTGCAGATAGGTTACCGGTCCGCCCTGGCTCTCGGTCGACTCGCCCAGCTTGAGACGCAGAGCTTCGGCACGGGCAAAGGCCAGGCATGACTCGGCGGTATCAATCTGCCGAAAGCCGCTGACGAACACGGTGTCTTGCTGCGTCACCCGGTCGGCGATGCTCCACATGGCATCTTGCCCGTCATCGGAGCTTCCGCCCATCAACTGAGCAAAGACAACAAAAGAAGTGGCAGGTATCTGAAGTGGCATGATCGACCTCGTCTTGCTTGCTCATGTACAACGTTTCATCAACAGAAAAACGGCAGAGCAATGCGGAAAATGCGGGAGTTACGGTGAGTACGGCTACAACGTGTTGGCCAACGTCAACCGCCCCGTCTACTTATTATTGGGACCGTCGGTCGGGTCAAGGCGACTGTTCATCGCGACGACCGGGCACAAGTTACTGCGGATATCTAAACGTTACCGTGAAAACGGTCACGGCAGAACCGGTTGCTGACATCCCGCCACTTTTGCACCACACTGAATTGTCAATGAAGCTAAAAGATGGCCCTGCAGACCCTGAAAAGGGGTTGCCAGCGTCAGAACAACCCCGGGATGCCCAGTACCACCGCTGGCCAAATCCAAAGTAGCACGGCCGAAGCCAGCAGAATCAGGACAAAAGGCGCAGCGCCCCAGCTTACTTCGTCAAGCCGGGCCTTACCCAGCGCCTGAATCACGAACAAATTCAGGCCAAAGGGCGGCAGAATCAGCGCCGCCTCGACCAGCAGGACGAAAAAGACGCCAAACCAGATGGTCTCGACACCGGCGGCATGCAGAGCCGGCAACAGTGCCGGCACCAGAATGAGAATCAGGGGCAAGGCTTCTATGAACAAGCCGGCAATCAGCAGCCCGAGCGCAACCAGAAACAGCAATATGGTGGGGTTCAGCGTCTGCGCTGCAATGGCAATCTGGGCTGGCAGAGCGGCCAGATCACTGGCGTGGCTGAAGATTTCTGCGCCGAGAATGAGCAGATACAACATGACGGTGGCGCGCATCGCCGATTCCAGCGACTCAAGCATTTTCTGATGCGTGAATTGCCCGGTTCGCATCACCACCGGCCATGACCCCGCCAGCGCCAGCACGGCCACCAATGCCGGCGGCAGACCGGCATAAAGCATGACCGCAAGGCCCGCGGCAAGTGCCAGCGGCGGCCAGGCGCGCGCCAGCGCCAGACGCCGCGCTTCGCGCGACAAGGGCTCGGGCGGGCGGCAAACCGGATGCTGCCGCACATACCAGGCACAGCCGGCCAGCAACATGGCAAGCAGCAGCAGTGCCGGCCCGACCGCGGCCAGCAGCAATACCTGCAGCGACACACCGCTGATCAGGCCGAAGACAATCAGGGCCAGCGACGGCGGCAACAGAATACCCAGCGCCCCGCCGACGGCCAGCAAACCGAAGACAAACGGACGGGGATAACCGCGCCCGGTCAGTTCCGGCAGCGCAACCGTGCCAATGGAGGCTGCGGCGGCCACCGACGAGCCACTGAGCGCCGAGAACAAGACACAGGAAACGAGCGTGGCGGCCGCCAGACCGGAGGGGCAGCGACTGAACCAACAGCGCGCCGCCCGGTATAAATCTTGCGCAACGCCGGCCTTGAGCAACAAGCTGGACATCAGCAAAAACAAGGGAATACAAAGCAGATTGGGGCTGTGCAGCCCCTCAATGACGCGCGCCGGCAACTCGGTGAGCGAGCTGCCTTCGGCAACAAACAAAAACATGCCCAGGCCAGCCAGTGCGGCAGCCACAGGGACACGGACCGCGAGCAGCAAGCCCAACGCTCCGAGAATAAGCCCGAATTCCATCAGCATCCGACCTCCGGCACGTCAGGCTGCAAAAGCAGCGGCTGCGTGGCCGTGCGAACGCCTCATGAGGTGTCTCCTCCACTCAAATCGGGCTAGCAGTCCAGGCTGCAACAAATTGACGCTCCGGTCCTGCTTTGTCTGCCCAGATAGTACATGCAAAAATAGATTTGTCACTTCGGGTATTCCCGAATCGTACCGACCACAACCATTGGAGATCAGCTCTTGTCGCTCTACCCGCCCCCGGAATCGCGCCCTCTCGAATGCTGGACTTCCATGCCGGCCGAGTTTCGTCACCCCGACCAGTTCCCGGCCTGGGCGACCGCCAACAAACTCGGCCAGCCCGCCGACTCGTTCCTGGAAGGGCCGAGCTTTGATCTGGCCGGCAATCTCTGGGTGACCGATATTCCTTACGGCCGGCTGTTCCGGATTTCGCCGGCAGGCCAGTGGGCGCTGATGCATGAATACGATGGCTGGCCCAACGGCCTGAAATTCCATCGCGACGGGCGCGCGCTGATCACCGACTGCAAACGCGGCCTGCTTGCCTTCGACCCACAGACATCGCAGATCACCCCGGTGCTGGCAGATCGCGCCACCGAAAGTTTCAAGGGCGTCAATGATTTGTTCATCGACCGGCAAGGACAGATCTGGTTCACCGATCAGGGTCAGACCGGTTTGCATGATCCAAGCGGACGGGTCTATCGCTACAACGAAACCACGGGCGAGTTGCACTGCCTGATCAACACCTGCCCGAGCCCGAACGGGCTGGTAATGTCCGGCGACGAGAAATCATTATTCGTGGCGATGACTCGCGGCAATGCGGTCTGGCGTCTGCCCATCCTGCCCAACGGCAACATCACCAAGGCCGGCATTTTCGCACCGTTGGCCGGTGGTGTCGGTGGCGGCGACG
The DNA here is from genome assembly GCA_963976885.1 of uncultured Burkholderiaceae bacterium. GTDB lineage: Bacteria > Pseudomonadota > Gammaproteobacteria > Burkholderiales > Burkholderiaceae_E > JAUIAI01. The sequence goes on from CAXBNM010000003.1 coordinate 32,443, forward strand.
GCATGGCGATGGATGAAGAAGACAATCTGTATGTCTGTGATGTCGGCAACGGCAGCGTCTGGGTGTTTTCGAAATGGGGCGAGCCGCTGGTGCGATTCCGCTCCCCGGGTACTGGCCGGGCTACCACCAATATTGCTTTTGGCGGCCCTGACCGGATGACGATGTACATCACCGAGAGCGACTCGGGCAATATCCTGTGCGGCCAGGCGCTGGCTTCGGGCCGCGCGATGTTCTCGCACAGCTAGGCCACCAGCTCATCCACACGGGTTGTCAACGCGCTGACATCTGTCACTTCTAGATTGCCGACTTTTGGCAATCAGGAACGACCATGTCAGTGACAACCTCGAAATTTGCCGGGCGCACGCACGCAGTCCGGTTCGGCCTTACGCTCACTCTGGCCGTCTTGGCCGGCTGTGGTGACTCCAACGACAGCGATGTCGATGCCGACGCGCAGGAAGTGGCGTTCAGGATGCAGGTGCTGCATCTGTCCGACATGGACGGCTCGGATGCCGAGGCGCTGCGCAGCGTCGCCGGGATGGCCACACTGATCGAACGATTCAAGGCCGAACCGCTGCCGGCCCTCGTGCTCAGCTCCGGCGACAATTACATTCCAGGCCCGCGCTTCAACGCTTCGTCGGAAGCGAGCCTGGGCACCCCCGAGCTGCTCGGCCGCGCCGGTATCGGCCGCGCCGACATTGCCATGGTCAACGCGCTTGGCGTGCAGGCAGCCGCGCTCGGCAATCATGAACTCGACCTCGGCACCGGCACCTTTGCCGAATTGATTGCGACCGACGAGGCTTGGTCAGGGGCAAGCTTTCCGTATTTGGCCTACAACGTGAACTTTGCGGCCGACAGCAACACCGGTCCGTTAGTGGCCGCTAATGGCCTGGCCGCCAATACGTTGGCCAACAAGGTCAGCGGCTGGGCCACGATGGATGTCGACGGCCAGACGATTGGCGTAATCGGCGCCAGCTCGCCAATTTTCACCACCATTACTTCGACCGGCGATCTGGCTTTCGAGCCGGCCGAAACCGGTGGCGGCAACTTCGATCTGAACGCGCTGGCCGCCAGCATTCAGCGCGGGGTCGATGAAATCAAGGCCGCCGGCATCAACAAGATCATCCTGATCTCCCATATGCAAAAGCTCAGCGTCGAACGGTCGCTGGCGCCGTTGCTCGATGGCGTGGACATTATTGTCGGTGGCGGCTCCAACACGGTACTGGCCGACAGCAATGATGTGTTGCGCGCCGATGATGCTGCTGCCGACACCTACCCGGTGCGCCTGCGTTCAGCCAGTGGCGAGCCGGTTGCCCTGGTCAATACCGATGCGGACTACAAATATCTCGGCCGCTTCATCGCACCGTTCACGGCCGAGGGCGTGTTGATCGAATCGGCGTACGACGAGCAGGCCAGTGGCGCCTGGGCCACCCCGATTGACAACGCCCAGACCACAAACACCGCGTTGCTGGCAGTGCGTGACGCGCTCAACGAGGTCTTGCTCGCCAAGGATGGGACTTCGTTCGGCGTCACCAATGTGTTTCTGGAGGGTCGCCGGGCGGCGGTACGCAACGAAGAAACGAATCTGGGCAATCTGACCGCCGACGCCAACCTGTTCTATGCCAACCAGGCGGGACAGCAGGCGGTCATCTCACTCAAGAACGGCGGCGGCATTCGCGCCGAGATCGGACAGGTACTGGCCCCACCGGGCTCGTCATCGGCCGACGAGCTGCAACTGTTGCCGCCCGCCGGCAACAGCGAAGTCAATCGCGCCACCGGTGCAATTTCGCAACTGGCCATCGAAACGGCGCTGAAGTTCAACAACACGCTCACCGTGCTCGATTTGACCGCGCAACAGATCCGGCAGTTGCTTGAACACAGTGTTGCCGCATTGGGCTCGCAGGGACGCTTTCCGCAAGTCGCCGGCATGAGCTTCGCTTATGACCCGCAGGCACAGGCTCAGATCACCGACACCGATGGTGCGGTCACGACGGCCGGCGAGCGAATCCGCACGCTGACCATCGGCTCGGAAGCGATTGTTGCCGATGGCGTGATCGTCGGCGACGCCAACCGCTTGTTCCGGATGGTTACGCTGGGCTTTCTGGCAGAAGGCGGCGACGGCTATCCGTTCCCGGCCATTCCGGGATACTTGGTAAAACTTGATGAGGCCGGCCTGGCTGCAGGCACCGCAAGCTTCGCCGCTCCCGGCACCGAACAGGATGCGCTGGCCGAATACCTGCTGGCCCGGCATGCCGATCAGGCCAATGCGTTCTCGGACGCAGAAACACCGCCGGCTCAGGACACCCGCATCATCCGGCTGGCGCAGTAAAAGCCGGCCAGCCAGCGCGGGCGGCGCCCGGCGCCGGCTCGACAAACAGACAGATATCGTCGCAGCGCAACGGCAGTGCCAGCACCGGCGCAAAGAAGCGCTCGGCCCGCGCCAGCACCGCCGCCGGGTCATCGGCCGCTTGCAGGCGGCGCGTCAGCGTCATGTGAAAGCGCCAGGTGTCGAGCACAAACGGATAGCCCCAGCGTTCAAGCATTTCGGTTTGCGCGGTGTTCAGTCCGGCCCGGCGGGCGTTCAGCTCCTGCGCATCAGGCGGCGCGCGCAACTCGTCGAGTTCACGCACGGCGGCGGCGGCCAGCGCGGTCAGCGGCGCCATCGCGGCGTCCTGGGCATTGGCCGGCTGCAGGGCGATGAAATCGTCGAGGCGCTGCACGGACAGGGCCGGCATCACGAACGGTTTGAGGGTGGCAGCCAAGGCCTGGGTTTGCGCCAGCACGGTTGACGCGTCAATACCGGCCCGCAACCGGAACGGTGGCTTGAGCGTCGCATGAAAACCGTAACGGGCCGGCGCCCGCGTCAACGATTCGTCGACCGGCGAGGCATCGTGCGCAAACAGTTCGCCGCCGGCATCACGACCCAGCCAGCGGCTGCCCGAATGCCACAACGGCTGATCGAACGCAGGCGCAAAGAAAACAGCAATCCGATGAATTTGCATAGTGCTGCAAGTATAGGGGCCGACGCCGCTCGCCATAAAGTCCTAGGTGGATGCTGACGTCGCCGATGAGTGCGCGGGCGGCAAGTTCTCGGCAGCCTGCACCGAATCGGTTCCCGAGTGATCGACGACCAATTGCACCGAGTCTGCGGCAAACACCGTCTGACCGGCTTCGACGGCGCGGCCGTCACCATCAACATTCGTGAACTGCACCAGCAATACCGGCGCCGAGACCGGTCGCGACAACCAGTCGGCCTCTTCGCTGTCGGGCATTCGCGTGGTCACGACGCTGCGCAGCCGATGATAGTCACGCACGCCGAGTTGCGCGAGCGCCCGACTGATCGAACGCAACGCGACGAAGGTCTCGGGCAACTCCTCAAAACGGGGCAATGGAAAGGCCTGACGCGACAAGGCTATCGGTCGCTTGCGAATCAACGAGCGCAAGGTGAGGACGCGCA
>CAXBNM010000004.1:0-33982 GCA_963976885.1 uncultured Burkholderiaceae bacterium
GGCAATGACGCCGGCCAGCTATGTCGGCCTGGCCGCTCAATTGGCTTCCAGGAGCTGAGCGCCTGTAAGGACTCCTTGCGGCGCAAGACCCGGTTTATAGCCGGGTCTTTTTTTACCAATTTAGTTCGTACGTATATAGTCCGCATTAGTACTATTTTCATGAAGGCCAATTCACAAGGAGTCCGTACTTGTCGTCCAAACCGTCGTCACCACCAGCGCAGCAGCGCGCACTGGCGTCGTCCGGCGCGGATGAGCTCGATCCGCAGACCGCAATGCGCTCGATTCGCCTGATGTCTGAAGCAATGGGAGCCTTTCACGCACTGACCCGGGTTCAATTGCGCTATTTCGACCTGACGCCGGCGCAATTCGACATCATCGCGACCCTGGGTAATACCGAAGGCATGAATTTCAGCCAGCTCGGGCAGAAGACCTTGGCTACCAAAGGCACCTTGACCGGCATTGTCGATCGCATGGTCAAGATGGGGTTGGTTGAGCGGGTGCCAGGCGAGCAGGACCGACGCACGATTCTGGTGCGTCTGACTGCTGCCGGAGATGAAATGTTTGACCGGGCATTCCCCGCCATGCTCGATAGCGTGCGCGGTTTGTTTGTCGCGCATGGCTATCGCAGCGCTGATTTTGCTGAACTGAATCAGGCTTTTATCCGGCTGCGCCAATGTTTCGAGGCCGGTCAGGAAACCGAAGCCGATCTTGGCCGGCCTTCTTCCTCCACGTAATTTCGCCCCAACGGCGACTGCAAGGATTTTTAATGAGTCACAAGTATTCCGGCGGCGCGATTGCGCTGCACTGGCTGATGGCATTGTTCATCGTCGTGGGCTGGGTCATGGGCCAGTACATGGTCGATCTGAAGTTCTCGCCCGACAAACTGCAGTTGTACAACTGGCATAAATGGATTGGCTTCAGCGCCTTTCTGCTGGCCTTTCTGCGTCTGCTCTGGCGCTGGACGCACCGGCAGCCGCCGGCCTTGCCCGGGCAGCCGGCCTGGCAACGTCACGCGGCCGAGGTTACGCATGTGTTGCTGTACCTGCTGCTGTTTGCGATGCCGCTCTCCGGCTGGTTGCTGACCTCGTCAAGCGGCTTTCCGCTGGTTTATCTGGGGCTGATACCGCTGCCCGATCTGGTTGCCAAAAACGCCGAACTCAAAGATTTCTTCAAGGCCGTGCACTGGTACTTGAGTACGGGCCTGGCGGCCTTGGTGGTGTTGCATATTGCTGCGGCGCTCAAGCACACCGTCATTGACCGCGATGGCACCTTGCAGCGCATGCTGCCCGGTCGCCGTCGCCCACTGGTCTGACCCCCCCTCTGACATCCCTGTTTCTTCTGGAGTTTTCCATGCAATGGTTTGAAGTTTTTGCGCGCCCCCGGCGCAATCTGGTGGCGCTCGGCAGTGCGCTGATGCTTGGTCTGAGCAGTGCTGCCGTCGCCGCACCGCTGGTGGTTGATCAGCAGGCCAGTTCGGTCGGCGTGACTTTTACGCAGATGAATGTGCCGGTTGATGCACAGTTCACGCGTTTTGACGCGCAGACCGAGTACGACCCGGCCAACCCGGCGGCAGCGACCGCGACCATCACGATCGATACCGCCAGCTTCGATTTCGGCCCCGGTGCCGAGGAATACAACGAAGAAGTGCGTAAGGATGAATGGTTTGCTGCCGACAAGCACCCCAAGGCCGTGTTCAAGGCCAGTGGCGCCACTGCGCTGGGCGACAACCGTCTCGAGGTACCCGGTGAATTGACGATCAAGGGCGTAACTCAGGCCGTTACCGCGCCGGTCAGCGTCAGCCAGGAGGAGGGGCGGTTCGTGTTTGTCGGCGAGGTGCCCATCAAGCGTCTGGCATTCGGCATTGGTGCCGGCGAATGGAAAGACACCTCGCTCGTCGCCGACGCGGTGATCGTGAAATTCAAGATCGTCGCGACGCAGCCCTGATCGCCGCGCAAACCTGAGCACCGCACCGCAACCGATCCCCACCAAAGATTCAATCCACTGAAAATCCCCAAGGAGCAATCCATGAAGCAATTGATGATCCCCGCCCTGATCGCCGCCCTCGGCGTGCTGTCCGCCACCACGGCCATTGCTGCCGAAACCACGTATACGGTCGAACCCAACCATACCTACCCGTCGTTTCGTGCACCGCACATGGGGATTTCGTGGTGGGCCGGCAAATTCACCAAGACCTCGGGATCGATCACGATGGATCGCGAGGCCGGGTCCGGTCAGGTCAACATCGTCATTGATGCGGCCAGCGTGGATTTCGGTCATGAAAAAATGAACCAGCATGCGAAGAAGGCCGATTTTTTCAATGTCGAGAAATACCCCGAGATCACCTACACCGGCAAGCTGGTGTTTGAAGGCGATGAGCCGGTAGCGGTCGAGGGCGAGCTGACCATGATCGGCCAGACCCGTCCGGTGCAGTTGTCGATCAACAGCTTCAACTGCATTCAGCACCCGATGTTCAAGCGCGAAGTCTGTGGTGCCGATGTTGAGGGCGAATTCAACCGGCGTGATTTTGGCATGAACTACGGCACCGGCGACGAGGCTGGCGGCGTGGCCCAGCTGACGATCCAGGTCGAAGCCCTGAAGCAGTAATTTGCAAACCCACCGGGGCTGCCCGGCCCCGGTGCGCTAGACTCTTCGCATCAGGTTTCTTGTCGGAGTTTCGATGTCTGCGATTTTCTCATCACGCCTCATGCGTGCGCCGCGCCCCGTGGGCCGTTTCACCCGTTTGCTGAGCACCGGCGCGCTGGTGCTGGTTTTAGCCGGCTGTCAGACCGCTTACTACGCAGCCTGGGAAAAGCTCGGCTATGAAAAGCGCGACATCCTGACCAGCCGCGTCGAAGACGCTCGCGACGCGCAGACCGAAGCCAAGGAAGAGGTCGTCAGCGCGCTGGAATCCTTCAGCAAGGCGGTCAACTACGAAGGCGGCGAACTCGAAACCCAATACAAACGCTTTGCCGCCAAGCTCGACGACAGCGAGGCCGCTGCCGCCAATGTGCGCGACCGGGTCAGCAAGGTCGAGGCAACAGCCAGCGCCTTGTTCGACGAGTGGCGCAGCGAACTGGGCAGCTACAACAACCAGGAGTTGCGCGCCGTCAGCGAGCGCCAGCTGGGCGAAACCAAGAGTCGTTACAACACGATGATTGCCGCCATGCGCACCGCCCGCGACCGTCTCGAGCCGGCTTTGCGACCGCTGCGCGACCAGGTGTTGTTCATGAAGCACAACCTGAACGCCAGTGCGCTGGCCAGCCTCAAGGGTGAAATCAAGATCGTTAATGCCGAGGTGGACCGGCTCATTGCCGATATCAACAAGGCGGTTGAACAAGCCGACGGCTTCATCGATCAACTCCGCTGACCGCGGGTAAGTGTTTCAGGGCTTGCGCTTGCGTCGGTGCCAGTGCAAGGCCCAGGCCGCCAGCCCTGTTACCAGCAAGCCAATCAGCACGATGTCTTCAAACTTGCCACGATCGTGCAGCCAGGCATCGAGGGCATTGGCAAACCAGTAGCCGGCGCCGCCAACCAGCACCGCCCACAACGCGGCACCGAGCGCATTACACAGCGCAAACATCAGCGGATTGACGCCAACCCAGCCCATCACGAACGGGCCGGCCGTGCGCAGACCGACCAGAAATCGAATCCCCAGAATCAGTGCCACGCCCCAGCGATCGAGCAGGCCGCGGATGCGTGGCGCTTGCGCGTTGAGCGCGGGCCAGCGGGTTGCCAGCCGGTGGCCGTGTCGCCGCCCCAGCCAGAAGTAGCACTGATCACCGGCAAAGCTGCTGGCACCGGCGATAAGCATCACGAGTTTGATGTCGAGCAGCTCGCGATGGGCTGCGAAGCCACCCATCAGCAAGATGGTTTCGCCTTCAAGAAACGAGCCGATGGCAATGGCCCAGTAGCCGTACTGGGCAATCAGCGTGGACGGATCGAAGCTGGCCGGCAGGTTCAGAGTTGCACTCCGACCGACCGGGCAATGCCTTCGGCCAGGTCGACCCACCATGCCGGCGGGTGGCGCTGATAGCGCTGCGCGCTGTCAAACTGGCCGTCGGCCCATTCGGTCAGCCAGGCGATTTCGCGGGGGCTGTAGAACGCAGTCATCACTTCATAGTTGAGGAAAAGGCTGCGCCCGTCAAGATTGGCCGAGCCGCACAGCGCAATCTGCTGATCGATGATGACGAGCTTGGCGTGGGTCATTCCTGGGGCCAGCAATATCTGGGCACCGGCGGCGGAGAGTTGCCGGAGCGCCCGCTCGCGAGCCAGGTCGGTAAAGCGGTGGTTCGAACGGGCCGGCACCAGCAGCCGGACTCTTGTGCCGGCGCGACTGGCCATGCACAAGGCGTTGAGCAATGCTTCGTCGGGCACGAAGTAAGGTGTGATCGCGTCAATGTGATCGCTGGCCCGGTAGACGGCTGCCAGCAGCAGCGCGTGGATCGAGTCTTCGGGCTGATCGGGGCCGCTGGGCACCCATTGGGCAATGCCTTGCGCCGGTGCGGCGGCAAAGGGCAGGGCTGGCGGTGCGGGCCAGGCCTGCGCCTCGGGTGAGCCGGCGCGCACGGTGGCCACCCAGTCCTGTTCAAAGCAGGCGCGGGCCTGGGCGGCGACCGGCCCTTCGAGGCTGAAGCTCATGTCGGTCCAGGCCGGCCGGCCGGGTTTGTTGAAGAAGTATTCGTCGGCCAGGTTACGGCCGCCACTCCAGAGCCGGCGAGCGTCGGCCACCACCAGCTTGCGATGGTTACGCAAATTGCTTTTGCCGCGCGTCGGGTTGTGGAGGAACGGCATGAAGCGGTGCACGTGAATTCTGCCGACGCGCATCCGGCGCAAGCTGCGCCGGGACAAACGCCAGCTGCCCACTGCATCGACCAGTACCCGTACCTGAACACCGCGCGCCGCGGCAGCCAGCAGGGCATCAATGACCGCATGACCGGTTTCGTCTTCGCCCAGCACGTAAGTGGCCAGCTCAAGTGAATGCGTGGCCGACTCGAGCGTCGCCATCAGGTCGGCATAAGCCTGCGCGCCGTCGGCATGAAAGGTGATGTTCGGATTGGCCAGCGGCGGATCGATGCCGATGCCGCAGAGCAGCCGTACGGTCCAGGCCGGCGCATCGGGAGTGGGCGTTGCCGGCAAGGGCAGCGCCGCGGCTGGCGCGCGATACTTGCGCACGCCAAACAACAGAAAAATGGGAATGCCCAGGTAGGGGAACGCGGCAATGCCGGTAACCCAGGCTGCCGCCACCGAGGGGTTACGGCGCTGGCCGGTGGCGTAGGTGATCACCACATAAAGCAGCAACCCGAAAATGACCAGCGCGAGATGCTGCATGGCGGTGGGCATCATCGCAGCCACCGCCGGGCGGGATGCCCCCGCTCAGGGCAACTCGGGCTCCGCATCTTCCTTCTTCTTGATCGGTTTGATCAGATCTTCGCGTTTGACGCCAAGCCACATGGCGGTGGCTGAGCCGACATAAATCGACGAATAGATGCCAAAGAAGATGCCGATCGTCAGGGCCAGCGCGAAGTAGAACAGGGTGGGGCCGCCAAACAGCAGCATCGTCAACACGAAGATCTGCGTTGACCCGTGGGTGATGATGGTGCGCGACATCGTGCGGGTAATGGCATCGTCGATGACTTCGACCGTGGTGGCCTTGCGCATCTTGCGGAAGTTTTCGCGCACGCGGTCAAAGATAACCACCGACTCGTTCACCGAGTAACCGAGAATGGCCAGCACCGCGGCCAGCACCGACAGTGAAAACTCCCACTGAAAGGCCGCAAAGAAACCAATGATGATCACCACGTCGTGCAGGTTGGCCACAATGGCAGCCACTGCAAACTTCCACTCGAAGCGGATGGCCAGGTAACCCATGATGCCGATGATCACGAACAACAAGGCCAGCGCGCCGTCTTCGGCCAGTTCCTTGCCAACCTGCGGGCCGACGAACTCGGTGCGGCGGCGTTCGATGTCGGGTGCGCTCTTGCGCAATTCGTTGTAGACCTGCTCGCTGACCTGGGCGGTGGTGCTGCCTTCGCGCAGCGGCAGCCGGATCATCACGTCGCGTGAGGTGCCAAAGCTTTGCACCTGGGCGTCTTCATAGCCCAGTTCATTGACGGTGGTGCGGATCTCCTGCAGGTTGGCAGCCTGCGGATACGACACCTCCATCACCGTGCCGCCGGTGAACTCGATCGAGAAGGCCAGGCCGCGAAAGACAATGAAGCCGACCGCCAGCACAAACAGCGAGAACGACAGAATGTTCGCCGGTATCGCATAGCGCATGAAGGGGATGGTGCGTTTGACGGGGAATAAATCCATGGTGTCAGGCTCGGTCGTTGAAGGCTTGAAGGGCGGTAGTCATGCGCGGGGCAATCAGGCGCTGGCGCCGCGTCGACGGCTCTTGCTCTTGGGGTCGCGCGGGAGCGCGGCAATACCGATGGCGAGTTTGTCGATGCGCTTCTGGCGGCCATACCAGAAGTTGACCAGTCCGCGCGAGAAGAACACGGCCGAGAACATCGAGGTCAGAATGCCGATGCAGTGTACGACCGCAAAGCCGCGCACCGGACCGGAACCAAAGGCAAGCAGCGCAATACCGGCGATCAGCGTGGTGATGTTCGAGTCGAGAATCGTGTCCCAGGCGCGGTCATAACCCTCAGTGATCGCCGCCTGCGGAGTGGCGCCGTTGCGCAATTCCTCGCGAATCCGTTCGTTGATCAGCACGTTGGCATCGATGGCCATACCGAGCGTCAGCGCGATAGCGGCAATACCCGGCAAGGTCAGCGTGGCCTGCATCAGCGAGAGCACCGCAATCAGCAAGGTCAGGTTGAAGGCCAGGGCGACGGTCGAGAACATTCCGAACAATCGGTAGTAGATGATGATGAAGACGGCGAGGATGATGAAGCCCCACAGCACGCTGTTGAAGCCCTTCTCGATGTTGTCGGCACCAAGGCTCGGGCCGATGGTGCGCTCTTCGATGATTTCCATCGGCGCGGCCAGCGAGCCGGCGCGCAGCAGCAGCGAGATATCGGCGGCTTCGATGGTGGTCATCGCGCCCGAGATCTGCACCCGGCCACCGCCGATTTCACTGCGAATTACCGGTGCGGTCACGACTTCGCCGACGCCTTTTTCGAACAGCAGAATGGCCATCCGCTTGCCGATGCTGCGACGGGTGACGTCGCGGAAGATGCGTGCGCCTTTGCCGTCCAGGGTCAGGTGAACGGCCGGTTCCTGCGTTTGGCCGTCAAAGCCGGCTTGCGCATCCTGCAGGTTTTCGCCGGTGAGGATGATCTGTTTCTGGACCAGAATCGGATTGCCGCGCCGCTCGGGGTAACGCTCGCAACCGATTGGAACATTGCCGGAAGCCAGCGCCGACAGTTGCTCGGGCTCTTCGCAGACCATGCGAATTTCCAGCGTCGCGGTACGCCCCAGAATGTCTTTGGCCTTGGCGGGGTCTTGCACACCCGGCAACTGCACGATGACGCGGTCATCGCCCTGGCGCTGAATGACCGGCTCGGCCACGCCCAGTTCATTGACCCGGTTGCTCAGGGTGGTGATGTTCTGAGTAAGAGCGTTTTCCTTGATGGTCTGCTCGGCCAGTTCGGTAAACGTGCCGATCAGCGCGGGCCGGGAGCCGTCCTGGCCCTCGACAAACTGCATGTCGGTAATGTTGGTGCGGATGACCGGCTCGGCTTGCGCGCGCACGGCTTCATCGGCAAAGCGGACATGCAACTCGCTGTTGATGCGCTCGACGCCGCGATGGCGGATCTTGCGCTCACGCAGCAAGGTCTGAATGTCGCTGCCGGTGGTTTCGACGCGCTTGAGCAGCGCCTCATCCATGTCAACCTGCATCAGGAAGTGCACGCCGCCGCGCAAATCGAGGCCCAGATACATTGGCAGGGCCCGAATGCCGGTCAGCCAGTCGGGCGAGTTGCTCAGCAGGTTCAGCGCCACGATGTAATCGGCCGCGGTCTTGTCCGGATTGAGCGCGTCGCCCAGGATGTCGCGCGCCTTGAGTTGGGTGTCGGTGTCGGCAAAGCGGGCTCGCACCGAGCCGCCATCAAACAGAATCTTGGTCGGCTCGATGTTGGCTTGCTCAAGGATGCTCTGCACCCGATCCAGCATGTCGATATCCACCTTGACTGTGGTGCGGCCGCTGGAGACCTGTACCGCCGGCGCCTCGCCAAAGAAATTGGGCAAGGTGTAGAGCAGGCCGAATACGAGGGTGATGACCATCACCGCGTATTTCCAGATGGGGTATCGATTCATTACGGGGAGTCCCGGTGGGATGGAGGGCAGGTGAGCACGGCCGGGAATGCCTGACAGGTCAGGGGCCGCATCAGCTCAGCGGGCGGAGTCGGACCGACTCCGCCTGAACAGAGAGAGATACTGAATCAGAGATCTTTGAGGCTGCCATTGGGCAACAGGGTCTGGACCGCGCCCTTCTGGAACTTGAGTTCGACCGGCGCGGTGCCGTCTTTGCCGGCTACCTTGGCAACGTCAACCGTCACATAGGCTTCGCCCACTTTCGTGATGCGACCGGCCAAACCGCCACTGGTCACGACCTCGTCGCCCTTCTTGAGCGCCTCGAGCATCGTTTTATGCTCTTTCGCGCGCTTCATTTGCGGGCGGATCATCAGAAAATACAGCACCACAAACATCAGAATGATCGGCAGGAATCCGATCAGTCCGCCGCCAGCACCGCCAGCAGATTGCGCATAAGCATTGGAAATCAGCACGTTAAACCTCCTTGGTAACCTAAAATTATAGCCCGTGAGGGCTGTTTATCGACGTGTCAACGGGGCTGACAGCGCCGGTGTTGTGTACGCCTCAGTCAAAGCCCTGGGCACGGCCCCGGGCAAATTCGGCTCGAAACGCCTCAAAGCGGCCTGCCTCGATTGCCGCCCGCATGTCTCGCATCAGGCGCAAATAGAAACGCAGGTTGTGGATGGTAGCGAGCCGGGCGCCGAGAATCTCATTGACCTTTTGCAGGTGATGAATATAGGCCCGTGAGAAGTGTTGGCATGCATGGCAGTCGCAGCTGGGGTCAATCGGACGCTCATCGTCCTTGAATCGGCTGTTGCGTAATTTGAGATCGCCCTGCGAGGTGAACAGCCAGCCATTGCGGGCATTGCGGGTCGGCATCACGCAATCGAACATGTCGATCCCGTTGGCCACACCCTCGACCAGATCTTCCGGCGTACCCACGCCCATCAGGTAGCGCGGTGCGTGGGCCGGCAGTTTGGGGCCGAGATGACGCAGCACCCGCATCATGTCTTCCTTGGGTTCACCCACCGACAAGCCGCCGATGGCATAGCCATGAAAGCCGGTCTCGACCAGGCCGGCCAGCGATTCATCGCGCAAATCCTCGAACATCCCGCCTTGCACAATGCCGAACAGCGCATTGGGGTTGTTGCCGTCCTGAAAGGCCTGCAGCGAGCGCTTGGCCCAGCGCAGACTCATCTGCATCGAGGTGGCGGCTTCATCGCGCGTGGCCGGGCGGCCGTCAATTTCGTAGGGTGTGCATTCGTCGAGCACCATCACGATGTCCGAGTTCAGCACGCGCTGAATCCGCATCGACTCTTCGGGCGACAGGAACAGCTTCTCGCCGTTGACGGGCGAGGCGAAATGCACGCCTTGCTCGGTGATCTTGCGCATTGCGCCCAGGCTGAATACCTGAAAACCGCCGGAATCGGTCAATACCGGGCCGTGCCACTGGTTGAAGCCGTGCAGCCCGCCGAACTTGCCGATCACATCAAGGCCGGGCCGCAGCCAGAGGTGAAAGGTATTGCCCAGAATGATCTGCGATTCGATTTCGAGCAGCTCGCGCGGCGACATTGCCTTGACCGCACCATAAGTGCCCACCGGCATGAAGATCGGCGTCTGAATCTCGCCGTGCGCGGTCTTGATGCGGCCGGTGCGGGCGTGGCCGTCACTGGCCAGCGGCGTGAATTCAAACATTGTTGGCTCCGGTGGCGCCCGCGGCGGCGGACGGCGGTTCAGACGGCGGTTCAGGCAGCGGTTCAATCAGCATCGCGTCGCCGTAGCTGAAAAAGCGGTAGCGCTGGGCGATGGCGTGGGCATAGGCGGCCCGGATGGCCGGCAGTCCGGCCAGCGCCGCCACCAGCATCAGCAGGGTTGAGCGGGGCAGGTGGAAATTCGTAATCAGCGCATCGACCACCTTGAACTGGTAGCCCGGCGTGATGAACAGCCGGGTTTCACCGTCGCCGGCCTGCACATTGCGCTCGGGCCCGCCTGTTGCGGCGCTTTCGAGGGTGCGCAGCGAGGTCGTGCCGACCGCAATCACGCGCCCGCCACGGGCCCGTGTCCGGCTGATGGCCTCGACGGTGGCGTCGGGCATCCAGAAGTGTTCGGCATGCATCTGATGTTCGGCAATGCGCTCGACCCGCACCGGGGCGAAGGTACCGGCGCCCACATGCAGCGTTACCGAGGCGGTTTCGACGCCGATGTCACGCAAGGTCTGCAGCATCGCCTCGTCAAAATGGAGCCCGGCGGTGGGAGCGGCCACCGAACCCGAGGCGCGCGCGTAAACGGTCTGATAACGGGCCGCATCGTCCGGATCGGGGGCCCGGTCAATATAAGGAGGCAGCGGCAGGCGGCCGGCCTGTCTGAGAACCGGCTCGGCCGGATCATCAAAGACCAGCTCGAAGAACATGTCCTGACGTTCGCCCACCGTCAGCCGGTGGCCGCTGTCCAGCGTGATGTGGGTGCCAGGCTTGGGGCTCTTGCTGGCGCGGATCATCGCCAGCGCCCGGTGCGTGTCGAGCAGCCGTTCGATCATGACTTCGCAGCGCCCGCCGCTGGCCTTGTGGCCAAGCAGGCGGGCGGCGATCACCCGGCTGTCATTGACGACCAGCAGATCGCCCGGCGCCAACAGGGTGGGCAGGTCGGTAAAGCGGCGGTCGGTAAGCCGGGCGCCGTCGGGCGCGTCGGCGCTTGCCTGCAGATGCAGCAGGCGTGAGTCGGTACGTCGCGCCAGCGGGTGCTGGGCGATCAGTTCGGCAGGCAGTTCGTAATCGAAGTCGGACAAGTCCATCCGCGGCGATTGTAGTGCCTTTGGGCGCAGCTGATCAGAACAACAACCCGGCCGCCATAATGGCCAGAATGATTCGCAGGCCAATCTCGAAGCCACGGGTGGACAGATGCAGTAAAAAGCGCCGGCCGATCAGGGCCGCCGCAACCGCCATCACGACCAGCGCGAGGATCACCGGCATCATGTCGGCGTGCAGCAGATTGGCGCGGCTGTAGCTGACAATCTTGCTGAAGCTGGCCAGCACTGAGGAGGCGGCCATCGCCCCGACAAAGGCCTGTTTGCTGATATTCATCTCGCGAAACATCACCACCTTGATCAGGCTGCCGGTCCCCATCAGGCCCGAGGCAAAGCCGTAGGCCGCCGAGCCGCCAATCAGGCCGGCCATGCCGATTTTGAATCGTGGAATCAGATCGAAAGTGTCCAGCGTCAGGTAGAGCAGGATCATCACGGCCAGCATCCGGCGCAGCACCTCGGGATTGATCACCGAGACCAGTTCGGCGCCCAGATAGGCGAAGGGCACGCTGGCCACCGCCATCACCGCGACGATCTTCCAGTCGATCTGCCGCCAGTAGAGCAAGGTCTTGGTCAGGGTCGAGGCGCCGAACAGCACCGCCGACAGCGCAATCGCGTCGGTGACCGGAATCAGATAGGGGCCAGCCGTGAGCACAATCAGCGCCGAGCCAAAACCAAAGACGGCCGCCACCAGAGATCCGGCCAGCGCCAGCGCCACAAAAGCAATGAGTTCAACGGTCATGAAGGGCCTTGGGTGGCGCAATTGGTACGCCGGCGAGACTACCATTTGCGTCGGCGGCCCGATTTGCCGATAATGCCCCCCTTGCCTCGCCCTCTTGCCGGAGTGGTGGAACTGGTAGACGCGCCGGACTCAAAATCCGGTCCTGGAAACAGGGTGCGAGTTCGATTCTCGCCTCCGGCACCAAAAGCACTTCCAATAAAAAGCGATTTTCGACAATAACGACTGGGCGCTTGGCAATCCATTGATGGAGCTAGGCAATCCATGAGGAGCAAGGCAGCATGACGCTTAAACGCATGGCTGTGGAAATCGGCATGGGTACCGATCTGCACGGCAAAAACTACACGAAGGCTGCAGAGCGCGCGCTACGCGACGCCCTTTGGCATAACTCGTTGTCGGTCGCCCCGGCCTTCGGTTTCGATCGCAACAGCATGGTCGTCGAGGTTACGGTCGCCGTGGCTGAGCCCGATCAGGTTGATACCGAGGTCATCCAGCAGGTCTTGCCGTATGGCAAATCCACTGTCAAGGTCGTCAAGGGCGGGCTCAATGTCGAGCACCCGAGCAATGATGATCCCACCGTGGTCGCCAGCGTGATTGCTGCCGTGTACCTCGATTTTCCCGACCAGACCGACCAGTCCGGAGGTGCCGCATGACGCGCCGACGCATCATTCTTGAAATGGGTACCGGCAATGATCTGCACGGGAGCGACTACACCAAGGCGGCATTGCGCGCGGTGCAGGACGCGCTGCATCACAGCTCGCTGTCCTTGTTCAAGAGTCTGGGCCTGAGCGGACACGAGATGCAGATCAACCTGACCATCGGCGTGCAAGAGCCCGACCAGGTCGATCTGGACGCAGTGGCCGCCTCGCTGCCCTTTGGCACCGTGTCACCGGTTGCCCGTCGCGGCGGGGCCAACCTGCCGGCCGACGGGCCGCACGATCAGATCGTGGTTGCGATTGCGGCCATCGAAGTCTGGTATGACATCCCGGCCCATCTGATTCAGTCCTGATTGCTGCTGTTCCGGGGCACTGCGCCTTGTGTTCGGGCGCGGATCCCGGCAGCGATTCAGGTGCCGGTTCAGGCGCGAGTTCTGACCGCGCGCGGCGCAGCCCCTTCGGCCTGGCGCTGCACCAGCCAGATGCCGCCGATCACCATCGACAAGCCGGCGGCATGAAAGCCGTAGAACTGTTCGCCCAGAAAAGTCACGCTCATTGCCGCGCCAAAGACCGGTGTCAGATTCATGTACACGCCGGCCGGCCCGGGGCCGATCAGGTCCACGCCGCGCAAGAACACCAGTTGCGCCAGGCAAGACGGCAACAGGGCAATGGCAAAGGTGACCAGCCAGCCTTGCGGGGTTGGCGGAACGAAGCCGTTGGCAGCAATATCGGCCACCAGCAGCGGGATCGCGGTCACCATCGCAATCGGCGCCATCAGCGTAAAGAAACTCACCCCGCTGATTGCCGGCCGGTTCTTCAATGCCAGCGTGTAAAACGAATACAGCAGGCACGCAAACAGCATCAGCCCGTCGCCGAATGAAATATCGAGTTCCAGAATAGCCAGCGGATTGCCTTTGGTGGCTACCGCAATCACGCCGGCCAGACCGATCAACGAGCCAAACAATTGCAGCCCTGTTACCCGGGTGCTGAAGGCCAGATAGGAGCCAACCAGCACAAAGATCGGCATGCTGCCCTGCAAGATGCCGACATTGATGGCGGTCGTCGTGTGGGCAGCGGCATAGAACAACGAATTGAAGGCGGTAAAGCCCAGTGAGGCCATCAGCACGGTCATGCCCAGGCGCGGGCGAATCAGCGGCCAGTCGGCCTTGACGCGGTGCCCGAAGAACGGCCACAGCAGCGCCGAGACAATCGCCCAGCGCAGAAACACCACCATGACCGGCGTTACCTGATCGACGGCGAGCTGGCCGAAAATGGTGTTGGCACCCCAGCACAGCACGGCGGTGATCAGCAGCAGCACAGGTTGATTCACATACCAGTCGAACAGGGTCTTCAAGGGTTTGATCACGGTAATCGTCGGTTTCAGGAGAGCAATTCAACTGGCGGACGCCAGCCGGGCAATGCGGTCATGCGGGTCAGCCAGGCCTGCACCTGCGGGGGCACCGAAACCTTGGCCTCGTTGGCGCTCATCAGATAGCCTGACAGCGCGAAATCGGCAATCGTGGCCTGCTCGCCAACAATGAAAGCACGGCCATCGGCCAGTTCCTGTTCGAGCAGGCCGACGTCGTGCTGATAACGGGCCGACAACCACGCGTGGGCGCCATCGTTCAGGCGCATTGACGCAAATTTCTGGTGGGCGAGCAGTTGCGGCAGGCACAACCCGATCTTGTTGGATTCCCACATCAGCCATTCGCGGCAGCGCTGCAAGGTATCGGCATCTTGCGCGCCCCATTGACCGAGTCGATCGGCCAGATACAACAGGATTGCGCCTGATTGCACTAACGCCCGTTCGCCATCGACGAGCAGCGGGACTTCACCGTAGCGCGCATGCTTGCGAAAATCAGCCTGGCGTTGCTCGCGCGGACTGAAAATGTCGACCACTTCGTAATCGTGGGGCAGACCCGCCGCAAGCATGAAGAACCGTATCTTGTAAGCATGGCCCGAATCGGGATGGCCATAGAGTTTCATCATGCGAGGGTCTCCTCAAAAAGGGCGATGGTCGAACCGCTTGTGGCCCGCGGGTGTTTCAGCGTGCATCATACTTGGGCGGCACGATGCGCCGTATTGCGTTGCCGCCAGGTGGTTCGTTCATGTTCACTGACGAGAATTCAAGGAGAGCAATCCATGACCGTCAATCTCCTCGAGAGGATGCCGTTCTCGACGCTGATGGGTGTTGAACTTATTGAGGCGACGCCCTCGCTGGTGCGGGCATCGTTGGTGGTACGTCCCGATCTGTGCACGACAGGCCATCATGTGCATGGTGGTGCCCTGATGGCTTTTGCCGACGCGCTTGGTGGCGTCGGCGCTTACCTCAACTTGCCTGAAGGTTCGAAAGGTACGACGACCATTGAGAGCAAAACGAACTTTCTGGCCGCGGCCGCCGAGGGGGCAATTCTGATAGGTGAGGCCACCCCGGTGCAAGTGGGCCGCCGCATTTCGGTCTGGCAAACAAGAATCCGACTCGACAACGGGCGCGAGGTTGCACTGGTGACGCAAACCCAATTGGTGTTGTAAGCGGGTGTTGTAAGCGGGTGTCGTAGCGCACCCGGCCGCGTGCCGCGGCTGGCCGGGTTGCCCTGCAGTTCGTGTCAGGGGCGCATGCTTGCGCTGCTGACCCCGGGTTCAAGCACGGCGGCGGCCTGATCGGCAAATTCGCACAACAGTCGCCGTGTGTCGCGCGGATCGATGATTTCCTCGACCCAGAAAGCCTCGGCGGTGCGCAGCGGCGAGCGCAGCACATTGAGCCGGTTTTCAATTTCGGCCAGCTTGGCGGCCGGATCTTCGGCGGCTTCGATCTCGGCACGATAGCCGGCCTCGATACCGCCTTCCAGCGGCAGCGAACCCCACCAGGCCGACGGCCACGCATAACGGGTAACGTAACGACCACTGGGGACGTGGGTGGCACCGGCCACGCCGAACGCATTGCGAATGATGATTGAGCACCACGGCACCGTCGATTGATTGATGGCGGCCATCGCCCGCACGCCGTTGCGGATCACGGCGGTTTGTTCGGCCTGCAAGCCGATCATGAAACCGGGGCAATCGACCAGGTGCACGATCGGCAAATGAAAGGTCTGGGCCATGTCGACGAAGCGGATGACCTTCTGGCAGGCATCGGTGGTCCACGAGCCGCCGTACTGGAATGGATCGCCCGCCATGATCGCCACCGGCACGCCGTTGAGTCGGGCCAGGCCGGTAATGATCGGGCGACCGTACCAGAAGCCGAGTTCAAAGAACGAACCGGCATCGACGACCGATTCGATGATCGGGCGCATTTTGTACACGCGGCGCCGGTCCTTGGGC
The DNA here is from genome assembly GCA_963976885.1 of uncultured Burkholderiaceae bacterium. Classification (GTDB taxonomy): domain Bacteria; phylum Pseudomonadota; class Gammaproteobacteria; order Burkholderiales; family Burkholderiaceae_E; genus JAUIAI01. Next base: position 15,773 of record CAXBNM010000004.1, read on the forward strand.
ACGATGCTGATGAGTTTCTCGTCACGCCGCTCGGGCGGATCTTCGCAAACGGTGCGCGTGGGCAGCGCGTGCACCGAGTCGGGCAGGTAAGACAGAAAACGACGCGCCGCTTCGAAAGCCTGCTCTTCGGTGTCGACCACATGATCGACGCCGCCCGAACGACACTGAATTTCCCAGCCGCCCAGTTCCTGCTTGCTCAGGTCCTGACCCAGACGTTTGACCACCGGCGGGCCGGCGACAAACATGGCCGAGTTTTTCGTCATTACGGAAAAATGCGTGGCCGCCAGTCGCGCAGCGCCAAGCCCGGCCACCGAACCCAGGCCCAGGCCGACCACCGGCACCACGCCGAGCGCATCGGTCACCATCTTGTAGCCGGCGCTGCTGGGCGTCAGGCCGCCCGGCAGATTGGCGCGCCCGGTGGTTTCGATGGTCTTTACCGAACCACCGCCGCCGGAGCCTTCGATGAGCCGGATGATGGGCATGCGCATCGCCACTGCCATCCGCTCGGCGTTGAGATTCTTTTCAGCAATCGTCGCATCGGCCGAGCCACCGCGCACCGTGAAGTCATCGCCGGCGACAACCACCGGTCGGCCGGCCAGACGCGCGCGCCCGAACACACAGTTGGCCGGAGTGAAGTTCCGCAACTCGCCTTGTTCGTCGTATTCGGCCTTGCCGGCAATTTCACCGATCTCATGAAAACTGCCGTCATCAACGAGTGCGTCGACTCGCTCGCGGACGGTCAGTCGGCCGCCGTCATGTTGGCGTTGCACCTTGTCGGCGCCACCCATCTGACGCGCCAAAGCCTGGCGCTGGCGTAGTGCTTCGAGTTCTGGTTCCCACGTCATTGCTGTTTGTCTCCTGTGCCGGGGTCATCCGGTCCGAACGGCTTGTTTGCAGGCCGGCCTTATCATGCAGTGATTATGACGTTGATTGCACTCGCCCCCATTTCCCCCTCAAGCCGCACCTGTAATGAGTAGTGCCGCACCTCGTATTACCGCACCGGCAACCCCAGGCGACCGACGCGGTTTTATCGGACTGGCCGCGTTGGTGTTCATCTGGGGGTCGAGTTTTTCGCTGATCAGTCTTTCGCTGCGTGATTACACCCCGGTGGAAGTGGTGATCGGGCGCACCTTGCTCGGCGGACTGTTTCTGATTCCGCTCGTGTTTCTGTCCAGGCAGTCGTGGCGCGGCGTGATTCAACACTGGCCCTGGCTGCTGCTGGTCAGTGTCGTGAACTACGCGGTACCGTTTGTGCTGGTGGCCTGGGCACAGCAATCGGTGAGCAGTTCGACGACCGCCATATTCATGTCGGCCATTCCGTTCTTCACGTTGTTGATGAGTCGCTTCGTGCTGCGCGAACCGGTGTCGGTGCGGCGCTGGACCGGCTTTGCGATCGGCTTTGTCGGCCTGATCTGGCTGGCCGGTGGTGAGGTGCTGACCCAACTGAGTGGCGATGTTCTGCGCTTGCCGCAATTGGGCCTGATGGCCGCCTGTGTGATGTTCGCGCTCAGTTCGATCATCATCCGGCGGATGCCGCGCATGCCGTCCATGCCGGCGACCGCCATCATGCTGCTGATGGGGGCAACGATTCTGATTCCGTTTGGCGGCGTCGGTGCACTCGAAACCACCGTGCGCATCGTCAGCACGGAATGGATGGCGCCGGGGCCTGCCGCGATCAGCCTGTTCGCGCTGGTGTTTCTGGCGGTGTTTTCAACCGCCATCGGCCAGTTCATGCGCACCTTCACCATTCAGCGCTACGGCCCGGTGTTCTTTTCGCTGGTTGGCTATCTGGTGCCGGTGTGGGCCACGATCATCGGGGTGTTGTTGCTCGATGAGCAGGTCTCGTTCTCGCAACTCGGGGCTTTCGGTCTGATCATTTCCGGTCTCGTGCTGGCTCACGATGGTGGCTTCGGTTCGCGGCGCGCCTGACGTGGCCGTCTGACGTGGCCGCCTGAGCGGCCCGTCCGCGCCGGTTCGGGCCAACACGACAATTAACAAAATGACGATTGCACATCTGCGGCGCCGGGCATAGGGTGTAGGCCGCTTGCCGGTGACGGCAATTGAATAACGAACCAAGATGGACTGAAATCATGAAAACCACTATCCGAGGCGTGTTGTCTCTGACTGCTATCAGTGTTTGCGCGCTTGCCGCTGGCTGTGCCGCCACCGACGGTGCCATGGAGAAGCTGCAGCAAACCGGGCTGCTCAAAAGCTCGACCAGCGCGCTGTCCATAGACGACATCACCGCCGGCCTCAAGGAAGCGCTGACCAAGGGCTCCAATGAGGTAGTCGGGCAGCTGGGTCAGTCCGGTGGCTTCAGTGCCGATCCCGCCATCCGGATTCCGTTGCCAGCCTCGCTCGCCAAGGCCCGCGATTACGCGGCCAAGGTCGGACTGGACAGCTCGTTCAATGAGCTCGAGCTGAAACTGAATGAAGCGGCCGAAGCGGCTACCCCCAAGGCCAAGGAGTTGTTCCTGGGCGCCATCAAGGACATGTCGGTTGAAGACGCCCAAGGCATCCTGAAAGGCCCCGACAACGCGGCTACCCAGTACTTTGAAACCAAAACCCGGACCAATCTGGCTGGCGAGATGACGCCGATCATCGAGAGTTCACTGGCTCAGGTTGGCGCGGTCAGTTACTTCAACCAGCTGATGTCCAGCTACAGCAAGATTCCGTTTGCGCCCAAGGTTGACGCCGATCTGACCTCACACGTGGTCGACAAAGGAATGGACGGCATCTTCACCTACCTGGCCAAGGAAGAGAAGTCGATTCGTGAAAACCCGGTCGAGCGCACCACCGACCTGCTGAAAAAAGTATTCTCAGCCCAGTAATACCGGTTCGGCCCGCTCATGCCCGTGCCGTCGGGCGGGCCTGAATCGGCGGCGGGGCTGGCTAGCAGCCGCCGACTCTCTTGCCCACGCCCTTCATCGCCATCGACCGCTCCTGGCCCTCGATCATCATCTTAATCTCCGAGCTGGTCTGAATCTCGTCGCCATTGCTGGTCACCTCCATGTGCACGGTGCCGGCCGCCTCCTGGTCAAACTTGCAACTCATGGTGATCACCAGGGTTTCGCCCTGTTTGTGCGAATCGGTGATCTCGCAGTTGTTGGACTCTTCGTTGGAAAACTGCGCCCGCAAGGTGCTTGCCGAGATCTTGTCAGCCTTGAAGCATTGTTTGGAGACCTGGTCGGTGACCTCGTTCGTCATCGCGTATTCGCCGGGGCGAATCTCGATGTAGGGTTCGGCCGCCGTAGCCGGCAGCATCGCGCCGAGCGTGGTGACGAGGCAGGCAGAGAACAGGTAAAGGTGGCGCAGCGGGGTCATGCAGGGCTCCGAAGTGGTTTGATGCTTGAAAAATGTCGACGCCATCATAGGCGCGAAGCTTGCGATCGCACAGCCCCTTGAACAGGGGAGCGTGTGTTGACTGGCCGTCGCACCGGGGTCATGGTCGGTGCAATGCCGTCCGGGCGGCGGCAGGTAAAATCGGGTTTTGCGCAGGAGTGCTCTGTTTTGAGAGAAGAGAAGTCCGTGAAGGCACGTCTTCAGTTTCCCTTCGAGGGTGTACCCGCTGCCGGTGAGGCGACTGAAGTTGCCCCTGGTGTGCTGTGGCTGCGCATGCCCTTGCCCTATGCGCTCAATCATATCAACACCTGGGCGATTCGCGACGGCGCTGGCTGGGCGGTGGTCGACACCGGCGTCAATACCTCCGAGGCCGTGGCGGCCTGGCGAGCGGTGCTGGCCGGCCCCTTCGGTGGCTTGCCGATCACCCGGGTCATCTGCACGCATATGCACCCCGATCACGTCGGCATGGCCGGCTGGCTGACCCGGCGCTTCCGCTGCTCGCTGCTGATGACCCGGCTCGAATACCTGACCTGCCGTGTGCTGGCCGCCGACACCGGCCGCGAAGCCCCCGAAGAGGCGCTGAGCTTTTACCGCGCCGCCGGCTGGAATGAAGAGTCGCTGCAGAATTACCGCGCCCGCTTTGGCGGCTTCGGACGCGATATTCACGCGCTGCCCGAATCCATGGAGCGCCTGACCGATGGCCAGAGCCTGCAGATTGGCGAGCAGACCTGGCAAGTCGTGGTCGGTAACGGCCATTCGCCCGAACACGCCTGCCTGTATTGCCCGGCACTCAAGTTGTTCATTTCCGGCGATCAGGTCTTGCCGCGCATTTCGTCCAATGTCTCGGTGTTTCCGTCCGAGCCCCTGGCCGACCCGCTCGGCGACTGGATCCGCTCGATCACCAAGATTCGCGCCACGGTGCCCGATGATGTGCTGGTGCTGCCATCTCACAATGAACCCTTTCGTGGTCTGCACGCCCGGCTCGATGCGCTCGATCGTGGCCACCATGTCGCGCTCGAACGGCTGCTGAGCCGGCTCGATGAGCCGCGTCTGGTGGTTGATACCTTCGTGGCCTTGTTTGCGCGCAAGATCGAAGGTGGCTCGGGCCTGCTCGGCATGGCCACCGGCGAAGCCATCGCCCACTTGAATCATTTGTTGCGCCGGGAACAGATCACGGTGCGCCGCGACGAGAACGGCCTGGCCTGGTATGAACGTGTGGCTGATGAGTTGTCATAAAAGCCCGGTTTGGCGCTAATTGGGCTAGTTCGATTGAGGTTTTAACTCATTGATTTTGCAGCATAAAAAAGATGGTGTAGCAGTTGTGGTCGCAGAGCTGTCATTTTTCGATGGATTGTCACAAAGATGTCATGAAGTCTGCCTACAGTGAGCCGACCCCCTCTGAAGGAATGATCGTGATCACCAATCGTATGCAGCAACTCCTGAAAGCCAGCCTTGCCAGTCTGCTGGTCGGCGCCACCAGTGTTGCCAGTGCCGGCGATGTCACCGGTGCAGGCGCGACGTTCCCCGCTCCGGTCTATGCGAAATGGGCCGAGATTTATCACAATGCAAACGGTACCGCGGTCAATTACCAGGCCATCGGCTCCGGCGGTGGCATCAAACAGATCAAGAAGCGCACCGTTGATTTCGGCGCCACCGATGCGCCGCTGAACGGCAAAGAGCTCAAGAAGATAGGCCTGCTGCAGTTTCCGGCCATCATCGGCGGCATTGTCCCGGTGATCAATGTTGACGGCATCGAACCGGGCCAGTTGCGTCTGTCCGGCCCGGTGCTGGCTGACATGTTCAGCGGTGCCATTACCAAATGGAATGCCCCGGCGGTTGCCGAACTGAACCCCGACCTGAAGCTGCCGGACAAGCCGATCACCGTCGTGTATCGCTCCGACTCTTCGGGCACGACCTCCGGTTTCACGACCTACCTGGCCGAGGTCAAGGAAGGCTTTGCCGACAAGGTCGGTGCCGGTAAAACGGTCAACTGGCCCACGGGTGTCGGTGGCAAGGGCAATGCTGGTGTGGCCGCCAACGTGCTCAAGCTGGGCAATTCCATCGGCTACGTTGAGTACGCCTACGTCAAGCAGAACAAGATGAGCCACGCGGCCATGATCAACAAGGCTGGCCAGACCGTGCAGCCCAATGACAAGACATTTGCCGCGGCGGCGGCCGGTGCCGACTGGAGCGCTGCGCCGGGGTTTGGCATCAGCCTGAACAATCAGGGCGCCGACGCCGCCTGGCCAATCACCTCGGCCAGTTTCATCCTGATGTTCCTTGAGGCCGAGCGGCCGGAACAGTCGGCCGAAGTGCTTGCCTTCTTTGACTGGGCGCTGACCGAAGGCCAGGAGCCGGCGCTCGAACTCGATTACGTGCCGCTGCCGCCGGAAACCGTCAAGCTTATTCGGACTGCCTGGGGCGACATCAAGGACGAGGACGGCGCCGTCGTGTACAAGCCAGCGCATTGATCGTTGCTTCCGTCAGTCGGTCGCCATTCGTCAGCGAGGTTGCCGCGGCAGCCTCGCTTTTGTTCGTTTTAGAGCCCATTCAATTTGTCACGCGACCGCGGTTTTTCTGTCGCCACACTGAACGCCCATGAACTCACCTGAATCCAGCGCCCCTCCGGAACCGTCCAGTGCTGTGCCGCTGCCCCCCGAGAGCCCGGATATCGGCGCCGCGCTGCGCCAGCGGGTCGCCCGGTTTGCTGCGCAAGACCGCTGGTTTGCGCGTATCACGTTTTTCTTTGCCATGCTGGTTCTGGTCAGTCTGGTGGGCATTCTGGTTACGCTGGTCTACGAGGCCTGGCCGGCCATTCGCACCTATGGCCTCGGCTTTCTGGTGGGCACTGTCTGGAGCCCGGCCGATGATGAATACGGGGCAATCATTGCCGTCTACGGCACCTTGATCACCTCGGCCATTGCATTGCTGATTGCGGTGCCGGTCAGTTTCGGCATTGCGATTTTTCTTACCGAAACCTGTCCGCTCGTGTTGCGTCGCCCGCTGGGCACCGCCATCGAGTTGCTGGCCGGCGTGCCGTCAATCATCTACGGCATCTGGGGTCTGTTTGTGCTGGCGCCGATTCTGCAGGACTACATTCAGCCGGCGCTGGGCGCGACCGGCCTGGGTCTGTTTGCCGGTCCGCCGCTGGGCGTGGGCATTCTGACCGCCGGCATCGTGTTGTCGTTGATGGTGATTCCGTTCATCGCTTCGGTCATGCGCGACGTTTTTGAAACCGTGCCGGCCGTGCTCAAGGAATCTGCCTATGGCATCGGCTGCACCACCTGGGAGGTGATTCGATTTGTGGTGGTGCCTTACACCCGGGTTGGGGTGGTCGGGGGCGTAATGCTCGGTCTGGGCCGGGCGCTGGGCGAGACCATGGCCGTGACCTTCGTGATCGGCAATGCCAACCGGATTGCTTCCTCGCTGTTTTCGCCCGGCAACTCCATTGCGTCGACCCTGGCCAACGAGTTTGCCGAAGCGGACCCCGACCTGCATATCCCCTCGCTCTATGCGCTGGGACTGATTCTTTTCGCGATTACGTTTGTCGTGCTGGCCGCAGCCCGCTGGCTGACCGAGCGCGGCGTTCGCAAGCAAGGCCTCTGATATGAGTACGAAGCTCAACGAAGTTACCGATCCGGGGCGCTACCGACGCCGGCAACTGGTCAACAAGATCGGCCTGACCCTGTCGATGATCGCCATGGGTTTCGGCCTTGCCGCGTTGTTGTGGATTCTCTGGACGCTGTTCTATAACGGTTTGTCGGCGCTGAACTGGGCCTTCTTTACCGAGTCCACGCCGGCGCCCGGCAGTGAAGGGGGCGGCCTGCTCAATGCCATCGTCGGCAGTTTTCTGATGGTAGGCGTTGCCACGGCGATCGCGACGCCGATTGGCATTCTGGCCGGGATCTATCTGGCCGAGTTCGGGAAAACCTCCCGCGTTGCTGCCACCACGCGCTTCGTGACCGACATCATGTTGTCGGCGCCCTCGATCGTGATCGGCTTGTTCGTGTATTCGCTGGCGGTGGCGACTTTCCGGCACTTCTCGGGCTGGGCCGGTGTAATTGCACTGACCCTGATTGCAGTGCCGGTGATCGTGCGCGCCACCGACAACATGTTGCAACTGGTGCCGGGCGGGCTGCGCGAAGCCGCGTTTGCGCTTGGTGCGCCGCGCTGGAAGGTGAATCTGGCCGTGGCCTTGCGCGCCGTGAAGGGCGGCGTGGTCACCGGCGTGCTGCTGGCCGTGGCCCGCATCGTCGGGGAAACCGCCCCCTTGCTGTTTACCGCACTGAACAATCAATTCTTCACCGCCGATCTGACCAAGCCGATGGCCAATCTGCCGGTGGTGATTTTCAATTTCGCCATGAGCCCGTATGAAAACTGGCAGCAACTGGCCTGGGGCGGCGCCGCACTCATTGCGTTGATCGTGCTGCTGATCAACATCATCGCCCGTACCTTGTTTCGCGACCGGCAGCGGCGTTAGCCAACCCGGTACCCGCCGCGCAGACCGACGCTTATTCCAATTTCCCCGTGATATCCGGATCAATCATGACTCAAACCTCGACCGAAAAGCTCAATGCCAACGAGCCCGTGCCGCCCGATACCAGGGCGGTGATAGACGATATTGAAGACGCGGTCATGGAAGTGAAAAACCTGGACTTCTATTACGGCAAGTTTCATGGGCTCAAGGGTGTGTCGTTCGCGCTGGAGCGCAACAAGGTCACCGCCTTCATCGGTCCTTCGGGTTGTGGCAAATCGACGCTGCTGCGCACCTTCAACCGAATGTTCGATCTGTACCCCGGTCAGACGGCTAAAGGCGAGATTCTGTTTCATGGCAAAAACGTGCTCGACCGGGGGCAGGACGTCAATTTGCTGCGCGCCAAGGTCGGCATGGTTTTTCAGAAACCAACGCCGTTTCCAATGACAATATTCGAGAACATCGCATTTGGCGTACGACTGTATGAATCACTGAATGCCCGCAATATGGCAGAGCGGGTCGAATGGGCGTTGCGCAAGGCCGCGCTTTGGGATGAAGTCAAAGACAAGCTGAATCAAAGCGGCTTGAGTCTGTCCGGGGGCCAGCAGCAGCGGCTTTGCATCGCCCGGATGGTGGCGGTCAAGCCCGAAGTCCTGCTGCTGGACGAGCCGACCAGTGCGCTCGACCCGATTTCGACCGCCAAAATTGAAGAATTGGTCACTGAACTCAAGAACGACTACACGATCGCCATCGTTACCCATAATATGCAACAAGCGGCGCGCATCTCCGACTACACTGCCTATATGTATCTTGGCGAGCTGGTCGAGTTCGGACGCACCGATGAATTGTTCGTCAAGCCGCGCAAGCAAGAAACTGAAGACTACATAACCGGCCGATTTGGCTGACCGGAGACCCCTCCCAATGGACCACACGATTTCCCAGTTTGATACCGACCTGCAGGCCTTGCGCAGCGCAATCACCGCCATGGCGGGGCTCGTTGAAGAGCAGTTCATGCGCTCGGTGGCAGCTGTGCGTGACGCCGATCTCGATCGGGTGGCCCAGGTGCTGACCGATGAGGCCGAAGTCAACCGCATGCACATCCAGATCGATTTGCATTGCCATCAGATCATCGCCAAATTGCAGCCGATCGCCGTCGATCTGCGCGAAATCATCGCCGTGCTGCATATGAACAATGACCTCGAACGCATTGGCGACGAGGCCAAGAAAATCGCCAAGAAAGCGCGTGAACTGCATGGCCGCTCGATGCCGGTGAGCATGGAGCGTATTGATCGCATGGCCATCATGGTGCGCGACATGTTGCGCAGTGCCACCGATGCCTTTGTCACACTCGATGCCAACGCTTGCGAGCTATTGCTGGCCCGCGACAAAGACGTCGACAAGCTGCGCGACGAACTGACTGGCGATCTGATGAGTGCAATGACCAACACCCCGGGCACCGTTTCCGAAGGCTTGGCGGTGGTGTTTGTCGTGCAGTCACTCGAGCGGGTTGGCGATCACGCCAAGAACATCGGTGAGTATGTCGTTACCGTCGTCAATGGTGTCGATCCGCGCCATCGCCGCAGTGTTGCCAAAGCGCTGGCCCGCGCACAGGCCAACGAGCAGGCCGCCAACAAGAACTGAAGCCGGTGGCTGGCGTTGCGCCAGCCACCGCGCGCCGGCCGCCGCCTGAACTGCCGGAGGCCAGGGGCTGAAAAGACTGAGGGACTAAGGCGCTAAGGCGCTAAAGGCTAAGGGCTTTTATCAGCCTTGTTCGCCAGATCGTCGTCGGCAGCACCCGTATCGGTCGCAGCATCGGCAATGGCGCCATCGGTTGTCTTGATCCGCGATTTGGGCAGGATCAAACTGAAGGTACTGCCCTCGCCAATGACGCTGTCGATATGCAGCGACGCGTTATGCCGATTGGCAATCCGCTTGACGATAGCCAACCCCAGACCCGTACCGCCGGTGGCTCGTGAGCGGCCCCGGTCAACCCGGTAAAAGCGCTCGGACAGACGCGGCAGATGTTCGGCGGCGATGCCGATGCCGTTGTCGCGCACCGAGATCCAGCCGTCGTTGTCGGTGCTGCGCTTCCATTCCAGCGAGATGGTGCCGTTCTCGGGCGTATAGCGCACCGCATTGGTCAGGAAGTTGCGGATGGCACTTTCGATCTCGGCGGTGCGGCCGAGGATGCTCAGCCCGCGTGGCGGCTCACTGCGGATTTCATGGCGACCGTTGGACAGATCACGCGCTTCGCCGGCCAGTGTGGTGAACAAACGGGCCAGGTCGATGGTTTCGTTCAGGCCGGTGGTGTCCATCGCTTCCAGCGAAGACAGGGTCAGGAGGTCTTCGACCAGGCGTTGCATCGTATGACTGTTGCGCACGATGGTGCCCAGGTACTCACGCCGCTTGGCTTCGTCCAGATCGAGATCAAGCATGGTTTCGGCAAAACCGCCGATAACGGTGACGGGCGTACGAATTTCGTGGGAGACATTGGCCACGAAATCGCTGCGCATCTGGTTGAGCATGGCTTGCTCGGTAATGTCACGGCTGATCAGCAGGCGTTTACGGTCTTCGGTGTCGTGAATCCGCACCTCGAAGATGCGACCCGGCCGGGTGCTCAGTTCCAGTTCGAGCGGCGCATCGTAACTGTCGGCCTTCAGGTAGCGGCCGAATTCGGGCTGCCGAATGAATTGCGTGATCGGGCGGCGCGAGGCAAAGACGCCGAGCAGATTCTCGGCGGCGGCGTTGCACCACTGAATGACATTTTTATCGTCGAGCACGATCAGCGCGTCGGGCAGGCGGTCGATCGATTCGCGAATCTGCTCGATTTCTTCGGTCAGCGCGTCGCGGGCGTGTTGTTCGCTGCGCATGAAACGCGAGACGTTATCGAATATTTCACCCCAGGAACCGCTCGATTCGGGTACTGAGCGCAGTTGCGGCGCAAGCAGCCAGTCGTACAGCTTCTGGGTGTTGCGCGACTGCGCAATCACGAACCACGCCAATGCCAGCGCCAGTACCAGCGCCGCGGCGATTGGCGAAAAGAACGCAATGATGCCCGCGATGCCAAGCACCACGAGCAATGCGACGAGATTATTGAACCAGACCATGGCTTGCCTTGTCGTTCGAACCGGCACCGGGTGCCGGTGCCATCAGATCAGTTTACTGCGGCGAGAACCGGTAGCCACCGCCACGGACGGTTTCAATGCGTTTATCGAGGCCGCTGGGGCGCAAGGCAAGCCGCAGACGGCGAATGTGAACATCGACGGTGCGCTCTTCAATGAACACACTGTCGCCCCAGACGTTGTCGAGCAGCCGGGCCCGTGACATGACCCGCTCCGGGCTGCGCATGAAGCAGCCGAGCAGTTTGAATTCGGTCGGGCTCAGCTCGACCGGGTCACCCGCGGCGTAGACGCGGTGAGTTTCCGGCTCCAGACGCAGGCCCCCGGTTTCGAGCACCTCGTCCGAGGTGGCTTCGGTACCGGTGCGGCGCAACAAGGCCTTGATCCGGGCCGCGAGCTCGCGCGGCGAGAAGGGCTTGGTCACGTAGTCATCAGCGCCGGCGTCAAAGCCATGCAGCTTGTCGCCTTCCTGGGCGCGCGCGGTGAGCATGATGATGGGGGTCTGGCGGGTGGCACTGCCCGAGCGCAGTCGGCGAGCGTAATCAACCCCCGACATGCCCGGCAGCATCCAGTCCAGCACGATCAGGTCGGGATTTTCCAGAGAAACCAGCGACTGGGCGGCGTCGGCGTCCGGGGCTTCGGAAACCCGGTAACCGGCATGGCGCAGATTCACGGCAACCAGCTCGCGAATGGCGGGTTCATCTTCTACGATCAGAATGCGTTCGTTCACAGTATTGTCATCAAGTTGCGCAGATCTGTAGAGTATGACGACTGTTTGACAATAGCGTGACAATCCGCGCGATGCCGTCAATCCGTCATCTGCGCCGCTACAACACCCGCTGAACACGGCGCTCTGGCGATTTGGGCCGCGCTTCGGTCGATTTCGACCGGTTACCCGTTTGCGTCGTAAAACCGCTCAGTTAATGCGAAACTACCGCGTTCTGTCTGGATAGTCGGAGTATCAAGTGTCCTCAAGCGTAGCGCCGCAACACGTCCTGGTAACCGGTGGCGCCGGTTATATCGGCTCGCATACCGTCGTCGAGTTGATTAACGCCGGTCACTCGGTCGTTGTGCTCGACAATTTGAGCAATGCCAGTGCCGAGTCGCTGAACCGCGTGCACACCATTACTGGCACCAGACCCCGGCTGGTTGAGGGCGATATTCGCGATGCGCGGCTGCTCGACGATTTGCTCGCTGCCGAGCGCTTCGATGCCACTTTGCATTTTGCGGGTCTGAAGGCGGTTGGCGAATCGGTGGACAAACCGCTCGAGTACTACGACAACAACGTCAACGGCACCGTGGTCTTGCTCAACGCGCTCGAAAAGGCCGGCGTGCATCGTTTTGTCTTCAGTTCATCGGCCACGGTCTATGGCGACCCCACGCAGGTGCCGATTACCGAAGCCGCCCCGACGGGGCCGACCAACCCGTACGGGCGCACCAAATGGATGATCGAATTCATGTTGCGCGATCTGGCCGCTGCCAATCCGGCCTGGTCGATTGCCAACCTGCGCTATTTCAACCCGGTCGGCGCGCATGAGAGCGGCCTGATCGGCGAAGATCCGCAGGGCAAACCGAACAATCTGATGCCCTTCGTTGCCCAGGTGGCGGTGGGCCGGCGCGACAAATTGTCGGTGTTCGGCGGCGACTACGACACCGTCGATGGCACCGGCGTGCGCGACTACATTCATGTGGTTGATCTGGCCCGTGGCCACCTTGCCGCCCTTGGTTACTGCGCCGGCCACACCGGTGAGGTGACGGTCAACCTGGGCACCGGCAACGGTTATTCGGTGCTCGAGATGATCAAGGCTTTTGAAAAGGCCAGTGGCCGGCCCGTGCCGTATCAGATCGTCGACCGGCGCCCCGGCGATATCGCCACTTGTTATGCCGACCCGGCGCATGCCCGGGCCTTGCTGGGCTGGCAGGCCGAGAAAGGCATCGAGCAGATGTGTACCGACGGCTGGCGCTGGCAGCAGGGCAACCCGCAAGGCTTCAACTGATCTGCGGGCAGGCCCGGCGCGCTCGGGCCGGCTTTCAGTTCTGGCTGAAAAAGACGCGCCGGCCTTTCAGGTCGGCCAGTTGCCGCAACAGCGTCTCAAAATCGTCTTCATTGTCGATCGGGTTCAGATGCTCGGTGTTGATGATCATCAGCGGCGCATCTTCGTAGCGATAGAAATAACGACTGTAGGCATCGGCGAGCGCGCGCAGGTATTGCTCGGTGATGTTGCTTTCCATTCGGATGCCGCGGCGGCGAATCCGGTCGATCAGGCTGTCGGCCGGTGCCTGCAGGTAAATGACCAGATCAGGGGTTGGCGCTTGCGGCCGCAGACTGTCGTAGAGCGTCTGGTACAGGTTCAGTTCGTCGTCATCGAGGGTCAGCCGGGCAAACAGCGGATCTTTGTCGAGCAGAAAATCCCCGACCAGGGCCTGCGTGAACAGATCGCGCTGGGCAATGTCACGTAGCTGATTGACCCGCTGAAACAAGAAGAACAACTGTGTGGGCAACGCATAGCGGGCGCCGTCGCGATAGAACTTTTCCAGGAACGGGTTTTCGGCCGGCTCTTCGAGGACCGGCTCGGCCTGAAAGCGGGCGGCCAGCTTGCTGGCCAGCGAAGTCTTGCCGGCGCCAATCGGCCCTTCGATGACGATGTGCCGGTATTTTTCGAAAGGGGATGGGGCCAATGGCTTACTGCTCACGCGGAAAGGACTCCAGGCGCTCGATGGGTTGATCGTTCAGGGCCGCCAGCAAGAAGCGAACGGGGCCGTGGGGTTCCAGATTCAGGTCAGGCTCGATTTCGGCCAGCGGGGCAAGCACAAAAGCGCGCAAATGCATGCGCGGATGCGGCACGGTCAGTGCTGTCGAATCCAGCCGCAGTTTATCGTATAGCAGCAGGTCCAGATCGAGCGTGCGCGGCGCATTTCGGAATGACCGCTCGCGCCCGGCGCTCGCTTCAATCGAATGCAGGGCGGCCAGCAAGGCTGCCGGCTCGAGTTCGGTGCTCAGCCTGACCACGGCATTGATGAAATCGGGCCCGGTGGCGTCCAGCGGTGCGGTGCGATACGGCGAGGAGCGTGCGGTCAGCCGGGTGCCGGGCAGGGCATCGAGCGCGCGCATGGCGTCAGCCAGTGCGCTCAGCGGGTCGCCGAGATTGGCGCCCAGTCCGATGTACGCCTGATGTGCCTGGTCGGTTGTGTCAGTTCTCGCCATGCCCGCTCGGCGCGGCACTGGCTGACGCGCCGGCATCAGCCGATCGGGCCGAGCGCGGTTTGCGCCGACGTCGGCTGCGCTTGCGAGGACCCGCGGCCGGAGCGTTCTGCACCAGCGCATCGCGGGCATCGGGGTCGCCGTCGAGAAAATCATGCCACCAGCGACCCAGTTCGGGGTCGGCATTGTCGGTATCGCAGCGCAGGATCAGGAAGTCGTAGGCGGCGCGAAAGCGCATGTGCTCGATCAGTCGGTACGGCGCCTGGCCGTTGCGCTTTTCGAAGCGCGGTTGCAGCGACCAGATCTCGCGCATGTCGGAGGTAAAGCGCTTCTGAATGGCGAGTTGACCGGCTTGTTCGTCCAGCACCGAGTCGATCGCATCCATCAGGGCCGGAATTCGGTGCTCGCCGCCGGCAACGGCTGCCTGCCAGCGCTGATTGACCTGTTGCCAGAGCAAGGTGGCAAACAGAAAGCCCGGTGAGATGGTCTTGCCGCGGGCAATCCGGTCGTCGGTGCGCGACAAGGCTTCGGCAATGAAGCGTTCGCCATCGGGCTGCTCGAGCACGACATCGAGCAGCGGCAGCATGCCTTTGTGCAAACCGGCGCGGCGCAGCTCATGCAGACACGACAAGGCATTGCCGGAGGTCAGCAGTTTGAGCATTTCATCGAACAGCCGTGCCTTGGGGACATTGCTGATCAGGGGCGCCAGCTCGAGCATCGGGGCCCGGGTGGCGGGCTCGACTTCAAAACCGAGTTTGGCGGCAAAGCGGGCCGTGCGCAGCATCCGGACCGGGTCTTCGCGGTAGCGGGTGGCCGGGTCGCCGATCATGCGGATGATTTTTGCCTTCATGTCGGCTACGCCGTCATGAAAATCGAGCACTTCGTCGGCAATCGGGTCGTAATAGAGCGCATTGATCGAGAAGTCACGCCGGGCAGCATCTTCGGGGTGCGTACCCCAGACGTTGTCGCGCAGCACGCGGCCGTGATCATCGGTCTCGGCGTTGGCTTGCGGCGAGCGAAAGGTTGAAACCTCGATGGTTTCGCGCCCGAAGATCACGTGCACGATCTGAAAGCGTTTGCCAATCAGCCGCGAGCGCCGGAACAGCTTTACTACTTCCTGGGGCGTTGCGTCGGTGGAGACGTCAAAATCCTTGGGCTTGAGGTTGGCGATTGCGTCGCGCACCCCGCCGCCGACGATATAGGCCTTGAAGCCGGCCTTTTGCAGTCCTTCGCAGGTACGCATGGCGGCGCTCGAAACATCGGCGTGGTCAATGCCGAGGTCGGCGGCCCGATAGCGATGGGCTTCTTTGCGGCCCCGGTTGCGGCCTTTTGTGCGGCCACGGCCAAACATGCGGCCGATGAAATTACGAATCATCGGATTTCTCAAACAGTTGCATGATCGGCCACTGGCGCTCGGCGGCAATTGCCGTCAGACGCTCGTCCGGATTGACCGCAACCGGGTTGGTTACGACCTCCAGCAGCGGCAGATCATTGATGGAATCACTATAAAACCACGATTCCTCGAAGTCTTGCAGGCGCTGATTGCGGCTCGCCAGCCATTGGTGCAGACGCGTCACCTTGCCCTCGCGAAAGGACGGCGTGCCGGTATGGCGGCCGGTGTAGGCACCGTCGCGCAACTCCAGCTCAATGGCCAGCAGGTGCTCGACATCGAAGGCGCTGGCGATAGGGCGGGTGACGAATTCATTGGTGGCTGTGACGATGGCGATCAGGTCGCCGCGCTCGAAATGCTTGTTGAGCAGGGCACGGGCCGACGGTTGAATATGGGGCGCGATGCACTCGGCCATGTATTCACGGTGCCAGGCGTCGAGCTGCTCACGCGGATTTTCAGCCAGCGGTTTGAGCTGAAACTCGAGAAATTCTTCGATATTGAGCGTGCCGGCCTGGTACTGCCGGTAAAACTCGTCGTTGCGAGCATTGTGCTGCTCGCTGTCAATCACGCCGCGGCGGCCCAGGAATTCGGACCAGGCATGGTCGCTGTCGAGGGGGAGCAGGGTGTTGTCGAGGTCAAATAGGGCTAAATGCATGATGATGCAGGGATTTTATCAGGGTCCTTGGTCTGGTAGCCGGTTTCTTTCGAACTCATGCAATAAACGAGTCGTCAGTGGGCGCCGGGTTTGCAGTGCAAATCGGTCCAAAGCGTCCAAATAGGCCATCAGAGAGCGAATATCGCGGTCTCGGTGCAGCAGCAGCCATTGGCTGACGGCTTCGATATCTTTATGACCACGGGCGTTGGCCCACACTTGCAGGGCGAGGTGTTTGTCGGCGTCGGACAACAGTTGCATGCCAATGACGAGCCCGGAGGCCAGCCGAGTGCGCAGGTCGTCGCGTAAATTCAGGCCCGCCGGCGGCTGGGCGGCCGTCACCAGCACGGTGACGTCGTCGCGCGGGCGCAGCAGGTTGAGCAGCAGGAAAAACTGCTGGAGCGAGGCGTCGCCCCAGGCGGGCAGCTCCTCGGCCAGCAGCACGGCCGGGCCGGCCGGTGGCTCCATTGAGGCGGGTTTCCCGGGATCGAGCCACTGATGGGCCGGCTGGGCGGTGGCCACGGCGCTGAGCAGGTGGCTTTTGCCGCAACCGGGCGGCCCCCAGTACATCACCGTACGGGCCGGAAAGCGGCCCGCAGCCAGCTCCTCGGCGATGGCCAGCGCTTCGGCGTTGGGGCCGGCCACGAAGTTGTCCAGGCTGGGCTCGGGCGCCGGCAGGATGTCGAGCGTCAGCTGCTGCATGGGCTCGCTCATGCTTCGCGGTGGAAGAATTCACTCTCCCGATAGGCTGTATGCACGCGCCGCAGCGCCACCGCAATGATTGCCGCCAGCGGCAGCGCCAGCAACACACCGACAAAGCCGAATACCGAGCCAAAGGCCAGCAACGAAAAAATGACCACCACCGGATGCAGGCCGATCCGCTCGCCGACCAGTCGGGGAGTCAGAAAGTAGCTTTCCACGGCCTGACCGAGGCCGTAGACGATGGCGACGGCCACCAGCCCGTACAGCGGCCCAAGCTGCAACATGCCATCGACCAGTGCGAAGGCCATGCCAAGCGCGAAACCCATATAAGGGATGGCCATCAACAATCCGGAGAGCACGCCGATAGGCAGCCACAGTTCGAAGCCGGCAAGCAGCAGACCCAGCGAGTAGAAGGCTGACATCGCCAGCATCACCTGCAACTGGCCGCGCAACCACTGACCGAGCAAGGTGTCGACTTCGGTGAGCAGGCCTTGAGCCTGATCGCGCCAACGCAGCGGAATGAGGGTTTTGACCGAGCCAACCAGACGGTCCCAGTCCATCAGCAGGAAGAAACTGACAATCGGCACCAGGAACATCAGACTGATGATTTCCAGGGCCGCGCCCCAGCCTGATTTGGCGTAGGCGAACACTTTGGCGGCGACATCATCGCCCAGCGTGCGGAAATTTTCGGTCAGCCAGGTGCGGATGCTGGACACATCAAGCGACATTTCCAGGCCAAAGCGCTCCCGGATCCAGGGGACGAAGCGCTCGGTCAGTGTCGTGATCAGCCCCGGCAGGCGCTCGCGGATCAGCGCGATCTCCTGTTGCACGATGGGCACCAGAATCAGCAGAATCAGCAGCACGACCAGCACCGAGGTGGTCAGCGTGATCAGCACCGCCAGCGCCCGCGGCGTCTTGTGCGAGTCGAGCCAGCGCACGCCGGGCTCGAGCACATAGGCAAGGATGGCCGCCGTGACAAACGGCGTGAGCACCGGGCCAAGCGTCAGCAGGGCGATCGCCAGAAAGGCCGCAATGGCCGACCACAACAAGGTCTGGCTCTGGCGAGCGGTCAGTGGCATGAGGGCAAAGTTCCGGGAAAATCCTAATCTTACCGTCAGAGGATGCCCTCGATGGCGGTCTTCGGGCGTTTGCAGGGGTGAACAGGCCCTAGAATGATGCGTTCGGCAAGAATCCGTGGGGTACTGCGTGACGCGGTGCTGCCGCTGCCACTATCGTCTGCGGAGAATCATGACTTCACCTCTTTCCTATAAATCCGCCGGCGTGGACATTGACGCTGGTGATGCTCTGGTTGACCGGATCAAACCGCTG
>CAXBNM010000005.1:0-32152 GCA_963976885.1 uncultured Burkholderiaceae bacterium
CCTGACCCGATCCTGCGCGACCCTGACCCTGATACCGACCCCGATCCCGTCTTGGACCCGGACCCTGACCCCATAGTTGATCCCGATCCGGAGCCGACGCCGAGCCCCACGCCAGCGCCCGATCCGACCCCAGTCGGTGACGGCGTTGCCGGCTGCGACGCGGACGAACAGGTGTTTCGCTTTCTGGTGCCCCCCGAGCACGACCCGCGCCACCACTCTGCGGCGGCGATCGCCACGCAGATCAACCGGCAGTTCAATCACCTCTACTGCATGCAACTGGTTGAACGTGAAGACTTCACCGACACCACGGAATGGGATCGGTTTCGAGGCACCGCAAACGACATTGACTTCACCGCCATCGACCACACCGCGCTGGTACGGATCTGGCAATACGCCGGCCATCCGAAATACCAACTCTTTGATCTGCCCTTCCTGTTTACCAGTGGTGCGGCGCTTGATGAATTTCTCGACAGTACGACGGCACGTACGAATCTGGCTGCCAGTCTTGAGGTTGATCGGGCAGTCTTGCTGGGCTACTGGCGCCAACCCATGCTCCAGTTCTCGGCTACCGGTCCGATTGTTGAACCGAACAACCTGGCCGGCAGGAAAATCGCCCTGCACCGCTTCGCGCCAACGTTCTATCAGCGCTATTTGCATACCTCGGGGGCTGCTCTGGTTCGCCTGGACGATGCCGAACTCAGCACAGCACTCCAAACCGGTGTTGTCGACGGTCTGGATATCCGTATCGACAGATTCGAAGACCTGGCGACAGCACACTTGCTGGATGGACTCACGATGACGCACCACCGCGCCACGGTGCAATTAGTCATCATCCAACAATCCACCTGGCAAAGACTGCCCACCAATCACCGGGAAGAAATCGGTCGCATCATCCACAAGGTCAGCGCCGAGCATCGTGCCCAGAGCGCCCAGCAAGAACGCGAGGCCAGGGCCCGGCTGGTGGCGCGTGGGGTCCCGGTCCGCACCCTGTCGGACGCGCAACGATTGCAATGGCAACAGGCCGCTCGCCTCGTCTGGCAGGAAGCAACCGCCGATGTGCCAGCCGATTACATCGACGCCGCATTGCACGCCGGCAATGCCGACGAATCCCTGTTGCTGATCGGCAAAGCGCCGCCAGCGGCGCGCCAGTTGAACACGCCCTGAGTGCTTGACGCCAGCCGCCGGGCAGGGTCAGACTGGCGGCACACTTTTCAGGCGATCGACCATGACAACGACAGTCAGAATCCTCGGTATTTCGGGCAGCTTGCGCAAACAGTCCTACAACACCGCGTTGTTGCGCGCCGCACAGCAACGCCAGACCGAGGCTTGCACCCTGGCCGCGGCAACGCTGCAAGGCATCCCTCTTTACGACGGTGACCTCGAACAGGCCGAAGGCATCCCCGCCGCCGTCAATACGCTCAAAGAGCAGATCCTCGCCTGCGACGGCTTGCTGCTGGTCACGCCGGAATACAACAACGGCATCCCGGGTGTGTTCAAAAACGCCATCGACTGGTTGTCGCGCGTGCCGGCCACCACGCCGGCCCTGCTGGCCGGGCGCCCGGTGGCCATCATCGGCGCTTCGCCGGGCGGCTTCGGCACGGTCAGCTCGCAAGCCATGTGGCTGCCGGTGCTGAAGTCACTTGGCATGCTGACCTGGAGCGAGGGTCGCCTGCTGGTGTCGCGCGCGCACAAGGCGTTCGATGCGCAAGGCAAACTGCTGGATGACAACGTAAGCCAGCAGCTGCAGGAGTTCTTGCAACGCTACGCAAAATTTGTCGGGCGGCACGGTCAGGCGTAACAACCGGACCGCCAGGCTCAACTGAAGCCGCTTGCTCCTAATCGAGACTGATAAACGGCGTAATGATCGGCTCGCCTGGTTTATCGACATGCTGATCCTGCCAGGCCTGGGCGGCTTGCGAGCCAGTTGCATACCAGACCTTCGGAAACTTTCGCGTGTAGGCGATGAACTCGCGCAACAACGCCAATCGAGAGGGCCGGCCGATGGCCTGCGGATGCATCACCAGATTGAACAGCCCACCCCAACGATAGATTTCGTCGAATTCTGCCTTCCAGACACTGAGGATATGCTCATTGGTAAAAATGGCTCTTGGATTCTTCATTGAGAACAAAAGGTAGGGTGCGTCGTCAAGACTCCAATGCCAGGGAAGCTCAATCGGCCCTTGTTTGCCATCGGCCAACACGTGGCGATAAGGATTCACATCATCCATCAACGAACTGTCGTAGAGGAATTCATGCTCGGCCAGCATGCGAATAAGATTCGGACTGGTTTCGCCAGCCGGTGATCGATAGCCCTTCGGCACCACGCCAACCTTTTCCTTCAAGGCCTGCAATCCGCGGTCAAATTCTTCTTGTTCGCCGGCCGGGTCATCCGGGTCTACCCACAAATGCAGATAGCCGTGATGGCCAATTTCATGGCCGGCGTCGGCAATTGCCTGCACCCTCTCGGTACGGTTCTCGGCCACCCAGCCCGGCACGAAGAACGTCGCCGGCAGATCTTCTTCACGGAGCAGCTCAAGCAATTTCGGCACGCCGACCTTGGCACCATAGGTGCCTTGCGACAAGGTGCCGGGTCGCTTAATGTTGGAGCGGTCTCGCGAAATCCAGTTGGTTTCGGCGTCGAAATCAAAAGTCAGCAGCACGCAGGTCTGTGCGCCCTCGGGCCAGTCAATTGCCTGGGTCATGTTTACGCTCCTTGGATGCGCGGTTCAGTGCCGAACGGATTGCTCAGCAGCAATCTCGTTTCGGGTTAATGGCGGGCTGAGCGGCGGCTTCATCGCAAGCCGTCGGCAAGCCGGTAATACCAGATCATCATCCGCACGCCGGTGCGGTGAACACCATGCATCGGAATTGGTTTGAGTGGCGTAATCGGGAAATCACCCGACTTCGGCTCGTCATCCAGCGTGGCGCTGGCCAGTATCCTGCCCATCGTCGTTGCCAACGCTACCCCGCGACCATTGAAGCCTACCGCCGCAGTGACGCCAGGTGCGAGACGATGCAGATGCGGCAGGTAATCGGTCGTCATGGCGACCTTGCCCGCCCAGGCATGGGGAAAGGCAATGTCACGTAACTGCGGAAACATCCGACAGGTGCGATCGATCAGCCCTTGTACCGCTTTGGCCCCAGGTTGATCATGGAACGGTCCGCGCGACCCCATGATGAAACGCCCCTGGGCATCGCGTCGAAAATAATGCACGAGATGATTGTCGTCGGTCATGGTTTGCCCCTGGGGAAGAATGGCAGCCCCAATATCGGCAGGCAAGGGCTCGGTGGCTACCTGCATCGAGTAAACCGGTACAACCGATTCACGCAAGCCCGGCCACAAGCCCGTCGTATAACCATTGGTTGCAAGAACTACCTTGCGCGCGCTGATCGTGCGGCCGCTCTCGGTGCGGGCCTGCCAGCGTCCTGCATGCTCCTGCAAGGACACGATCGGTGTCTTGGCATGAACAGCCCCTCCGAGACCTTGCACCGCCTGCGCCAGCCCGCGAGCATACTTCAGCGGCTGGACGCTGCCCGCCCGGGTCAAGGTCCAGCCACTGCGGAAAGCTGAAGCACCAGACAGTTCGGCAACTTCCCGAGCATCCAGACTGCGACACGCAATACCTTCCTGCGCCCAGATCCGACACCGCTCACGCAGTACGGCTTCGCCGCGCTCGCTGCGAGCGGCTTGAATCCAGCCGTTCTGGACGCCATCACAATCAATGTCATAGCGTCGGATCATGTCGAACACGTTGTCGGCTGACCCGGCCACCATGTCGATCAAGCCGCGGGCGACCTCCTCACCAAGTCCGGCACGCAGGGAATCAGGCATGCGTTTAAGGACGGGAATGACCTGCCCCCCGTTGCGCCCGGACGCACCTGCGCCGGGATCGCCCGCATCCACCACCGCAACCTCGGCACCACGCTCAAGGAGCGCAATGGCCGTGCTCAAGCCGGTAAACCCTGCGCCGATCACGAGGATGTCCACCTGCAGATCATCAACCAGTGTCGACCATGCGGGTGCCGCCCCGGCACTATGGACCCACAATGATCCGGGCGAACTGGACGGAGCGCCGTAGCGCGGCAGGCTTGCGTCGTACGAACTGACTTCAGACAAAGGTCTCACTCCCATCTGGACAGCGCAGTCTCATGGGCTGTCTCCGGTTAAATCTCGCAGCCCCAGCATGAAGGGCTCCACGTCGGCCGCTGAAGGCGGCCGGCTGTCAATTTTCGCGACCGTATCGAGCAACTCAGGCACCAACTCATCGATCATGCGTTCCAGCGTCCACCTCGCCGACGACGCACTGATGTTGACGGCAGCAACAGGTCGGCCAGCCGGCCCGCGCAGCGCCACGCCGATGCCCAGATCGCCCTGAAAATATTCTCCATTGGCCACGCTGAAGCCGCGTTCGCGTGCCTGGGCGAGCATCTCATTGAGCTCGCCGGTATCGGTGACGGTGGTGGGGGTATAGCGCAACCTCTTGGTCTTTTCGATGAGCTCACTGGCCTCGGCCGGCGGCAACGCCGCCAGATAAGCCCGCCCGGCCGATGTGCAAAACATGGGCAGACGCCGGCCCAACGGCATATACACGGGCATGGTGCGGAAACTTGGAAACCGACCGACGTAAACCATGTCGTGGCCTTCCGGTCGCGCAAGGTTGAGGGTCTCCTGACAGCGCCGGTTCAGATCCAGCAAATACGGGTTGGATCGCTCAACAAGACGATCAGTCAACAGATACTGAAACCCCAACTCGAGCACGCGCGGAGCCAGCGTATAGCGCTTGGAGACAGGATCTTTGCTCAGGTAACCCAGGCGTTCAAGCGTGAACGCAAAGCGCTGCGCTGCACTTTTGCTGATGCCGGCAGCGTGCGCCATCTCGCGCAAATTGAGCGTTTCATGCTGCGGATCAAACGCCATCAATACAGCCAGGCCCTTCTCCAGCGACTGAACGTACAACCGTCCTTCGCTTTCGCGGCCTGCCGATTCACGTAATGGTTTCATCTGGCCTCAGTCCGCCTGGAAGCGAGCCGCACTCCAGCCCCCGTCAACAGCAATGGTCTGGCCGGTAATGAAACCGGCCGCATCCGAAGCAAGAAAGACCGTCAACGCCGCCACATCATCGGGTGTGCCGAGTCGCCGGATCGGAGTGGCCTGCGGCATCACCCGGTGATACCAGGGTTTGGTATCCAGATTGCGCTGCGACATGGGCGTGAGAATCAGGCCTGGGGCAATGGCATTGGCAGTCACCCCGTGGGCGGCGTAATCAACAGCAATCGAGCGGGTCAGCGCATTGAGCCCGGCCTTGGCAATCGCATACACTGACGAGCCCGGAAAGCCGACCGAACCGAACACCGACGACATATTGATGACGCGGCCATGCCCGGACTTGTTCAGTTCGGGCAAGGCCTGACGGGCCAGTCGGAAACTGGCGGTCAAATCAATCTCGAGTGTTTTTTCCCAGTCGGCGTCTGACAACTCGGCAACGGGTATCAGGCAACCAACTCCGGCGTTGTTCACCAGAATATCAATCGACCCGAACGCCGACAGGCAAGTCGTCACGATTTCCTCGGCCGCGCGCTCACTGGCCAGATCGATGACAAGCACAGATAACCGGTCAGCCCTTGACTGGGCCTGCAATTCGTCCAGCCCCTCCTGCGCCCGATCAACCGCCAGCACTTGCGCGCCAGCCTCAAGCAAGTGCTGGCATATGGCCTTGCCAATGGCACCGGCAGCCCCGGTAACCACTGCGGCGCGCCCTTCCAAAGCAATGTGCATACGAGTCCTCTGATGGTTCAGTGAAAGGTGCGACCGCCGTCCACCGCAAGCGCCGTACCGGTGACATGACTTGACTCAGCACAGGAAAGAAACAATGCGGCATTGGCAACGTCACGCGGATCGCCGATTCGCTTGATCAGGAAGCGTTCGAAAATGCGCGCCAGTTCCGCGTCGCGATCCGCTTCGCCAAGACTGCGCGAGAACATCACGGTATCGATGATGCCGGGACATATGGCATTCACTCTGATTTCATTGGACGCAAGGTCGATGGCCAGAGCCTTGCTGAACATGACCAGACCGGCCTTGGAGGCGCAATAGGCCGTGCGCTCTTCCAGGGGACGCAAGCCCGCCCCCGAGGAAATATTGACAATCGTGCCGTGCCCGGCCCGCTGCAACGCGGGCAACGCGACCCGACAAACCGTCGCCGGCCCCAACAGATTGACGGCGAGCAATCGCTGCCAGTCCTCATTGCTGGTGTCTGCAAACGGACGCAGCAAATCAATGCCAGCGGCGTTGACCACACCGTCGATACCGCCGATCGTCTGCACGGTCAGATCAATTGCGGCCAGAACGGCTTTTTCATCGGTAACGTCGGCCTGCAGGACGAGCGGACCCGGTGATGATGCGTGATCCCAGCAGGCCAGTGGCGCGCAGTCGCGGTCAACGGCGGCCACTTGCGCGCCCTCGGCGATGAACCGCTCGACGATCGCCCGACCGATTCCAGCCGCCGCACCGGTGACCAGCACGCGACGCCCTTCGAGTCTGTTCGTCATTGCAACTGCCACAGCAGAGTCTCCGCAGAACACCCGTTCAAATTGAATTCAACACCGGTCGTCATCGACCAAGGTATCGCCATGCAATACAGTACTATTGCAAGTCGCTACGCACTATGAAACGAAAGGCAGGTAGTGTCAATCCACTGCAGCGGTCCTTTGAAACGACCTGCCCCCCCCCCTGCTGGTGCCGTGCGAGTCGTTGCCCGAATTGACTCATCGCAATGCCGAAATCTGCGCACCGAGCGCAAAACGCATCAGCTAGACTGATCGTCGCAACGTGGATCGCAGCAAGTCTGGAGACCTCATGCAATCAGCACAGATCATTCGCAAGACCGCAGCGCAAGGCGCCAACGGCGCCGTTGCTGCAGCCCGCCTCGCCAGCGCTGAAGCTGCGCAAGCCATGATTGATGGCGGTGGCAATGCAGTCGACGCTGCGGTCGCCGCGGCACTGGTCGCCGGCGTCGTCGAGCCCATGGAAACAACCCTGGGCGGTTCTGGCTTCATGTTGATCGGCACGCCCGACGACGGCCGTGTTCACAGTGTTGAGTTCGGCCCGCGCGCGCCGCAACGGGCCAGACCCGACATGTACAAGATCGACACGACGCGCAATATCGATCGCGGTCTTGGCATTTCAGTGGTCATGAATGACGAGAACGTTCAGGGCATCACCTCCGCCGGTGTGCCGGCAACATTACGCGGGCTTGCCGCCGCACATGAGCGATTTGGCTTGCTGCCATTTGCCAAAGTGCTCGGCCCGGCCATCGACGCTGCTCATAACGGCTTCGCGGCCGATCCGTACTATGCGCTTGAGGCGCTGGCCAACTTTGACGCGTTGCGCCTCGATCCGGGGGCCGTTGCCACCTACCTCACCGATGGCCAGGTAGCAGCAGTTCCGCATCTGGGTACCGCCAGTCTCGGTGCGGCACCCATGATCCGGCAGCCCGTCCTGGGGCGCACGCTTGAATTGATCGCCGCCAAAGGCGTCGATGCTTTCTATGACGGCGAGCTGTCGGCACGGTTGCTCACCACTGTCCGTGAACTGGGTGGCTTGCTTGAGGCCGCCGACCTGCAGTCGTGCCGACCTGTCATTACCGAGGCGCGCAGACTTCGTTTTCGGGATGTCGACGTATGGGCACCGAACGCCCCTTGCGGCGCACTCACGCAGTTGCAGATGCTCCAGATCTGGCAAAGCCTCTATCCGGAAGGTGCACCCATCGACGAAACACCAGAGCGCCTGCAGCATCTGGCCGAGGCGAGCTGGCATGCATTTGCCGACCGCTATCACTGGCTCGGCGATACCGATTTCGTGCCGGTCCCGGAACAAGCGCTGCTGTCGTCGGCATATGCCGACAAGATTGCCGCAGCCATTCGCGCAGGGCACCCGGCGCCGCGCACCCATCCAGGCCAGGCCTCGCCATGGAATCATTTCGCCGGCCATGCTGCTCATGATCCCTGGCCCTTCCAGCCCGATGGCCCTGCGACCCCGCCGACATGGGCACCACGTGGCGCCACCGAACCAACAGCTGGCACGACGCACATTTCGGTCATCGATCGCAATGGCATGTCCGTATCGATGACGCACACTGCCGCCAATCATTTCGGTGCCAAAGTTGTCTGTCCACGCACAGGCATCCTCTTTGACGCAGCCATGGGCTGGTTCAACGCGATGCCCAACGCCGCCAACAGCATCGCGGGCGGCAAGCGGCCACTGGCCAACATGGGGCCGATGTTGCTCACGCGGGAAGGTGCACCTGTGGCCGCCATTGGTGCGCCCGGTGGCCGCCGCATCATCAGCGCCGTCGTGCAAATTGCCTTGAATCTGGTGGAACGCGGGATGGACGCCGAAGAGGCTGTCAACGCACCACGCATCGATGCCAGTGGCTCGGAATTGCTCGCCTCCGAACGACTGACGGCAATCTGCCGTAAGTCCGCCGCAATTGCCGAACTGCTCCGTCCGGTCGACGAACAACACGCAGGCTTCGGCTACGAACTGGCGCGACCGATCATGGCAATCCGCAAGCCGGACGGTACGGTGCAGGCTGCCGCTGACCCGTTCAGTCGAGGCTACGCACTGGCCTGCTGATCGCTGCACTGTTGGCGGCCACGCCCGGCTGATTGCCGCCAGGGCTTCGTCTCGCTGGTCAACGGACCAGCGAGCGCCTTTGGTCGCGAGTATAAAATCCAAACAAAATTTCATTTCTACCTTATTTGGGACAAATTCTTGTCGCCTGAGTGAAATTACGCCATACTTTTTCAACGA
Source organism: uncultured Burkholderiaceae bacterium (assembly GCA_963976885.1). GTDB lineage: Bacteria > Pseudomonadota > Gammaproteobacteria > Burkholderiales > Burkholderiaceae_E > JAUIAI01. Next base: position 8,813 of record CAXBNM010000005.1, read on the forward strand.
ATAGCCGATTAGTCCGGAATCACGGAACCTCACGTCGACGCTCGAAAATGGCCGACATTCATTCCAGGAGATAGGGAAATGCAATTCAAGACAATTTGTGCCGCGGCTGCGCTGGCGGGAGCACTCGGAGTCGCTGGCACGGCTCAGGCTGCAACAGAACTCAATGCGAGCATCTGGTTTCCCGATAGCCAACCGCTGACCCGCTACGGGTATCTCGAGTGGGCCAAAGCCGTCGACAAAGCGTCCGGCGGTGATCTGAAGATCAATGTATTTACCGGCACGTCGCTGCTGCCGCCAGCGGCCCATTTGAGCGGACTGCGCGACGGCGTTGCCCACCTGACCTACCACGCCGGCACCTACACGCCTTCCGATCTGCCTGAAGTCAATGTGATCGCCATGCTCGGCATTTCGATGAAGGAGCCGCTCACCACGGCACTGGCAGTCGCCGATTTCTCGCTGAACGATCCTGAGATGCAGGCGTTGTGGAAGAAGCAGAAGATCGTTTTTCTCGGCGCATATGCCAGTGATATTTATAACCTGATCTGCAGCAAGGAAGTCTCCAAACTGGATGACCTCAAAGGTCTGAAGTTCCGCACGCCGGGCAAGATTCACGCCGAATGGGTGCGCACCGTGGGCGGCACACCGGTAACGGTTCCCTCAAGCGAGATCTTTACCGGACTCGACAAAGGCCAGCTCGACTGCGCGGTGATGGGCTCCAATGATCTTAAAGCGCGCTCACTGTGGGACGTTGCCAAGTACGTCAACCTTGCCAACACCGGCCCGTACTACGCCGGTTGGGAATGGGCGATGCACGGACCGACCTGGCGCAAACTCAGCGTTGAACATCGCCGCATCCTGCTCGACACGATCGCCGACGCAACCATCGATACTGAACTCGCCTATCTGGCTTCAGTCGACACGATTCTTGCCGAAGCGCCCTCCAAAGGCGTAACCGTCATCGAACCCTCTGATGACATCAACAAGTCGCTGCAGGAATTTGGCAAGCAAGCCCGGGCGACCGCCGTGCAGGAAGGTACCGAGCAATTCAAGCTGAAAGACGCCGAAGGTCTGGTGGCCAGGTTTGAAGCGACGATGGACAAGTGGAACAAGCTGATGGAGGGTGTTGACCGCAAAGATGCCGCAGCGCTGAAAACACTTTTCCGCACCAACGTCTACGACAAGATCGACGCGAAAACCTACGGTCAGTAAAAAGGAGAATTGAATCATGCGCATCGGCGTTGAAGTTGGCGGTACCTTTACCGACCTGGTTGCCATCAGTAAAGACGGGGTTCAGGTGCTCAAGGTGCCCAGCACCCCGGAAAACCCCGACGAAGGAGCTTTTGCCGCGTTGGTTGCCAGCGGGATTCCGCTGGATCAGGTCGACGACCTGGCGCATGGTTCAACAGTGGCCACCAACGCGGTGCTGGAACGAAAGGGGTTCCTCACCGCGTTTGTGACCACCACCGGATTCCGTGACATCCTGGCGTTGCAACGCCATGGTCGCTCGAACATCTACGACCTCAAATATCAGAAGCCGGTACCGGTTGTCAGTCGCAGCAGCAGCTTCGAAGTGAACGAACGTCTGTTGGCAGACGGCAGCGTCCACACTCCGCTCGATCAGGCGGAAATCGAACGGACGCTGATTCCCCAGCTGCGCGATGGCAAGTATCGAGCTGTAGCGATCTGCCTGCTCAACGCCTACGTCAACCCGGAGCACGAGCAAGCGTTGCGCAGCTTGATTGCTCAGCACTTGCCCGACATCAACATCACCTTGTCCTCTGACGTGACCCGTGAGTTCCGAGAGTACGAACGCGCCTCCACGACCACACTGTCTGCTTACGTGCAGCCAGTCATGGACCGCTATGTTTCCCGATTCGCTCAGCGCCTGACTGAGGCCGGCTTCAAGGGTCGTTTCAGTGTCATGCAGTCAAACGGCGGCAAGCTGCCCGCCGAAGCGATGCGGGCCAATGCCATCACCGCTTTGCTGTCCGGCCCGGCTGCAGGCGTGATTGGCGCCGCACGTCAGGTGGCCAGATCCGCATTCAACAATCTCATCACCCTTGATATCGGCGGGACCTCATCCGACGTCTGTGTTGTCGTTGACGGCAAACCGCAACTGACCAATGAATTTCTGATCGACGGGCTGCCGGTGCGAATCCCGCAGCTTGACATCAATACGATCGGCGCTGGTGGCGGCAGTCTCATCTGGATAGATGATGGCGGCATGCTGCGAGTAGGCCCCGAGTCAGCCGGCGCCTCACCCGGGCCGGCCTGTTATGGACGAGGCGGCACCCGGCCCACCATTACCGATGCGCACGTTGTGCGCGGCACGATATTGCCGGAGGCCTTTCTTGGCGGTCAGATGACGATCGACGCGCAGCAGGCCCGCGATGCGATCGAACCGATCGCCAGGCATTTCGGCATGACTGTCGAAGAAGCGGCAGACAGCGCCATCCAATTGGCCAACGCCAATATCGTGCGAGCCATTCAGGTCATCTCTACCGAACGTGGCCATGATCCACGCGACAGTGTGCTTGTGCCCTACGGCGGTGCCGGACCGTTGCATGCGGTTCAGGTGGCCAGCGAACTGGGCATTCGCACGGTAGTCGTCCCTCCCAACTCGGGCGTCATTTCTGCATACGGATTGATCGCCAGCGATTTCATTCAATTTGAAACCCTGACCCGACGAGCTGTCGTCGACGACAACGCGGCCAACCTGGTGCGCGATGTCTTTGCGGAAATGCGCGACCGGGCCGGCGAGCGAGCGCGCAAGATGCAACTGGGCGAGAACTACACGCTCGACTTCGTTGCCGATATGCGCTTTGTTGGCCAGGCCTTCGAAGTGCCGGTCGCACTGCCCGAATCCGAGCTGGCCGACCTGACGAGCGCGCGGGTTCGCGAACTCTTTGGTGAAGCACATCACAAGCTGTTCTTTTTCGGCGCCGAAGGCGATAAAGCCATCGAGTTTGTTTCGTTCCGCCTCGGCCTGACTGAACCCCTGCCCGATATTCCCGTGCTTTCAGAGCAAACCGGACGCCGGATGGAATCCAGGCTGATCAGTATCTTTGATGGCCGCACCGAGCAGCAGGCGCGCCTGATCAGCCGCTGCGACATGAAGATCGACGATCCGATCGACGGGCCGGCACTGCTCGATGATCCGACTTCCACCTTGCATGTACCGGGCGGCTGGCAAGCCAGACGTGACGCCAGCGACAACATCGTCTTGACCGCCAAAGGAGTTTGAAATGTCTCAGGCAACGCAACCGAAACCCGCAGCCGTCGACACCGTTCTCGATCCGGTCGACTACGCCGTCATTACGCAAGGACTGATTGCCGCCGCCCGCGAGATGGGCGTCAAGCTGATACGCTCCGCTTACTCAACCATCATTCGTGAAGCGGCCGACGCTTCGGCCGCACTGTTCGATCGTCATGGCAATGTCGTTGCTCAGGCCGAACTGATCCCGATGCAGCTGGGCCCGATGTCGGAGATCTTCCGTGCCTGTGCCGCTGCCTGCCCGGTTGCCGATCTGGTACCGGGTGATTTTTATATCACCAATGATCCGTATTCCGGCGGTCAGCACCTGCAAGATGTCTTCATTTACTCACCCATCTTTCTGGACGGTGAGCTGATAGGCTTTGCCGGTACTGTGGCGCACCATCTGGACCTGGGTGGCGGCAACCCCGGACTGACCACCGAAGCGGTTGACGTGCATGCGGAAGGTTTCATCTTCCCGCCAATGCGGTTCAACTACGCACGCGACTGGGAAGGTGATGGGCCACTCAAGAGGCTCTTGGCCGCCAATATCCGCGTGCCGAGCCAGACAATCGGTGACTTCGATGCGCAGTTCGCCGCCAATTCAATCGGCGGCGAGCGCATGAAGCAACTGTGCCGAAAATATGGCAACGAGTTGATGGAGTCGGCAATGGCCAAGCTGATCGACTATTCAGAAACCCGTGTGCGTACGGCCATTGCGGCGATTCCCGATGGCACCTATTACGGCGAAGATGCGGTCGATGATGACGGCATAACCGACGACCCCCTCGTCGTCAAAGTCAAGGTCGTGGTGGCGGGTGACACGATTGATATCGATTTTGCCGGTACCTGTCCGCAGGTTTCACGCAATCTGAACTGCCCGTTTTCCTCGACGATTTCTGCGGCGCTGACCGCCGTCAAATCATCGCTCACCAGCCCGGACATTCCGTTCAATGAGGGCCTGAAGAAACCGATCCGGATAACCGCACCGCTGGGCAGTCTCGTCAATCCCGCTTATCCGGCGCCGGTGCGGGCACGGATGGAAGCAGGCTACCGCTGCTTCAACGCTGTTCTCAAGGCACTGGCGCAAGTCGCGCCCGAGCAGGTGATTGCCGGTGGCAATGACGCTACATTGGTGACTTCACTCTCGCATCAGACTGACGGCAAATACCGGGTCTATCTGGAAGTTTATGGTGGCGGCTTTGGCGCATCGACAACCCACGACGGTTGCGATGCGGTCGACTCCCCGCTGTCCAACTGTACGAATACGCCGATCGAAGCAGCCGACATGGACTTTGACCACTTCCGGGTCTGCGGCTACGGACTCATTCCAGATTCCTGTGGACACGGCAAGCAGCGCGGCGGACTGGGCTTTTTCCGCAGCTTCGAGATTCTCAAGGATGATGTCAACTTTGCGGTTTACGCCGATCGGTTCCGAATCGCGCCATATGGCTTGTTCGGGGGCACCGATGCGCAGACCGGGCGCGGCGAGATTCTGCGTGACGGCGAGATCATTCCGTTTCACAGCAAAGACGGCAAGATACTGCGCAAAGGCGATATTCTGACGATCTACACAGCAGGAGGAGCCGGCTATGGCAACCCCGCCGAGCGTAGCGCAGCCGAAGTCAGGCGCGACGTGGAACAAGGCTTTCTGACCGCCGCAACCGCCCGCTCAGTTTATGGCGTTGAAGGCTGAACGCTGCATGGCCGTCAATTCCGCGGCCGCGCGCTTTCATCCCTTTACCGCTCCTCTCGCCGCCACAGAGTCGCCATGCAAACATTCGACTATCTGACCCGCCAAACCGCTCGCCTGCTCGCACTGATTGCCGGCATAAGTCTGCTGCTGATGATGTTGCAGACCGTTGCCGATGTCATCATGAGCCGAATCTTCCAGCACCCGATCGAAGGCAATCTGGAAATCGTTTCCGCCTACCACATGGTGCTGGTTGTATTTCTGCCGCTGGCGGTGGTTGAGTTACGGCATGAACACATCAATGCTGACTTGTTCGTGCGTGTGCTGCCTGCCGCGGTACAACGCGCAATCTACGTGTTTGGCTGTCTGGTCTCGCTGATTTTTTTCGGTGCACTGTTCTGGCAAACCGGCCAGGATGCCATTGAAGCCTGGCGCATCGACGAGGTATTGATGAGTTCGGTCTATGTGTTGATCTGGCCGGCCAAGTTCACGCTGCCAATCGGCTTTTTCGCGATTATGCTGGCCATCGTGCTGCATATCGTCAAGGCCATCACCGACCCCGACTTCGATCCGACACCACCGGACCCCACGACTGACCTGGAAACGGACCAAGCCCCATGACAAATATCAGCATTGGACTCATCGGCCTGGTCGCCAGCTTGTCACTGGTGGCGCTCCGAGTGCCGATCGGCGTGGCACTGGGATCAGTATCGTTTCTTGGCATTGCCGCCATCCTCAACATGCAGGCGGCCTGGGGTATCGTCACAGCCGTGCCCTTCAACTTTGTCGGCGACTGGAATCTCACAGCCATTCCGATGTTTTTGCTGATGGGCTATGTCGCCAGTTCCACCGGTATGACATCGGGTCTGTTTGCTGCAATGCGCATCTTTCTGTCGCGCCTGCCTGGCGGCCTGGCGGTGGCCAGTGTCGGTGCCTGCGGATTGTTGTCGGCCGCGTCCGGCTCCAGCGTCGCGGTGTCGGCTGCGTTTGCCCGAATTGCCACGCCCGAGATGCTGCGCTATCGCTATGATCCAGGCCTGGCGGCCGGTGTCGTCGCCTCGGCCGGTACTCTCGGCTCGCTCATCCCGCCAAGCATCCTGATGCTGTTGTATGCGTATGTCGCCGAAGTGTCGGTAGCCAAGGTATTCGTAGCGGGTATTCTGCCCGGTATCTTGTCGGCACTGATGTTTGCCGCCATGATCATCGTGCGCGTCAAACTGAACCCCAAGCTTGCGCCACCTGTCACCGAAACCTATACCGCTGCAGAAAAGGCTGCGGTGCTTCGTGAGATCTGGCCACTCCCGGTGCTGATCGTCGCGGTCATGCTGGGTATCTTTGCAGGCTGGTTTACGCCAACCGAAGCCGGCGCCATCGGTGCCGCCATGGCAATCGTGCTTGCAGCCGTACGTCGCACACTCAGTTGGTCAAATCTCTATCACTCCGTGTTCCAGACCCTGTCCGGAACCGCCGGCATCTTCATGGTGGTGATCGGCACCGTATTGCTTGGTCGCTTCATGGCCTTGAGTGGCGTCCCCGGATTCATTACCTCTTGGTTCGTTTCGTTCGGTGCCAATGACCTTGGCGTCATTCTGGCGGTCGCCGTCGTCTACCTGATTCTGGGCTGCTTTCTGGATTCGATCGGATTACTGCTGCTGACGCTGCCAATCTTCTTGCCAATGGCTCGCGACACCGGCATCGATCTGATCTACTTCTGCATCATTCTCGTCAAGCTTCTGGAACTTGGCCTGGTAACGCCGCCGGTGGGGCTGAACGTGTACGTCACCAAAAGCGCGCTGGGCAATCTGGTGCCATTGCCGACGATCTTCCGCGGTGTCGCCTGGTTCGTCGCCGCCGATCTGATTACTCTTGCTATGCTTATCGCGTTCCCCTGGATCACGCTCACACTGCCCGGTCTTCTGGACTGACCGACTCTTTGACTGACGCTAATGACACAACCCTCCAGGCTAGTCCGTTTACCTGATTCAGACGAGGCCGACTCTCCCCGTACCGTAGCCAGCGACGGCGGACCACAGACGGTGAATACTGTTGGCGAAAAATTGCGCTACCGGCGCAAAATCCGCCAGCTCTCACTGCACGATGTTGCCCAGAGTGCCGGCATCTCCATCGGCATGCTGAGCCAGATCGAACGCGGTCTGTCCATGCCATCGCTGCGCATGCTCAGACATATTTGCGCGGCCCTGGACATGCCGATGGCCTGGCTCTTCGATGCCGATGAAGAAGCCTCCCAGGCTGACCACCCGTGGGTAGTGCGGCAGGCCAATCGCCGTCGCATGGATCTTGGCAACGCCAGATTCACCAAGGAAATTCTTTCATCCGATTCCACCCCGCAACTGCAGTTGATGCACTTCGTGATTCGCCCCGGCTACGAACCGGGTCCGAATCCGAATCAACGTCCGACCGGCGCCCGGGCGGGCACGGTCATCGCGGGCCAACTGCGCTTGATCATCAATGGCCGGGACTACGTGCTCGGCAAGGGCGACTCGTTTTCATTCGAGGCCAATGTCGACTACCGCTTCTGGTGCGAAGGTGATGTCGAGTGTGAGGTCATCTGGGTGGCAACACCGGCCCTGTACTGATTCTGCGCCCTGCCCGGTTCGCGCGGCGCCGCCCCAACCTTTCAGAATATCCACAAGGAACAAACATGGACAAAACTGCGCCCGGCCTGTTCACGCCGCTGACCCTGCGTGATGTCACGGTGCCCAACCGTATCGTGATCTCTCCGATGCAGCAATACACCGCAGCGCGCGATGGCCTGCCCAACGATTGGCATCTTTCACACCTGACCAAATTTGCGGTTGGGGGCGCAGGCCTCGTCTTTACTGAAGCACTCGCCATCGAAGAACCAGGCCGTGCAACCTACAGCGATCTCGGTATCTGGTCTGACGAACAGATCGAGCCGCTACGTCGCCTTGCCGATGCCATTGAATCGAACGGTGCCGTCGCCGGCGCGCAGTTGTTTCATGCCGGCCGTAAAGCCAGCGTGCAACGCCCCTGGGAAGGTTATCAATCGCTGGGCGCCGAAGATGCAGCCCGCGGTGACGCGCCCTGGCCGACGGTCGGTCCATCCGCGCTGCCCGCCAACCCGGGCTGGGCAACACCCAGAGCGCTCAGTCTCGACGAAGTTCGCCGTTTGCGCGATGCATTCGGCGCTGGCGCCCGGCGTCTTGCTCAGGCAGGTTTCCGGGCGCTCAATATTCATGGCGCCCACGGCTATCTGATTCACAGTTTCTTGTCGCCCATTTCGAACATTCGTGACGACGAATACGGTGGCGATCTGCAAGGTCGGATGCGGTTTGCGCTGGAAGTGGCCGAAGTTGTACGCGCTGAATGGCCGGCCGAACTGCCGATCTTCTATCGCCTGTCGTGCATCGACGATTTGCCCGACGGCTGGACGCTCGACGACACCCTCGTGCTGGCTCGCGAACTGACGGCCCGCGGCATTGATGTCATCGATTGTTCGTCGCGAGGCCTGGGCCCGCGCGGCACGCTGGCCACGGCCACCCAGTCGGAAGGCTTCCAGGTGCCGTTCGCTGAAAGTGTGCGTGCCGAAACGCAGGCCACGACCATGGCAGTCGGACTGATCAGGACCGCCGCGTTTGCCAATTCGGTGATCGAGAACGGTCGCGCTGACTTCGTCGCCATTGCCCGTGAAGCCTTGTTCAATCCGAACTGGCCTTTGCATGCAGCGCTTGAGCTGGACCATGATCCGGGCTACACGCAGTGGCCGCCCTCTTACGGCTGGTGGCTGTCGCGCCGCGCGCGAACCGCGCCGGCGGTGCGCTGAAAGTCAAGATGAGGCAACTGGTTGCCCGGCTGGTGCTTGCAACTGCACACGCCAGTCGGGCTTGATGGCGCAGCCTTAACTCGCCTTACCCTTGCGCACGTATTCAATTACCTCTTTGGTCACCGCGTGCGTACCCATGTCGCCGCCAAACTCCATTGGCCGGATCCGGTTGTCAGCAAAACCTTGCGCCACCGCCTCTTCAATGAGAGTTGCCGCTTTGGCGCAGGCTTCGTTGCCATGCCGGTCGCCCAGATAGTCGAGCATCAACGCGCCACTGAGAATTGCCGCCAGCGGGTTGGCTTTGTCCTGGCCGATGATGTCCGGGGCGCTGCCATGCGCCGGCTGAAACAAGCCGTGCTCATCGCCGATTTCGGCGCAACTGGCCATGCCCATGCCGCCCACCAGACCACCGGCCAGATCGGAAAGAATGTCGCCGAACATGTTTTCGGTGACCAGAACATCAAACTCCCAGGGCCGGCGGATCAGATCCAGCGCTTGCGCGTCAACATAGTTGTAGTCGCGCTGGATGTCCGGGAAGGCGGCGGCGCGTTCGTCGTAGATCTTGCGGAAAAACGCCAGTGAGCGAAACACATTGGCCTTGTCGACGCAGGTCAGTTTGCCCTTGCCGCCACGAGCGCGGCGCTTCTGGGCCAGACGAAAACCGAAGTCATGCAGCTTCTCGGTGGTGACCCGGGTGATGCGCATGATGTCTTGCACTTCATCATTGTTGGCCACTGTCTCACGCTTGTTGGCCGCCGCCGTATAGAACAAGCCTTCGGTCGACTCGCGCAACACGATGAAATCAATCTCTTTGGCACGCGGATCGGCCAGGCGCACCGGCGCATTCGGATAGGCCTTGATCGGGCGCACGCCGGCGTACAGACCGAAGCGATCACGCAGGCGCAGATGCGGCGAGATCTCGGTGCCGTCGGTATGGCGCACGCTCGGCAAGCCGATGGCGCCCAGGAAGATGGCATCGGCGCGGCCGGCCGCCTCTTCGCCACCGGGCTCGATATCAACACCGTGCTCTTTGTAATACCCGGCACCGGCCTGCAATTCGTTGTAGCTGAGCTTGAACCCGCCGACTTGCTTCTGAGCGACGTCGAGCACGGCCAGCGTGGCATCACAGACGTCCACACCGATGCCATCACCTTTGATCAGTGCGACTTGAAATTCTTCCATGGGCTTTCTCCTTGATCCCTTATTAGCGTTAGAGGCTGGAAAGCCGCGACGTCTCCAGCAGTTTCAATAGTTCTCGCGAGGCTCGCTCGCGGTGCTCCCGGAAAACCTGGCGTGCCTTGTCGGCGTCGCCGGCCACAATGGCATCCAGAATGTCCCGATGATCTTTGGTGGACGCCACCGGCCGGTCGCGCAAGCGCACGGTAATCATCCGGGCGCGATGCGCCTGGTCAAACAAGATGTTCAGATACTCGACCATCCGCCGGTTCGAGCTCATCGCCAGCAACTCGCGATGAAACTGATCGTCGGCCTCGGCCCACCCCTCCAGGTCGTCTTGCTCAAGCGCGGCCTGCATCGCCGTGCAGCACTGCTCGAGCGAGGCCATTTCGTCGGCGCTGACCCCGCGCTGCGCCACCTCGGCCGCAGCCTCGGGTTCGAGCAGAGTCAGCAGTTGATAAATGTCTTTCATGTCGCCCGGCGACACGGGCAACACCCGCACGCCGCGGCGTGGCACCAATTCAATGAGGCCATCGCTCTCGAGCCGGATCAAGGCCTCGCGCACCGGCGTACGACTCATCTGCAGCATATCGGCAATTTCGGGCTCGAAGGCCTGAAAGCCGGGCCTGAAACGATCGGCCAGGATCTCGCGCTTGAGGCGGCTATAGGCGTCATCGACCCGGGTGGCCTTGACCGGACGCGACGGCCGAGCCCGATCCAGCAAGGCTCCGGACGCCGACTCGCCATTGTCCTGAGCCTCATCCAGGGGGCCGTCTGAAGCTGGCTTCTCGTAAAAATTTCGATTCATGGCCATTGCAAGAGATCCCATTTCGGTTAGCTTGATGTTAACGCACACATTGACAAATTCTCTAATGAATTTTTTAATAAATGCATTATTTAATGCCCTATCAACCGTTTGATTTCCACGAAAACTACTCTAGAGAGGCCGTCAATGAAACCGAATTTGCACCTGCTGGCGCTAGCTGCCAGCGTGTCCACCCTGATGCTCACCAGCACCGCTGCCAGCGCCGAGACCCTGCAAGTCCAGACGTCCACGCAATCGGGCGGCTTTTCGTTCCGCTACCTGGCTGACAACTGGGGGCCCAAGCTCAAGGAAGCCACCGACGGTCGCGTTGAAATCGAGTTTCTGCCGATCAAATCGGTGATGCCCCAGAACGAAACCCCGGACGGCGTGGCCGCCGGCGTATTGCAGGGTGACCTCACCTCGGTTGCCTATTTCTCGGGCCGCAATCCGGCCTTTGCCATTCTGGGTGACTTGATTGCCGGCTACGACTCGCCGGCCCAGGTACAGCAGTTCTGCAAGGAAGGCGGTGGCAGCGAAGCCTTGCAGGATTTGTGGAACACCACTATTCCCGATTCGATTCACGTCGTCGGTTGTGGTGCCGTGTCCAAAGAAGCCTTGGTTTCGCGTGTGCCGATTCGTGGCGTCGCCGATCTGAAAGGCATCAAGATCCGTTCACCGGAAGGTCTGGCAGCCACCGTGTTCAAGGCCGCAGGGGCGTCACCGGTAAGCATTTCGTTCGCCGACGTGTTTACCTCACTCGAGAAAGGCGTGGTCGACGCAGCCGATGCATCGGCTTACGTCAACAACGACAAGAACGGCTTTCACCAGATTGCCCGGTATCCGCTCTACCCCGGCATTCATTCAATGGCCGTGCACCAGTTCACCGTCAACAAGGATGTCTGGGATGGTCTGAAGCCGGAAGATCAGCAAGCGCTGACCAAGTGGTATTACGACGCTTACGCCGATCTGCTCCAGGCACTGGATGCAGAAGATCAGCGCCTGGTTGCCCGCGACCAGAAAGATCCGGACATCGAAGTCGTCAACTGGGCACAGGAAGATCGTGATGCGTTCCGTCAAATCGCTACCGGCGCATGGGAGTCCACCGCAGAGCGCTCACCCGAAGCGCGCAAGGCACTCGACGCACATTACGCGTTCATGAAGAAAATCGGCTTGCTCAAGTAACAACCGCAAGCTGACCGGGATGCCACGCCGCTGGCGTGCATCCCGGTCATTGCATCAACCTCCGGAGGCGGCATGTCCCGCAGCGTCAGATTTTCCAATGCGATCAGTCGCCTCAGCGTACTGCTGGGCAAGAGTTGCGGTGTCCTGTATCTGGCCGCCATCGCATTATCGGTTTACGAGGTGTTCATGCGCTACGCGCTCAACGCCCCCACCGCCTGGACCAACGAGATCATCATGGCGCTGTGCGCCACCGCCTGGATGCTTTGCGTGGGCGCCGTCACCCAGCAAAAGCGCCACATCACGGTCTCCGTGATGGAACTGCTCGTCGGCCCCGTCATCTGGCGCCGCATGACCAAGGTCGCCGTTGCCCTGAGCATGCTGGCCGTCAGCGGCCTGCTCTACGCGAGTTGGAAGCCGATGATGTCTGCCATCACCGGGCTCCAGCGCTCGGGCAGCGCGTTCAATCCGCCCATGCCGATGTATCTGAAAACCATGCTGGTCGTCGCTTGCGCACTGTATTTGCTGCAACTGCTCGCCAATCTGCTGGCGCCTGCCGCACCCACTGATACCGACCATGACGGGCAGCCATAATGGGCATTGAACTGATTACTGTTGCCATCATCGTCGGCCTGTTCGCGCTGATGGCCGTTGGGGTACCGCTCGGCGCCTCGACATTGCTGGTGTCGATCACCTCGGCATTGCTGTATTTCGGCCCCAAAGGGCTGATCCTGGTCTCCAGCAACGTCGTTCACGTGTTCGACAAGTACACGTTGATTGCGGTGCCCTTCTTCGTCTTCATGGCCAACATCATGGAGCGCTCCGGCGTCGCGCGCGAGTTGTTCGACAGCATGGCCATTCTGGGCGGGCGTATGAAGGGCGGGGTCGCGGTGCAGACCTGCCTGGTGTCGGTCGTGCTGGCCGCCATGAGCGGCATTGTCGGCGGCGAGATCGTCTTGCTCGGCCTGATCGCACTGCCGCAGATGTTCCGCCTCGGTTACGACCGCAAGCTTTCCATCGGCGCCATCTGTGCCTCGGGCTCGCTGGCCACGCTGATTCCGCCCAGCGTCGTGCTCATCGTCTACGGCGCCGAGGCCGGCGTCTCGGTAAAAGATCTGTTCTCGGCAGGCATCTTGCCGGGTGTGTTGCTCGCCTCCTTGTACATCATCTACATCCTGATTCGCACCCATCTGAATCCGGCCATGGGGCCCCCGTACGACGCACCGGAAGCGCGCGAACCCTTCGTGCGGCGATTGCGCTACGTACGTGGCCTGCTGTTGCCGTTTCTGCTGATCTTCGGCGTGCTGGGGTCAATCTACGCCGGTATTGCCACCGTGACCGAATCAGCGGCCATCGGTGCAGTGGGCTCGGTAGTGGTGGCGTTGATACGGCGCGAGCTCACCGTCAAAGCCACGCGCGAAGCACTCTGGAGCACGATGCTCACGACCGGGTCAATCCTCTGGCTGATCATCGGTGCGGTCAGTCTGGTTGGCATCTACAACATCATGGGCGGCACGCGCTTCCTGCGCGCCTTGCTCACCGGGCTGGAGGTTGCGCCGATTGTTGTCGTGCTCATCATGATGGCCATCGTATTCGTGCTGGGCACCTTCATGGACTGGATCGCGATTGTGTTCATCACGGTGCCGGTGTTTGCACCAGTGATTCAGGATCTGGGTTACGACCCGGTCTGGTTCGGCATTCTGTTTGCGATGAACATTCAGATCTATATGCTGTCACCACCGTTCGGGCCAGCCTGCTTTTATCTCAAGAGCGTCGCGCCGAAAGACGTCACCTTGCAGGAAATCTTCCTGGCGGTGATGCCCTTCATTGGCCTGCAGATCATCGGCCTGGCACTGGTCATGGCATTCCCCAATATTGCCCTCTGGCTACCGTCCATTCTGTAACCTCTCAGGAGTTCACCCCCCATGAAAACGAGTGATGAGCAAGATCCCGAGGTCTACGAACTGGGCTGGTGGCCCGAAGTGCTCGGCGTGGCCATTCTGGTCGGCATGATCTGGTTTCTGGTGAGCCTGGCAACGGGCGAGTTCTAAGCCCGGCGGGCTATCTGGCTTCACCTCAACGCGCGGCGCAAACAGGAAAGGCCAGACCGACACGCCAGCGTGCCGGCCTGGCCTTTTGTTCGTGGAAGTGGCGCGCCGGGCGCCACACCGGCCTGCCGCCTTTGGCCGTTGAGCAAACGCCTTCAGCGCTTGGGCGGACGTGCCCGTACGGCGGCTTCGTTGATGTCGCACCCCCAACCCGGTCTATCCGGCAACACGAAGTGGCCATCCTCGATGACCGGCGGATGGGTAACAAACTCATCGCGCCACGGCGTGCTGTCGATATCAATCTCCATGATCCGGAAGTTTGGAATTGCGGCGCAGAAATTCGCGCTGATGTAGGAACACAGATGCCCGTAAAAGTTATGCGGCGCGCAGTTCACTTCATACGCATCGGCCATTGCAGCAATCTTGACGCTTTCACCCAGGCCATTCCAGGGCACATCCACAATGGCAACATCGGTTGCGTACTGCTCAAGATACGGCTTGAAATCACGCCGCCCATGCAGGGTTTCGCAAGAGGCAATGGCGCATGAGGCGCGACGCCGGATCAGCGCCAGGCTGGCCGGGTCGTGGCTATCAAGCTCCAGCCAGGTCAGGCCAATCGGGGCAACCGCATCGGCGATGCGCAAGTAGCCCTCGGTTTTGAAATGAAAGTTGGTGTCGAGCATCATGCCCATTTCAGGACCCACCGCATCGCGAATGGTCTGCAGCTGCCGCTGCAAATCGAGCAACAACTTGTTATCCAGGTTCAGCTCCGGCCAGCCCGAGGTGCGGCCAAAGCCCGGGTTGAAGTACTGCAACTGACCGTCGCGCAGCGGAAAGAAGTTGGTCTTGAGCGCAGCAAAACCCTGCGCCTTGACCTCGGCAGCGTGAGCGGCCAGATCATCGTAGGTATTGAGTGCCGGCAGAAAATCCTTGCCGCGTTGCGCCACCCGGTAAGTACCAAAGTGTGACCAATACACCGGAATGCGATCACGAATCGGTCCGCCAAACAGCGCCGCCACCGACTTGCCTGCTTCTTTGCCGCGTACATCGAGCAGCGCATTTTCGATGGCAGCAATCGCTTGCTGGTTCAGGCCGCCGCGCGACTGGCGGGTTGCCACATGCAACTGCGCCACGATGGCCTCGCTGCGGCGCGGGTCCTGACCCACCACCATCGGGGCCAGTTCCCGGATCACATCGCTCAGGCCTTTGCTGCCAAAGTCTTCGTTGTATTCACTCCAGCCGGTGATGCCGCAAGCCGTGGTCATCTTCAGAAATGAAAAGGTCCGCCAACCGGCGTCGGCAATGATCGGCTCGATTCGATCAATCTTCATCAAGTGTCTCCATTTGCGCCTGAACAGCGCATGTCGTTAGTCGTTCGTGCGCAGCAGTTGGCTGCATCGGCCACTAAATTGCGCGGCCTTGCTGGTGATGTCAACCGCCGAAACCGTCATCCGGAAACCCTTTTCAACACTGGTCGGCTTGATCAGCAGCCAGCGTTCCGAAATCAACGAAAGCGTCCTGCGTTCGCCCATAAGCGGTGCGGCACACGAACGGTATTAGCTGCTTGCCAATGATAGATTTGACTGGTGACACCTATAACAATGATGAACCAGGAGAACAGATGATGAGCATGCAACCCGTCAGACGAGGTACGCAGCCGCTGTTGATTGGCCTGATCGCCGCACTCGGCGTAGTCGGCTGTAGCGATAGCGATAACGACACCGTGAATAATGATCCCGCGGCCAATCCGGTCACCGCCGCACAGCATTGCGCCAATCTCGCCGATCTGACCATCGCCGAAGCGTCCATCGGCATGCCCACAACCGGCGCCCGGGTCACCGCAACCACTTTGCAGGCAGCCAGCGGCGCAGCCCCGGTTGCTGTTGGTGAATACTGCGCGGTCAAGGGTGAAATCGATCCGGTCGACCCAGTGGCTCCCGTCATCAAATTCCAGGTCAATCTGCCCACCGACTGGAATCGCAAAGCGATGATGTTTGGCGGTGGCGGTTACAACGGCAGCGTGGCCGCCGGCACCGGCAATGTGCCGGCCGGTCCGACCGATCAGCCAAGCCCGCTCGGACGCGGCTATGTCACCTTCGGCAGTGACTCCGGTCATCAGGCCAACGCCGATGGCAGCCGCGACGGCAGTTTCGGCAGCAACGACGAGGCACTGAAAAACTTTGCCAGCGACGCCTTGAAGAAGACCCGCGATGTCGCAATGGCGATCATCTCGGCACGCTATGAAGCGACGCCCGAGAAAACCTATTTTGCCGGCGGCTCGACCGGTGGCCGCGAGGCCTTGCTGGCCGTACAGAACTGGCCGGAAGATTTTGACGGCGCCATCGTGCTGTACCCGGCCTGGAACGGCGCCAGTCTTGATCTTCAGTTCGGCCGCGTGACTCGCGCGCTGGCCGAGCCCGGCGCCTATCCGAGCCGCGCCAAACGCAAAGTTCTGTACGACGCCGCCATGGCCGCCTGCGATGAACTTGATGGCGCCGCGGATGGCCTGATCAGCAACCAGAACGAATGTGATGCCGTTTTCGATCCTGCCACCGCAATGCTTGACGGGAGCCCGGTGCGCTGCGAGAGCGGTGCCGACACCGGCGACGCCTGCTTGTCCGACGCGCAGATCACCGCCTTCAAGGTCATCAACACACCTCTGACCCTGAACTACGCACTGGCCAGCGGGGAAACAAGTTATCCGGGCTTCACCACCTGGGGCACCGACTTCGGTATTCCCGGCGACGGACCGTTGCGCCCCACCACACTGACCTTGTCTCTGGGTACCGAGCAACCGGCGTATCCCTTCCCGCCGGTTACCGCGGCCGCCATGCCACCGTATGGCAGCACGTTCTGGGATCAATGGGTCAAGTACTTCGTTACCCGCGATCCCGCGTACAACTCACTCACGCTCGACCCGGAAAACCCCGGCGCATGGCAGGCCCGCATCGTTGAACTGACCACGCTGCAAGATGCCAACGCAACCGACTTGTCGGCATTTCAGAATCGGGGCGGCAAGATTCTGATGGCCCATGGCATTCACGATGCACTGGTCAGCAATCGCGCCACCCGGCAATACCTGGGCCGACTCAATACCGCGATGGGTGCCGAGAAGGTCCAGTCATTCCTGCGCTACTACGAGATCGCCGGCTATGGCCATGCCGTCAGCTCGGACTTCAACGCCGGCTGGGATTCACTGACAGCGCTGGAGAACTGGGTTGAGCGCGGCACCGAACCCACCGCACAGGTTGTCGCCGACAACATAGGGGTGCCCGGACGCACCCGTCCGCTGTGCGAGTATCCGAGCTGGCCGCGCTATGACGGCACCGGTGATATCAATGCCGCGCAAAGTTTCAGTTGCGCTACCAACTGATTCGACGTTCAGGTCTGGTCCTGCGGGCCAGACCTGCAATCCGTTGGCGGCTCATCCACCGTAACTTGCGTCGAGCAGTCTTCGGGCGGCAGCAGCATCTTCAACAGCCGCCTGAACGTGCGTGAAACTTCATCAACCGAGAGATCCGGTTCGCGCACGGCACGGGCCGCCAGCCCTTCGATGAAGCAATGCAGAATCATCGCCTGGCTACGAATGCTCTCATCAAAGGCCGGGCCCGTCTGATCCATCTTCTCGCGCAACCAACGCTGAAACGTTCGGTCGCCAATGCGGTCGGCATCGACTACGGCTTTGGCAATTTCCGGGTCACGCGTTGCCTCTGCACTGATTTCAAGAAACAAGGCGGCACTCATGACAGAGGGATCACCCCGCTGCCAGTTCGCAAACAACTCGACGATTTGTCGATGCAGATCCCGGCCTGATTTCAACGACGTCATGTGGGCGAGTTGCTCAGCAAGTTGCCGCTCGATGATGGCCAGAATGATTTCATTCTTGTTGGCGAAATATCGGTAAATCAGACCCGGACTCATCTTGGCCGTAGCCGCGATATTGGCAATCGTGGCCGCATGCAGGCCCTTCTCCACCGCGCAGCGCTCCGCGGCCGCCACAATACGCGCGCGCTGCTGCTCCTTGCGGTCCGGGCTGCCGGCCGCTGGCCGGCCGATACTCACGCCCGTCCCTCCGAAACGCCGGCCCCCAACGCTCGATACAAGATGATTCGGTTGGTTTGCTCGCTGACGAGCGTTGACACGAGCGACTGGCGCGCATCGTACAAAGTACGCTGCGCTTCAAGCAACACAAGATAACTGTCCTGCCCGACCCGGTAGCGTTGCTGCGACAACTCGTCGGCCCGCTCGGCCGCATTGAGCAAAGCGATCTGCGCCTGGCGCTGATCGGTCAGGGTGCGCGCGGTGGCCAGTGCATCGGCAACCTCACGAAAACCTGCCTGGATGGCTTGCTCGTACTGCGCCAATGCAATATCCCGGTCTACCGTTGCAACGGTAACTGCCGCACGCCGGCGGCCCGAATCGAAAATCGGCAGATCGATGCGTGGCGTGAAGCTCCAGCCGAACGAACCGCCGCTGAACAGATCCGACAATTCCGTACTGGCCGTCCCCGCAGCGGCGGTCAGGCTGATGGACGGAAACATTGCGGCACGAGCCGCACCGATCTGCGCATTGGCGCTGCGCAACTGATGCTCGGCCGCGGCAATGTCGGGGCGATGCAGCAAGACTTCAGAGGGCAGACCCGATGGCACGGGCAGAATCTCGTCGGTCTGCATCTCGAAGCGCCTGGGCAACAACGCCGTATCGAGTTCGGCACCCACCAGCAATGCCAACGCATTCCGATCGCGGGCAACCTGGCCCGCATAACGCGCCACATCGGCGCGTGCGGCTTCCAGCACGGTACGAGCCTGCTGCACCTCAAGTTCGGTTGCCGCGCCGAGTTGCTCGCGCTGCTCGGTAATTTCCAGCAAGGCTTGCCGGTTCTCCAAGGTCGCCTCGGAAATGCGCTGCAATTCCTGATCGGCGGACAAGGTGAACCAGGCGTTCGCAACCTCGGCAATCAACGAAATGCGCGCACTGCGACCAGCCTCCTCGGTGCCCAGATACTGCTGCAGCGCCGCGTCACTGAGATTGCGCACACGACCAAAGAAGTCGAGTTCAAACGAACTGAAGCCCAGGGTGGCGCTGGCAGTTTCGGTCACCAGCGGGGTGTCGCCGCCGGCTCGCGCCGCCGTCGCCGCGATACCGAGGGTTGGCCAACGATCTGCGCGAGCGATCCCGTAAGAAGCGGCAGCGCGCTCCACATTCAGCATCGCCACCCGCAGATCACGATTGTTGGCCAGCGCCTGCGTCACCAGTGTCTGCAGATCCGGATCGATGATCCAGTCGTGCCAGTCGAGCTCGGCGGCAGCTACTGCGCTGGCCTCATCCGTGCCGGCCCAAGCCGCGGGCACTTGCGAGGAAGCCTGCGGCAAGGTGGGCTCCAGACTCGTGCAGGCCGCCGCCAGCATGCTGGCCATCAAGGCTCCGGTCAGAGCACTGTACCTGGAAGTGGTCGATTTCATGAGGACACTCCTTCGCCTTCAGTCTGCGTTTTTCCCTCTGCCTGCGCCGGACGCTTGCGGGAGCCGAACAGGCTTTGTACTGACACAAAGAACAGCGGCACGAAGAACAGGCCGAATGTCGTGCCGGCCAACATGCCGCCGAGCACGCCGGTACCAATTGCCTGCTGAGCCCCCGACCCGGCGCCGGTAGCAATCGCCAGCGGCGTCACACCAAGACCAAAGGCGAGCGAAGTCATGACAATCGGTCGCAGCCGGTCACGTACTGCGGCCATCGTGGCCGCAACCGCATCCATGCCTTGATCCATATTGGCCTTGGCGAACTCAACGATCAGGATCGCGTTCTTGCTCGACAGACCAACCGTCGTCAACATGGCGACCTGGAAGTACACATCGCGCTCCATGCCACGCATGGTGTTCGCCACCACAGCACCAAGAATGCCGAGCGGCACGGCCAGCAACACGGCCGTGGGAATCGTCCAGCTTTCATAAAGCGCCGCCAGACAAAGAAACACAATCAGCAACGACAGCGAATAAAGCAACGGGGTTTGCGCCCCGGCCGAGCGCTCCTGATAGGAGGTTCCGGTCCACTCAAGGCTGAACCCGGCCGGCAGGCTTTGCGCCAGCCGCTCGATTTCGTCCATGGCAGCACCGGAAGAAACACCCGCGGCGGCCTCACCGTTGATCTGCACCGCCGGTGAGCCGTTATACCGCTCAAGGCGCGGCGAACCATAGCTCCAGTGTGATGAACCAAAGGCACTGAAGGGCACCATCTCACCGCTGCTGTTACGCACCGACCAGCGCTTCAGATCTTCCGGCACCATCCGGAACTGCGCATCCGCCTGGACATAAACCCGCTTGACCCGACCGCGGTCGATGAAGTCATCGATGTACCGACCGCCCCAGGCCGTCGCCAGCGTCGTATTGATGGCCGAGGTGGTCAATCCGAGAGCCGCCGCCTTGGCATCATCAATATCGATGCGCAACTGCGGGGTGTCGTTCTGCCCGTTCGGACGCACTCGGGTCAACAGCGAACTCTGACCGGCGGCGCCCAGCAATTGATTGCGAGCGGCAATCAGCGCATCGTGCCCCAGACCGGCTTCATCCTTGAGATAGAACACGAAACCGGCCGAGTTACCCAGTTCAGGCACGGCAGGCGGCGCAAACGCAAATACCATCGCATCCTTGATTTGCGAAAACGTGCCCATGGCCCGGCCGGCAATTGCATCGACGCTGGCCGACGGATCGGTTCGCTCATCCCAGTCGTGCAGATTCACGAACGCCATGCCGTTGTTCTGCCCAGTACCGGCAAAGCTGAATCCGGCGATGGCAAACAAGGCCTTGACCCTGCCGGTCTCGTTTTCGAGGAAGTGCTTCTCGATCTGCTTGATGACCTCCATCGTGCGCTCTTGCGTGGCGCCCACCGGAGTCTGGACCTGGGCAAACAGCACACCCTGATCTTCTTGCGGCAGAAAGGCCGTCGGCAGCCGGAGGAACATCCAGCCCATCAACACCACCATGGCCACAAATACCAGCCCGAACCGCTTGCGACGAGTCAGGATGCCGTGCACCGCCTTGCGATAGCCACCGGAGCCCTGGTCGAAGCGGCGGTTGAACCAGCCGAAAAACCCACGCTTGCCCTCGGCATGGCCCTTGGCCACCGGCTTGAGCAAGGTCGCGCACAGCGCCGGTGTCAGAATGAGCGCCACCAGCACCGAAAGCGCCATGGCTGAAACAATCGTGGCCGAGAACTGCTGATAGATCACGCCGGTCGAGCCGCCGAGAAAGGCCATTGGCACAAATACCGCCGACAACACCACACCGATGCCTATCAGCGCGCCGGTAATCTGATCCATGGACTTACGCGCCGCTTCCAGGGGCGAAAGACCTTCTTCGCTCATCAGACGCTCGACGTTTTCCACCACCACAATCGCGTCATCCACGAGCAAGCCGATCGCCAGCACCATCGCGAACATGGTCAACATGTTGATGGAAAAGCCCAGCACTTCGAGGATGGCAAAAGTACCCAGCAACACGACGGGCACCGCGATGGTCGGAATCAAGGTTGCCCGGAAGTTCTGCAAGAACAGGAACATCACGAGAAACACCAGAATCACTGCTTCGATCAGCGTTTCGATCACGCCCTCGATAGCCACCGAAACGAACGGCGTGGTATCGAAAGGCACCACTGCAGTAAGTCCGGACGGGAAATTCGGCTTCAGCCGGGCAATGGTTTCCCGAACCGCCGTTGCGGTATCGAGCGCGTTGGCGCCCGTAGCCAGCGAAACGGCAACACCGGTCGCGGGCTTGCCGTTGTAGCGACTGACCACGTCGTAATTTTCGGCACCAATTTCAACCCGCGCCACATCGCCCAGGCGCAGCACCGAACCATCAGTATTGCCCCGAATCACGATATCGCGGAACTGCTCGGGTGTGTTCAGACGACCGCGACCATTGATGGTGGCATTGAGCTGCTGCCCGTCAATGGCGGGCAAGCCGCCCAACTGACCGACAGCCACCTGCTGGTTCTGCGACTGAATCGCCGTCACTACATCGCTGGACGACAAGTCGTAGGCCTCAAGCTTGCCCGGGTCGATCCAGATACGCATCGCGTATTTCGCGCCAAACACCCGCGTACTGCCCACCCCAGGCACACGCGAGAGCGTATCGACGATATTGCTGTTCACATAGTCGGCGATGTCATTCCGGCCCATCGAACCGTCTTCTGACACAAAACCGACCACCATCAGAAAACCGGTACCGGTTTTGGTAACGGTCACGCCTTGTTCCTGAACGGCCTGCGGCAACAGGGGGGTCGCCAGTTGCAGCTTGTTCTGAACCTGCACCTGGGCAATGTCTGCGTCAACGCCACTTTCGAAGGTCAGCGTGATTGTCGCGCGACCACTGCTTTCACTGGTCGCCGACATATAGAGCAGGCCATCGAGGCCGTTCATGTTCTGCTCAATGATTTGCGTCACCGAGTCTTCAATGACTTGCGCCGAAGCGCCTGAATAGGTGGCGGTAATCGTTACGGTAGGCGGGGCAATCGTCGGGTAACGCGAAACCGGCAAATTGGTGATGGCCAGAATGCCGGCGAGCATCACCACAATGGCGAGAACCCAGGCGAAGATAGGCCTGTCAATAAAAAAGCGTGCCATGAGTGATTCCCCTTATTGCGCAGACGGTGAAGCCGCCGGGGCGGCTTCCGCGGCCGCAGCCGCAGCTTCTTGCGCTTTCACTGGCGCGCCATCGCGAATCTTCTGCAAGCCTTCCACAATCACCCGATCGCCGGCCTCAAGCCCTTCTTCGACCAACCAGCTGCTACCAATGGTGCGAGACACCTGCACCTGGCGCATCCGCGCCTTGCCCTCGGCATCGACAACCATCGCCGTTGCATTGCCTTTCGGGTCTCGGGTAATGCCTTGTTGGGGGACGAGCAAACCGTTGCGGCGCACTCCTTCCTGGACCGTGGCGCGGACATACATGCCCGGCTGCAGCAGCGAATCGGGGTTGGGCACAACGGCCCGCACCAGAAAACTGCCGGTACCCGGATTGACCACCGCGTCGTAAAACTCGAAGTGAGCCGGCTGCGAATAAGTGCTGCCGTCCTCAAGATGCAGACTCAACGGCAAATTGGCACCACTGGTGACCGTGCCGGCATCAAGCTTGCGCCGCAGCTCAAGCAGTTCGGCACTGCTGTAGGACAAATCGACATAAGCGGGGTCGAGTTGCTGCACGGTAGCCAGCGCAGTGGCCTGATTGGCCGTGACCAACGCCCCCTGGGTTACAGACGACTTGCCAATGCGCCCGCCAATGGGCGCGGTAATCGTTGCGTGCGCCAGCACGACCTTGCTGCGCTCGAGCGCGGCTTTCGCCACACCCACTTCGGCTCTGGCCTGCTGCTGAGCGGCAATCGCGTTTT
>CAXBNM010000006.1:0-31801 GCA_963976885.1 uncultured Burkholderiaceae bacterium
CTCGATGCTGCTGCAACTGACCACCATGACAGCTTGTCTGGACGACGGCACGCTGGGGTCCTTGCAAGGCAATATTTCGCCGGCGCATTCCCTGACCGCCGATTGCTTCGAGGCCACCGACGGCGCAGTGCTGGTCAGCGCCCTCACCGCTGCACAGGGCGAGGCCATCATGAAATGCCTGGAACTGCCGGCCAGGCTCTGGCATGAATACATGGAACTGGCTGCCGACAGCGATGCGGCCCGCGCCATCAAGCAAACCGTCAAACAGGCATTTGCCGCAAAACCGGTGCAGCATTGGGTGGATCAGTTCGAGCCGCTGGGTGTTGCCTTTGAGCGCGTCAACCGACTCGATCAGGCTGCCGAACTGGTGCGAATGCAGAAACGCCGGATGATCGACCCGCCCAGCACCGACGGTTCTGTCTGTTCTTATGGCGGCGCATTCATGGCCAGCAACGACGGGCCCGATTGCGACGGCACCGAAGGCCCGGCTCTTGGCGCGCACACGCAGGAAATTCTGCAAGCCTATGGTTTCAAGACCGAAGAAATCAGCGAATTGCAAAAGCGCGGAGCCTTTGGCGCAATCTGAGGTCATGCTCGGTATGCGTGAGGGAAGTTTGCGATAATGCGGACTTACCGGGATCAGGAAATACCCGGTAAGCTTTCGCAAACCTCACTCCACACGAGACCACCGCTCATGACTGCTCTTCATTCCGCCACCCCTTCTTTTTTGCAACACCTGCGCCGAATGACGATAGGTCTTGCAGCACCACTGCTTCTGGCGGCAACCCCGCAACTGGCGTCGGCGCAACTGGTGGCCGAGAAAGCAGGCCTGGGCGCAGCGCTTCTGGTGCGCACCGATCATTATCGTGGCATCAGCAACGACACCGATCTGCTCCCGGTACTGTCCTACGAAAATGACAAGTTCCGGCTGTTCCACAACGAAGCCAGCTATAACGTGTTGCAGCGCGACACCTTCGATGTGAACCTGAAGGGTCAATACCGGCTGGCCGGCTACGACAGCGCCGACAGTGATTTTCTGGAAGGCATGGGCAAGCGCCGTGGCGCACTCGAGTTTGGTGTTGAAGCCACCAGTGCCCAGTGGTTCGGCAATCTGTCGGCCGAGTTCATGACCGACATCACCAGCCGTCACAAAGGCTACGAGATCAAGTTCGAGTACGGCTATCCGCTGCAAATTGCCTATGGCTTGCTGACCCCGCGCTTGTCGCTGGCCTTTCAGAGCAGCCGACTGACCAATTACTACTGGGGCGTGACGCGCAGCGAGATCCGCGCCGACCGGCCGGAGTACAACCCGGGTAATTCAGTGAACCTGGCCGTCGGTCTGCGCTATGAAAACACCTTTGCGCGTCAGCACACAATATTTGCCGACGCCGAATTCCAGCGCATGGGCAATGCCATTGAAGACAGCCCGATACGATCGTCGAGCGACCCGATCACCTTGACGGTGGGTTATCTGTTTACGTTTTAATCGTATTGAATGCCGACCCCGGGCGCGCGCAGGCGGCCACGGGGCCAAGCAGTGCAAACCCGCTCAGCGATCGTTGAGCATTCGGAACAAGCCGCCCGCGACCGAGCCTTCACCCTTCGATTTGCCACCGATGGAGGTCGCCGCGCCGATGATCCGGTTGGCCATGCGCGAGAACGGCAGGCTCTGCAGATAGACGGTACCGGTGCCGCGCAAGGTGGCCAGGAACAATCCTTCGCCGCCGAACACCATTGACTTGAGACTGCCGGTGCGCTCGATGTCATAGCTGATCCCGGATGTGAACGCCGCAATACAGCCGGTATCCACGCGCAGGGTTTCACCTTTCAGTTCGCGCTTGATGACGGTGCCGCCCACATGCACAAAGGCTTTGCCGTCGCCACGCAGCTTTTGCAGGATGAAGCCTTCACCGCCGAAGAAACCCGCACCCAGCTTGCGCTGGAACGAGATTTCGAGCGAGGTGCCAAGCGCGGCACAAAGGAATGCGTCTTTCTGGCAGATGAGTTCTTCACCGATTTGCGCCATATCGACCGGGATGATCTTGCCCGGGTATGGCGCGGCGAAGGCGACTCGCTTTTTGCCGGCGCCGGCATTGGTGAAGTGGGTCATGAAAATGGATTCGCCGGTGAGCGCACGCATGCCCACTTTGAGAAGCGAATCCAGCATGCCGCCACCCGGTTGGGAACCATCGCCCATCTTGGCTTCAAAGGTAATGCCGTCTTCCATGTAGTTCATGGCGCCGGCTTCGGCAATGACGGTTTCGCCGGGATCGAGTTCTACCTCGACGACCTGCATGTCGTCGCCAAAGATCTCAAAGTCCACTTCATGACATTTCATCGCTACTAACTCCGGTTGCAATCAGTGCGGGCGGGCCCACTACTCGCCAATATGCAACATAGCGCAGCCCCCGCCAACCCCAAGAACACGTGATGCAGGCACGGCGGCCTGCATCACAATCCATCTGCAGCAGCTTAGCCCAGCGAACTGGCCAGTGAGCGGCGCAACTGATCGGCGTCCAGTTCGGCACGCTCGGCGTAGTCGAGCACCTGATCTTCGCCGATACGTCCAACGTTGAAATAATCAGCCTGCTCGTGCGAGAAGTAGAACCCGGACACGCTGGCCGCCGGCGTCATCGCAAACGATTCGGTCAGTTCCATACCGATGGCCTCGCATTGCAGGACATCGAACACGGCCCGCTTGACCGTATGCTCCGGACAAGCCGGATAACCCGGTGCGGGACGAATGCCTTGATACTTCTCGGCAATCAATGCCACGTTGTCGAGCGTTTCATTCGGGGCATAACCCCACAGATCGGTACGCACACGCTGATGCATCGCTTCAGCAAAAGCTTCGGCAAGACGATCGGCAATCGACTTGAGCATGATGCTGGAGTAATCATCGAGCAACTTCTCGAATTCGGCCTCTTTACGACCGACGCCAATACCCGTCGTGACGGCAAACATGCCGATGTAGTCCTTGATGCCGCTCGGCTTGCCATCAAGAAACTTGGGCGCAATGAAGTCGGCCAGGCATTTGTTGTAGACGCCGCTTTTCTTGGCGGTCTGTTGCCGCACACCACGCCAGACGAAGGCCACTTCGGTGCGAGTGTCGTCGGTGTACACCTCGATGTCGTCGTCGTTGATGGTGTTGGCCGGCAGAAAACCGACAACCGCATTCGCCTGCAGCCAGCGGCCATTGATGACCCGCTCGAGCATCGCCTTGCCATCGGAAAACACTCGCCGCGCCGACTCACCCACCACTTCGTCTTCAAGGATTTTCGGGAACGGACCGTGCAGATCCCAGGTCTGGAAGAAAGGATGCCAGTCGATGTAGGCAGCAATTTCGGCAAGATCGAAATTCTTGAATTCGCGCCGTCCCAGAAACTTCGGCTCTACCGGAGCCGGAGCCTCGCCACGGACTACGGCTGCCCAGTCGATCGGCTGCTTGTTGGCACGCGCCTCTTCGATACTGACCAGTTTCGGTCCCTTCTTGGCCGCGTGCTGGGTACGGACCTTATCGTACTCGCCAAGGATCTTCTCAAGATAGGCAGGGCGGGTATCGGTCGAGATGAGTTGCTGCGCGACCGGCACCGAACGCGAGGCATCCGCCACGTGAATCACCGGACCGGAATACTTGGGCGCAATCTTGACGGCGGTGTGCACGCGCGACGTTGTCGCCCCGCCAATGAGCAGCGGCATGGCGCGACCACGAATGTCGTCATCGCGCTCCATTTCACCGGCCACGTAAGCCATCTCTTCAAGCGAAGGCGTAATCAGTCCGGACAAGCCGATGATGTCGGCGCCTTCGGCCTTGGCGGTAGCCAGAATGTCTGCCGCCGGCACCATTACGCCCATGTTGACGACATCGAAGTTATTACACTGCAGCACCACGCTGACAATGTTCTTGCCGATATCGTGAACGTCGCCCTTGACGGTGGCCATCAGGATCTTGCCCTTGCTCGACACATCGCCGCCGGCCGCCTTGATCTGCTCTTTCTCGGTTTCGATGTAAGGGATCAGATGAGCCACGGCCTGCTTCATGACGCGCGCACTCTTGACCACCTGGGGCAGGAACATTTTGCCCTCGCCGAACAGATCACCGACAACATTCATGCCGTCCATCAGCGGCCCTTCGATGACCTCGATGGGCCGCCCGTTGCGTGCATTGATTTCCTGCCAGGCCTCTTCGGTATCTTCGACAATGAATTTGGTAATGCCGTGAATCAGCGCGTGGGTAAGTCGCTCCTGCACGGTCTTCGGGTTCTCGTCCGTGCCGCGCCAGTCGAGATTCTCCTCACGTTTGGCGCCGCCACCGGTCAGCGTGCCGGCAAACTCGATCATCCGCTCGGTTGCCGATTTGTCGCGCTCGGGTGAATCGGCCGGCAAATCGTCGGGCAAGGTCACGCCGCGATTGAGCATGAAGTCTTCAACCCGGGTCTTGAGTTCCGGATTGATCTGATCGTAAACACCAACCATACCGGCGTTGACAATACCCATCGTCATGCCGGCGCGAATGGCGTGATACAGAAAGACCGTGTGAATCGCTTCACGGGCGGGCTCGTTGCCGCGGAAGCTGAAACTCACATTGGACACACCGCCCGAAACCTTGGCATGGGGCAGATTCTCGGTGATCCAACGGGTTGCATTGAAAAAGTCGACCGCATAGTTGTCGTGCTCTTCGATACCGGTGGCAATGGCAAAGATATTCGGGTCGAAGATGATGTCTTCAGCCGGGAAGCCAACCTCATCGACCAGCAAGCGATACGCGCGCTCGCAGATTTCGATCTTGCGCTCGTAGGTATCGGCCTGGCCTTGCTCATCGAAGGCCATGACAATGGCGGCGGCGCCGTAGCGACGGCACAAGACAGCCTGCTCGATAAAGGCGGCTTCGCCCTCCTTCATCGAAATGGAATTGACGATGGCCTTGCCTTGCACGCATTTAAGGCCGGCCTCGATCACTTCCCATTTGGAGCTGTCGATCATGATCGGCACTCGCGAGATATCGGGCTCGGAACCGATCAGGTTCAGAAAGCGTGTCATTGCTGCTTTCGAATCAAGCATGGCTTCATCCATGTTGATGTCGATGACTTGCGCGCCGTTTTCAACCTGTTGCCGCGCGACCGTCAGCGCTTCGTCGAATTGCTCGTTCAGAATCAGACGCGCAAAGGCGCGCGAGCCGGTCACGTTGGTGCGTTCGCCCACGTTCACGAACAATGAATCGCGACTGACATTGAAGGGCTCCAGACCACTCAAGCGCAGCACGCCGGGTTCGATGGTCGGTACCTGCCGGGGTTTGACATCGGCCACCGCCTCGGCAATGGCGGCGATGTGCTCGGGCGTCGTGCCGCAGCAGCCGCCGGCCAGATTCACAAAACCGGCAGTGGCAAATTCCTTGAGCAAGCGACCGGTAATCTGCGGGGTTTCATCAAAACCGGTGTCAGACATCGGATTGGGCAGACCGGCATTGGGATACACCGAAATGAAGGTGTCGGCCAGCTTCGACAACTCTTCAATATAGGGGCGCATCAACGCCGCGCCGAGAGCGCAGTTCAGGCCGATGGTGAGCGGACGCGCATGCCGCATCGAGTTCCAGAACGCCTCGACGGTTTGCCCCGACAGAATTCGCCCGGACGCATCGGTAACCGTGCCGGAGATCATGATCGGCAAGCGCGGATGGCCTTGCTCCTCGCGTTCGGTCAACAACTCGTCGAGCGCGAACAAGGCCGCCTTGGCGTTGAGCGTATCGAACACGGTTTCAACCAGAAACACATCGGCGCCGCCGTCCACCAGACCGCGCGCCTGCTCATGATAAGCAGCCCGCAATTCGTCAAAGGTGACATTGCGCGCGCCCGGGTCGTTGACGTCGGGAGATATTGACGCGGTCTTGGGCTGCGGGCCCAACGCGCCAGCCACAAAACGCGGCCGCTCGGCGGTGGAATACTTGTCGCAGGCCTGACGGGCGATCTGCGCCGACTTCAGGTTCATTTCATACGCGACTTCGGGCATCTTGTAATCGCCCTGCGCAATGCTGGTGGCCCCGAAGGTGTTGGTCTCGACCAGGTCAGCGCCAGCGGCCAGATATTGCTCGTGAATTTCAGCAATGATCTGCGGCTGGGTGAGCGTCAACAACTCATTATTGCCCTTCAGATCTTGCGCGTGATCGGCAAAACGCTCGCCTCGGTAGGCGGCTTCATCAAGCTTGTAGCGTTGGATCATCGTACCCATGGCGCCATCAAGCATGACGATGCGGCGGGCCATCAGGTCGCGCAGTTGGCGCTCGGCGGGGTGCATGGAAGATTTGGACTGGGAGTTTGTTTTTGCATTCATGCCCTAGTTTACCGGCCAGCGCAAACCCCTGCGAGGCGAATAGTCACGGGGTCGCGGCAACGCAGCCGGCTTGACGGCGTTGCGTCGCATAATTGACGCTAGAGGCGGTGCGTACGGCGCATCGACACAAACTGCGGGCCCCCCCGCTTTATCAGGAGATCGACACGAGATGAATCCACCTAGCGAAATGGTGATTGAACAATCCCCTCAAACTGTCCTGCCGGTCGTCGGCTCCAAGGGCGGATTCCCGGTGCGGCGCGTTTACTGCGTGGGCCGCAATTACGTCGAGCATGCCAAGGAAATGGGCTTCACCGGTCGTGAGCCGCCATTTTTCTTCATGAAGCCCGCCGATGCGTTGTTGTTTGTGGCCCCCGGCAGCACCGCCGAAATGCCTTATCCGCCAGGCACCAGCGATTTGCATCACGAAATGGAGCTGGTGGCAGCAATCGGCGTCGGTGGCAAGAACATCAAGGCCGACCAGGCTCGCAAGCACATTTATGGCTACGCGGTCGGCCTCGACATGACCCGTCGCGACCTGCAAGGTGAGGCCAAGAAAACCGGTCGCCCCTGGGAAATCGGCAAGGCCTTCGACTATTCCGGGCCCATCGGACCGATCATGCCCGCCGCGCAGGCCGGCGCCATCGACACCGCGGCGCTGTCGCTGTCGGTCAATGGCACGGAGCGCCAACAGGCGACGATTGCCGAGCTGATCTGGAATCTCGACGAAATCATCGAGCATCTGTCCTCGTTCTGGACCCTGGCGCCAGGCGATCTGATCTTCACCGGCACCCCGGCCGGCGTAGCGGCAGTCGAGCGCGGCGACCTGCTGGAAGGCAAGGTAGCCGGCGTTGGTGAATTGTCGGTCAAGGTGGTCTGAAATGGCTGAACACCAAATTTCCACGGCAGGCGTCCATCGCTGGGTCATCGAGTTGTTCACGGCGGCCGGCTCCAACACTCAGGAAGCCACGCTCACCGCCGACCACCTGGTCGGCGCCAACCTGGCTGGCCATGATTCGCACGGCGTGGGCATGGTGCCCCGCTATGTCAAATCCTGGCACGGCAACTCGCTGCAACTGAACCGGCAAATCGAACTGGCGGTCGATACGGGACCAATGGTCGTGGCCGATGGCGGCATGGGCATGGGTCAGTCGGTCGCCTGGCAGGCGATGCAGGTCGGCATTGCGCGGGCCAAGGCGCACGGTGTGGCCTTGCTCGGTCTGCGTCACGCCCATCACATCGGGCGGGTCGGCCACTGGGCCGAGATGGCGGTCAGCGAAGGGCTGGTATCCATTCACTTCACCAATGCGCTGGGCGGCAAACCGATGGTGGCGCCCCATGGCGGCGCCGAAGCGCGCTATCTGACCAACCCGTTCACGGTGGGCATTCCGCGCGCCAATGGTGAGCCCGTAGTGCTCGATTTCGCCACCAGTTCCATTGCCGCCGGCAAGGCGCGGGTTGCGATGAACAAGGGCGTGCCGGTGCCGGTGGGCTCGACCATCGATGCGCAAGGCCGCCCGACCACCGATCCGTCGGTGCTGTTCGAGGAGCCGATGGGGGCCATTCGTACGTTTGCCGAGCACAAAGGTCATGCGCTGGCGATGGTGGTGGAGTTGCTCGGCGCGGCCATGATTGGCGGCAAGGCGACCTACCCCAAGAACTACCCCGCCAACTTCGGCGTCATGAACAACATGCTGGCCATTGTTTTTGATCCGGCGCAATTGGGCACCGGCGCTGCCTTCGAAACCGAAACCCGTGAGTTCGTGCAATGGGTGCAGTCGGCCCGGCTTGATGAAGTAGGTGAGCAACTCGGCGGGATTTTGCTGCCGGGCGACCCGGAGCGACGCGCACGCGTGGCCCGTGCCGAAAGCATGCCGATCGATTCGAGCACGATGGACGAGCTGCGCGTGGCGGCCCAAACCGTTACCGCCGACACCGGCAAGGCAGTCAGCGATCCGGTGAGCCTGATTCTCGCCTGACACATATTGCCAGCATTGGCGGGGCTTGCAGTGCAGCATCGACCGTTGTCGGTGCTACGCTTGCTGCCATCGCCTGTCGACCCTTTTTACCCAGGCAACGTGCCCGGACCCGGCCCTTGGTGGGCAAGGTCCGGGCACCTGCGTGGCGTGGCCGTCGGGCCTGTCAGTCAATTGACCCAACCAGGAGTAAAAATCATGCAAGCTAGCTCATTAGAGTCAGGCACTTCCACCTGGCGGTGGGCCGGGGCACTCGCCCTGACCGCAGCACTCGGACTTGGCGCCTGCAGTCAGGAAGATCAGAAGGCGGTTGCTGAAAAAACCGAAGCCGCTGCCGAGAAAGCCACCGCAGCCGGCGCGCAAGCCGTTGACGCCGCCAAAGAAGCCGCGAGCAGCACCGCCGAGGCCGTGAAGGAAAATGCCGGCGCAGCCATCGATAAAGCCAAGGAAGCCGTTGCCGACACCGCCGGTAAAGCCGGCGACATGGCTGGCAAAGCCGGTGACGCCGTTGCGGAAACCGCAGGTTCAGCGGTCGATGCCACCAAGAACGCCGCTGACAGCGCCGCCGACAAGGCCGCTGAGGCCGTTGCCGCAGCGACCGACAAGGCTAAATCCATGGCCGACTCGACCTCCGAGGCCGCCAGCGACGCCAAGGACAAAGCCGCAGGTGCCGTGGCCGACACCACCGACGAAGCAAAAGCCATGACCGAGTCGGCTGGCGATGCTGCCAAAGACAAGGCCGCAGCAGCAGTGGCAGCCGCCAAAGAGAAGGCCGGAGCCGCCGTTGATGCCGCGAAAGAGAAAG
This sequence comes from uncultured Burkholderiaceae bacterium, assembly GCA_963976885.1. Taxonomy (GTDB): domain Bacteria; phylum Pseudomonadota; class Gammaproteobacteria; order Burkholderiales; family Burkholderiaceae_E; genus JAUIAI01. The sequence continues at coordinate 9,106 of CAXBNM010000006.1, forward strand.
CCAGTGATGCCACCCAATCGGTGGTCGACAAGACCAGTGACGCCAGCAGCGCCACCACTGGCACGGTAATGGCCGCAGCCGGTGCGGCTGGCGCCGCGGCGGCCGGCATGGCCAGCAGCGCGGACGACGCAACCCAAGCGGCCAAGGCAGCTGATATCGAGCCGATCAAGGCGGCCTGGGTTTATGTTGGCCCGGTCGGCGACGGTGGCTGGTCGTTTGCCCACGACAACGGCCGCAAGGCGGTGCAGGACGCAATGGGCGAGACCCTCGTGTCGAGCTATGTGGAAAGCGTGCCCGAGTCGGCGGATGCCGAGCGGGTGCTGCGCGACCTGGCGGTACAGGGCAACAAGGTGATCTTTGGCACGACCTTCGGCTACATGGAGTCGATGCGCAAACTCAGCCGCGAGTTCCCCGACGTCAAATGGGAGCATGCCACCGGCTACAAGACCACCGAGAACATGCGCACCTATGATTCGCGCACCTATCAGGGCGCTTACATGGCGGGCGTCATTGCCGGTGCGATGACCACCTCCAACACGCTTGGCGTGGTGGGCTCGATCCCCATTCCGGAAGTGCTGCGCAATATCAACTCATTCACGCTGGGCGCGCAATCAAGCAACCCCGACATCACGACCAAGGTCGTCTGGGTCAACAAATGGTTCGACCCCCCGCGTGAAGCCGAAGCGGCTCAGTCGCTGATCGACCAGGGCGCCGACATTCTGTTTCAGAACACCGATTCTGCCGCCGTGCTGCAGACCGCAGAGAAGGCCGGCAAACTGGCCTTCGGCTGGGACAGCGACATGACCGCCTACGGTCCCAAGGCCCATCTGGCCTCTGCCATCATCAATTGGGGGCCTTACTACAAGGACTCGATGCAGCAAGTGCTTGATGGCAGCTGGAAGACCGGCTCGGCCTGGTGGGGTGTTGCCGAAGGGGCAATCGATCTGGTGTCGATATCTGACAAAGTGCCCGCCGACGTACGCGCCAAGGTCGAAGGCGTGAAGGCAGGCCTGAAGGGCGGCATCTTCAAGATCTGGAAAGGCCCGATCGTCGATTCAACCGGCAAGGAGGTTCTGGCTGCCGGCACGGTTGCCGATGACAAGTTCCTGGGCGGCGTCAATTTCTATGTGAAAGGTGTCGACGGTCAGGTGCCCTCGGGCGGCTGATTTACCCCCGGCGACGGCCCCGCATCAGCGCGTGTATTTCTTGATCAGCGTGCGGGCGCCGTCAAGCAGGGTCTGCCCTTCAAACCCTTTGTCGGATACCTCGGCAACCCAGGCCTGTTCAACCTTGACCGCGGCCTTGCGAAACGCCTGCGCCTCTTCCAGAGGCAGGGTCCGAATCGAGCCATAGCCGTCGGAAGCGCCAACCCGGTCGCGAGCGATGGATGAAATTCGCTGCGCCCGACGACCGAATGCTGCCGATGTTTCCATTCCGCTGTTGGCGTCGAGGATCCGGCGCAACTCCTCAGGCAGAGATTCGTAGGTTTTAGGGTTGATTGCCAGCATATAAGACGACGTTGCGAGCGCACCCGTCGTGCCAAAGCCGGTATGAAACTGAAACTGCCCGCTCGGCGCCAACCGCACGGCCGAAGCCCAGTCGCAGACATAGCCGTCGGCCTGCCGCTCCGGCTCGGGCTGGCCATTGGCCGGATCGGCGGCCAGTTGCGGGCCCATGAATTCGGCACCGAGCTGCTTCAGAAACTGATCGGTCATTCGGTTGCCACCGCGCAAGCGCATCCCTTTCAGGTCGGCCAGCGAGTCAATCGGCCGTTCGCGGGTGTGAAACAGTGACGCGCCTTTGACATGCAGGCCAAGCAGGCGCACATCCTTGAACTCATCAACCGCATAGGTTTCGACGTACTCCCAAAGGGCGCGCGATGCTGCCTCCGGGTTCGGCATCATGAAGGGCAGCTCAAAGACCTCGGTGCGCTTGAAACGCTTGGGATCGAGTCCGGTCTGCGCCCAGAGCACATCGAGTTCCCCGTCGCGCAGCTTCACATACAGCCCGGCGGCCTCTTCGACCGACGCCACAGGCATCATGTCAAAGCGGATACGGCCGTCTGATTGCGCGGTGATGCCATCCATCCAGGGTTTGATAATGTCCGCCCAAGCGCTGTCCGGCTGGTCGATTTGCATCCCCAGCTTCAGCACAACCTGTTGTGCGCCCGCGCCAGACATGACAAAAAGCGCCAGCACGGCCGCCACGAACCACTTAAACAAGCCCATTTGGCTATTTCACCTGCAGAGTCCACACAGCAGCTGTCCCCTCTCGTTCTGTTAGAGAGAAAACACCCCTGACTGTTCGGATTTCAGTGCCTTGTAATTAAGACAATCCTTCGTTTACGACTGACTCTCTGGCATGCGAACCACCAGGCCCGAGAGCTCCTGAGTCATTTCGATCTGGCAGGACAACCGGCTGTTCGAACGACACTCCGACGACGTCTGGCTGAGCATCGTGATTTCGTCCTCGGTTGGCGCGGGAAGCTTATCGAGCCAAGCCGGTTCGACGTAGACATGGCACGAAGCACACGAGAGGCATCCCCCGCACATCCCTTCGATCCCATCCAGCCCATCGAAGACCGCAGCCATCATCAGCGAATTGCCGGGCTCTACATCAAGCGTCGTGCTGGTGCCGTCGTGGGCAATATAGGTTACATCTGCCATTTGAATTGCGTCTACCGCCTGCTAAAAGAGATCAAAGTATTCGCGCTGCTCCCATTCGGTCACCTCAAGATGAAAGCGAGCGAGCTCAAATTGTTTCAGTTGTAAATAGTAGTCGATAAAATCTGCGCCGAACGCACTCCGGAAAATTTCATCGCTAGCCAGGGCATGCACGGCTTGATCGAGAGTATGTGGCAGCGCCGCATACTGCTGGTGATAAGGCTCATCGGCACCAGGGGGTGGTGCCAACCGGCGGGCAATGCCGTCCATGCCGGCGGCCAGCTGTGAGGCAATATACAGATACGGGTTGGCCGCCGGTTCGCCAACCCGGTTTTCAAGCCGGGTGGCGTGGTGGCCCGGCGTGCCGATCAGCCGAACCATTGCCCCCCGATTGTCCCGACCCCAGTTGACCCGCTCCGGGGCAAGGGCATTGGGCCGATATCGCCGGTATCCGTTGATTGTCGGCGTCGAGAAGACCGTCGCAGCCGGCGCATTGACCAGCAACCCACCCAGGTAATGCGTCCCCAGTTCGGACAGTACGCCGCCTGAAACAGCCGTCCCGGCGCCGGGCGCGGCCGCAAACAGATTGCTGCCATCGCTTGCACGGTTCAGGCTCTGATGCAGATGCCAACCACTGGACATGACCTCGGGCAGGCGCGGACGACACATGAAACTGATGTGGTAGCCATGCCGGTGCAGGATCTGCTTGGCCGCATGGCGGAACAGCAACATGGCGTCGGCCGCTTGCAACGCCGGCTGCGGTCCGAACACCAGTTCAACCTGACTGGGGCCCAGTTCGATCTCGACCGATTCGAGGGGCAGACCCATCTGCAACAACGGCTCGGTGAGCAGATCGAGCACCGGTTCGAGCCGGTCATAACGCTGCTCGGACAACAGCCGATAACCTTGTGAGAGAGCACTCACTTTCGGTGCAGAGCCCGGCCATCCGAGGTTTTCGGATTCGAGTGATGGATCATCGAGCCGAAAGATGTGACACTCCACCTCCAGCCCGACCACACTGGACCATCCTTGCCCGGCCATCTTGCCAAGCGTGTGACGCAGCACGCCACGGGTATCAAAAGGCACTGGCCGACCGTCGGCGAACATCGCCTGACATTGCACCCAGCCACTGCCCGGCGACCAGGGCAGTTCGGTGAAGGTGGCCACATCGGGCATCAGCACGACATCGGCGGCGCCCTCAAATTCGGTTGAATTGAAACCGGCACCAGTGGTGAATACCGGTCGGGTCGTGCGATCAGACGAGTCTTTGAGCAGGTTGGTCCCGACAAAACCCAGGCCCTCGACGAGCGCCTGCGCGGCACGGGCGCCATACAGGGTTTTGCCGCGCACCAGTCCGTGTTGATCAGCCCAGCCAAATCGCAACCGGCGTAACTCGCCACTGGCCAGACGCGCAGCAATGGATTGGGTTTGATCGTCAGCGGCTCGGCCCGACGCGGGCTCTGTGGCGCTCATCCGGCAATGGCTCGGGCGGTGTCGAACCAGGGCGCGGCCTGGCGACGACGCTGATCCACCTCTTGCCAGAATTGCTCAATGGCGGCCGGCTCGGTGCTCGGACACACACCGTCCATCGTCGCCGGGCCAGTATAGCCAGCCAAGGGCTCTCGCCCCATGAAACCGGGCGGCGGCTGACCGTGCTCCAGAGCCTCCATGGCGCGCAGCAACATCCGTCGATTCATCATGATGGCTTTGGCGGTCGTGCCGAGGTGCTCGCGGGTGCGGTCGGCGATCGGGCCGGGCGACTCGACCGCCCACTGGTCGTGCACGTTGATGTCTTCGCCCATGCCGGTAAACGTGCGTTGCTGCTGGTCACGGGCCGAATAGCCATAGCGATTGTGGGCGCCGGTGGTCGGTGCATAGTCGGGCAACGTATGCATGGCCAGGCGCTGCGCCAGCATGGCTGGTGCATCGACCGGCTCGGCAAAGCTGGTGAACACCGAATACCAATAGGTGCTGGTGTCGTCCACCGGCACATGCCACTGGGTAATCGTCATGGTTTCGGACATCGGCAAGACGATGGCATTGGGAAAGACACCATTGGTGACCCGCACATGCATGTGCGCGTCATCGATCTGACGGGAAGTGATCAGGCGCAGCCCCCAGTCGGTCGGCTCGACACGGATATCGGGCCGATCGAAGCGACGCATCACCTCGGTCATCGACATCGTGGAATTGGCCGAAGCGCTGCGGAACTGGCGTCCATAGGCCTCTTCAGGGCTGCCATCATCATAGAAGCGATGCAGAAACGATGCATGGGCCGGATCAATGCCGACTTCCTGAGCCTGAAGCCAGTTGCAGCGCCACAGACCTTTGAACGCAAAGACATGCGTGGCGGGTGCCGTCAGGCAGTCGAGAGCCGGTAGCTCGGCCGGGGTTTGCTCACCCAGCCAGGCAAAGATGACGCCGGCCTGCTCACGCACGGGCCAGACCTTTTGCCGAACCCGGTCGCACAAGCGGCTGCCGGCCGGTTCAGCCGGTGTCTGTAAACACTGGCCCGAGGCGTCAAACAACCAACCATGAAATGGACAACGCAGCCCACCGTCTTCGAGCCGCCCGTAGGACAGATCGGCCCCGCGATGCGGGCAATCCCGATCCAGCAGCGCCGACTGACCTTGCGGGTCGCGAAACAGCACAAGATTCTGACCGAGCACCCGCACCGGGATGACCGGCCGCACGACGCCATCTTGCAAGGCATCGAGCTCACTGGTCAGGGCCACTGGCTGCCAATACTGGCGCAACAGCTCACCGGCTGGCGTGTTCGGACCGATTTGGGTCAAACGCTGATTCTGCTCTGCGGAAATCACTTTGTCTCCTGCCCGCACAGTCGTAATGACGGGCTGAGCCCGTGCCGAGGCGAGTACATTAACACCGGGATTATCCTTGCAGCCCACAAAGCTGCCAACTCCGCCAGAACACCTGATGAAGCATCTAGAACCTGCCGAAGCTGCTGACTTTCTGCGTCAGACCCCTGACGCGTTATTCATTGATTGCCGGAGCGATGCCGAATACTTCTTTGTGGGCCATCCGATTGGTGCCGTCCATGTGGCTTGGCTGGATGGACCGGAATGGGAAATCAATCCGCAATTTGTCGGTGAAATCAGGCGCCTGGCCGGTCGAGTAACCGATCGGCCGGTTGTATTGATCTGTCGGAGCGGACGGCGCTCTGCCGATGGCGGCGCGGAACTCGAGAAAACCGGCTTCAGTCAGGTGTTTGTAGTGCGGCACGGCTTCGAGGGTGATCTTGACGAGTTTCGGCAACGCGGCAAGGTCAATGGCTGGCGCCATGCCGGCCTGCCCTGGGAACAGCTCTAGAGCGACCCCCGGGCGACGGCACAGCCAAGGCTCAGTGCAACGCCAGCGGCTGTTGCATCAGGCCGTCAAAGGCACTGAGATAGTCATCAATTTCTTCCATTGACGGCTCATTTTCGGCCAACTGGGCGACATCTTCGCGAAATCGTGCCGCCAATGCGCCGCCGATATAAATTTCACGTCGGGCCGTTTTGTCCATTATTTCAAAGCCGCCAAGCTCAAGGACATCGTCGTCATCGAGACTGAACTCAACCACGCAATAACTTGGACTGTTGTAGATCATGTTCATGAACTTCTCCAGAAAACGCGCTTGGCCGGGCCAGCATTGATAACGTCGATATTAGGACGGCTGACCCAAAAGACAAGCCGTTCGTCCAGAACATTAACGCGAACCGGGCGGCTCGGGTGCACACTTGTTCACGCTCAGGCCTCATCCGAGGGCCGTAGAGCGAAAGGGGCCAGCCGGCGCCCGGGCTGTTTTCACCTCAAGAAAACTACATTCCAGACACCCTACTCCGGTCATTCAACGTTTGATATCAGCAACAAGATGTAAATTCCGACTCGCGCACGCCCCGGAAGCGGGCGACACTGCGGTTTAGGTGCACGTCGAACTGATTGACGTCCAGGGGTTTTACTCGACCCGTACAAATTCAAAAAAACGCACAACAAGGACATGCAATGGCACTGACACTTGAAATCACCCGCCCCGATGGCGCCGTCATAACCAAAACTCTGGATGCGGCCAATCTCCGTATTGATGCGCAAGCCGGCGAGACCTTCCGCGTACTCGACATGCATGGCCAGCCTGTTGCAGGCCTGACCGCTATCCGCGAAGGTGATGATCTGGTCGTTGACGGTCTGCCCGAGAAGGCTGAGCTGGAATTGTGCGACTTCTTCAAGCCCGGTGAAGACGACCAGGTCTGCGTGCTGACCTTGCCCGATGCGCAAGCAGTAGTGGCCCCCGGTGCCGAGCCCGTGATGCTGGCCCAGAACACGGCGGCTGACACCAAAACCGATGCGGCCATGGACAAGGCGGCTGAAACCAAGGACGCCGGCGAGGCCAAAGCCGCCGCTGCCGCAAAACCGGCGGCATCCGAAACCGCCGCTGCCGGCACCACCGTCGAAGAAGCCGCTGCCAATCCGTCACTCAGTGGTGGCACGATTGCGCTGGGCGCGGTTGCGCTGCTCGGTGTGGCCGCCGCCGCAAGCGGCGGTAGCAGTGACAGTTCCCCGCCGCCGGCAACGCCACCGGCCGGTCCGGCACCGATGCCGGCGCCGACCGCCACCCTTGAGGGCGGCGATCTGTCGATTTCCGGCGCTGAAGCCGCCAACGGCTTCAGCATCACTGGCATGACTGCACCGGGCAGCACTGTCGTTGTAACGCTGGGCTCCGGCGCCAATGCCGTGACCACCACTACCACGGCCGATGCCGACGGCAACTACACCGCCACTCTGGATGGCGCAGCCCTTCCGGCTGACGGCTCTTATCCGCTGTCCGTCACGGCAACCAGCCCGGGCCCCGATTCGCAGACCGCAACCAACGAGCTCGGTGAAGTCACCATCACAGCCAATGCAGATGGCGCGCAAAGCGTGGTCGACGCCGGTGCTGCCACGCTCACCGGTTTTGCTGGCAACGATGTTCTGGTCGGTGGCAACGACATTGGCGTGGCCAACGGCAATTTCCAGACCTGGGATCTGAACGACTATCACAACAGCGTACCCGATTCCGCTGGCGATGTTTATGATCCGGCGCCGGCACCGGGCGACAACAGCTCGATTCAGATCGATATCATCACCGACTCGCCAACCCGCACGGAACAACCAGGACTTGGCGGCTGGACAGCGACCTTCAATAACACCGCCGGCGGAGCAACACCGCTGACCGTCGGCAATGTCGGCTTCAATGGCGTTGCCGAAGCCGGCAGTAATCCGGTGACCTCGTCGGATTTCGGGCGCCTTGAGTTCATTACCAATGCCGCCAACCCGGGCAGCTACCTCTGGGAAACGGTCACCTCCGAAACCTCGGGCGGCGGCGGCCTCACCCAGACACTGAGCACGGTGGCCGGACAAACCTATTCGTTGTCGTTTGATGCGATTGTCGCAAACGACACCGGCTCAGATTCCGATTCGCATGCCTCCGCGGGCACTTCGATCGAAATTCGCTGGGGCGGCGAAACCGTGGCCTTCTTTGATGCGACGGCCAACGGCGAGGCCGGCGCCTGGTTGACGACCGGTGATCTGGTCACACCAACGGCGGCAGACGGCCGCTGGACCTTTGCCGGTCTTGACGCGAGTGCCGACAGCACCGACCTGGCCATCATTGCTTACGAGCAATATAGCGCCGGCGGCGACCCGACTACCGCCTTCAATGACGGTGTCGGCCTGCGCATCGGCAACATCGAAGTAAGCGGTACGGCCGGTGCGGCTTCACAAACCATCACCGGCGGCGCAGGCAGCGATCAGATCTTCGGTCAAGGGGGCGATGACATCATTTATGGCGGCACCGCCAATACGCCCGACACCGACCGTGATGTCTTCGTCTACAGCATGACAGCTGACAATGGCGCTGACATGATCATGGACTTCACCGAGGGAACTGACGTGATTCAGTTGGTGAATGTCAGCGATGCCAATACCACGGGTTCATTGGTGCCGGGCGACACCCGCGAAGACACGGGAACAGGAACGGAAGGTGCGCTTGGGTCGGCTACCGATGAAGCCCTCACTTCGGAAGCTCACCTGACGGTCGACGACTTGCTGGTTGCAAACACACAGTCCATTGCCGTCAGCGAAGCCGATGGCAACACGAAACTGGAGTTCACCGGCGCCGGTGGCGAGGACCTTGGTTCGGTGACGCTGGTTGGTGTGACCGGTCAGTATGTTGACGGCGACAATGCTGCCTCGGTCGGCAACCTGATCAGCAACAACATCCTGTCGTTCTCCGCCGAAGCCTTTCAGGCACAGTTCAACGTGACCTGATAGCCCCTGGCAGGCAACAAAAAGGCCCACCGTTTGGTGGGCCTTTTTGTTGGGGCTGACAACACTGCGTTTGCGCTGTCTGCTTGTGAATAGCCGGCCCGACCTGATCAGCCGCCGCGGTTGCGATAAGCCCCGCGCGCCAGATCAATACCGAGTTGCTTGAGCTTGCGATACAAGTGTGTACGTTCCAGGCCGGTTTTTTCGGCAACACGGGTCATCGAGCCGTGCTCACGCGTGAGGTGGTGTTCAAAATAGACACGCTCGAAGGCGTCACGAGCCTCGCGCAACGGGATATCAAGCGGCAGGTCGAAGGCCGCCACGAAACCAGGCCGGCTATGCGGCAGGTTCGGATTGCCGTAACCGGCGTCCATCGATTGCGGATGATAGGTTTGCACGGCCGGATTCCCCCCCATGGGCATGGCCGAGCCAGGCATCGGCTGCGCCGGATGCATGGTGGTGGTGCCACCGCCCGCATTGCTGGCAGCGGCCGCCGCCGGATTGACCTGTGGGTACGGGCGCGAGTACATGCCGTTGGCAATGGCTGCCGGATTGGGCGCCCGGTTGCGTTGCAAACCGGATTCGACCGCCGACAACAGCTTTTGCAAGGTGATGGGCTTTTCGAGGAAATCGAGTGCGCCGATACGCGTTGCCTCAACGGCCGTATCGATAGTGGCATGGCCGCTCATCATGATGACCGGCATCGTGAGTTGTCCGGAGGTAGCCCACTCCTTGAGCAAGGTGACTCCGTCGGTATCTGGCATCCAGATATCCAGCAGTACAAGATCAACCTGACTCTTTTCGCGAATTTCGCGCGCTTGCGAGGCACTGTCTGCCAGCAGCACGGCGTGACCTTCGTCTCCGAGTATTTCGGATAAAAGCTCACGAATGCCGATTTCATCGTCGACTACGAGTATCTCCGCCATGAATCCTACGCGTTGGTTTCTCGGGAATGCTGTGGTTGGGTATTGTCCACGCTTTTCGCGAGTTTAGAAAATATGATGGCAACCTGAGCCCCACGTCGTGGGTTGCCGGCGTCTTTTTCTGTGCCAGGTGAGTCAGCAGAGTGGCCGTTGCTGTCGCTGCTCGCCTGTAAGTTAGCCACTTCGATTCTAGCGCCATGTTCATCGGCAATTTTCTTAACGATCGCAAGGCCGAGTCCTGTGCCCCTTGCCTTACCCGTCACATAGGGTTCAAACAGCCGGCCCAGCTGTGCTTTCGGGAAACCCGGACCATTGTCACGCACGGTCAAACGGATAGCAGCCTGGCCACCACCGGTCGTGATCGGTTCGGTAATGAGCGTCACTTGCGCGCCCTCAACCTGCTCAGTTGCCTCGATCGCATTCTTGAGAAGATTATGGATGAGTTGTCGCAGCTGGGTACGATCGCCCATGACAGCATGAAGATTTGCTGCCAACAATGATCGCGGTCGCGCCCGCCCCTGCCCTTCAGTCTGGTACAGGGTCATAACATCCTCGATAAGACCGTTCAGGTCAAGGGGTTCGAGGTTTGCGGCCGGCAATCGGGCGTAATCACGGAACTCATCAACCATCAGTTTGAGTGCCGCAACCTGATTGACGATGGTCGTCGCGCTGCGTTCGAGCAAGGCACCGTCCTTTTCATCCAGTCGCGGCTTCAGCTTGAGCAACATCCGTTCGGCTGAAAGCTGAATCGGGGTCAGCGGATTCTTGATTTCATGCGCCATCCGGCGCGCCACCTCGGCCCAGGTATTGGCACGTTGGGCAGAAATCAACTCGGTAATCTCGTCAAAGACAATCACGTAACCGATGCGCCGCTCCGGCAGGATCGAGCCGCGAGCCACGATGGTGGTATCGGCCCGCAAATTGACCCCGGGCACCTCGCCACTGCCGATGACGGGTTCATCGCCTGCCGCGCTCAACGTGAACTGGCGCTGCCAGCTCGCATCGCCGGCCTCGGCCTGATCACTGAAAGCCTGGCGGATTTCATCGGCGATCGGCGCCAACGGTGCGATGCTGGCAATCGGTTCATCAAGATACTCAAAGGTACTGATACCGAGCACCCGTTCGGCCCCCTGATTGGCCAGGGTAAGGCGAAACTCCGAGTCGAGTACGAGTACACCGGCGGTCAGGTTCGACAACACGCTTTCAAGCCGTGCATTGACCTGCTCCAGCTCGTGCTGATTGCGGTCAACCATCATGCGCGCCTCTTCGAGCTGGCGCGTCATGGCATTGAAAGACTGCGTCAAGACGCCCAGTTCACTGCGCCCGGAGTAATCCTTGACCGGTCGGAAGTCGCCTTCGGCAACCGCACGTGTCCCCGCAGCCAGCATCGACAAGGGTCCGGTCAGCCAGCCTGAGAGCAAAAAGGCCGAGGCAATGGCGGCAAAGGCGGTCAGGATGAAGATCAGGGTCAGCGTGACGCGAAACAGTCTTTTGAGGCTGGCGCGCGATTCGAGCAACTGCAGATAACCCGCCCGGCCGGTGGCAATGGCGTCAGCGCTTTCGCTGAGCGCATTAGGGATCGGTTGCAGCAATTGCAGAAAATGCAGAGAGTCAAGAGACTGGCTGGCATTGCCAATGGCAACAATGACCCGCAACTTGAGCGCCGATTCACCACGAGCAATATCGCCACTTTCAAACTCGGCATAGCTGCTGACCAGCCGAGCCCGGGTAAGTTTGTCGTTGCTGGGCAGATCCGGAATCAGCGGCTCGAAACGCCCCCCTTCGGAAACCACGATCTGACCGCGCGCCGTGAGAATGGCCGCATTGGGCACGGCGTTCTGCGCACGAAGCCTGGACAAGCGCGCCGGCCAGACGGCGGCGTCGACCTGATTCAGCTCATCGGCCATCGCCCGCGCCTTGGCCTGCGCATCATCGCGAATATTGTCCATCGCGGCGCGGCCCATCGTCAGCCCCGACTCGAGCGCCCGACCCAACGGCACATCGAACCACGATTCAATCGAGCGTCCGACAAAGGCTACCGCCACCAGATAGATCAGCAGCACCGGCAACAAGGTCATCAGACTGAACGACAGCGCCATGCGCGCCATCAGCCGGGTACCGAACAAGCCCTGCCGGTAACGCTGCACCAGCCGGCGCAGCAACTCCATGACGAGCACGAACAAGCCCACCGCCACACCGACGGTGAGCCAGAAGAGCAAGGTATAGGCTTGCTGAAAATACTGCGTATTGGCAGTTGCCGTGGCCAGGAGCGCCAGCAGCACCATGGCCAGCGCTGCCGATCCGATCAAGGCAACCCGTAGCAGTCGGCCTACGGAGTTCTTGTCGGGATCCCTGGGGTCAGCCTGAAGCGCTTCCATGGAGCGTCGAGGTTCCAGTCCTGGTTGTTGAGTGCATCAATCTGCAACGGGCCCGGCAGCTGACTGGCATCGAGTCGCATGCGCAGCGCCGCTTCGTAGGTTTCACCATCCTGCAGGTTTACGTCCTGGAGCACCGACCAACCGCGAATTCTGGACAAAGACGCCAATGCGTCATCGACGTCGATGAACTCTTGCGGATAGCCGGACCGGCTCAGACGAAACCGGCGAGTGATGGGATGATAGGACAGACGGTACTTCTGGGTCTGCGTATCCAGAATCCGGTCGGCCCAGTACCACCGCGAAGCGGTGAGTTGGAACTCCACGACGAAGTACAGCGGCACCCCCAGATCAAGAACATCCTTGATACGGTTGGAAATGGGCAAATAGAAGTCGGCCGAAAGCTGCCAGCCGTTTTCATCGGCCGCCGGCTCCATCGTAACGGAGGTGACTTCAATGCTGTTTGCTGCACGGGCGTCGCGCTCACCATACCCCGCCAGCGCGACGGTTACCGCCAGCGCCAGAAGGAGACGGGCGATCACACTAACTTTTCAATAAGCGCGTAGAAGAAGCCATCATGATCCTGATGCTGCCCTTGATGCGGCAACAGCTGGTCGATTGGCGAGACGTCGCCAGAGGGGCCAAGACACCCCAAAAGGGGTACTCGCCGTGCCGTTGGCTCTGCTTTCAGGAACTGGGTAGTTACCCCTTCACCTTCGGCAGAAAACATCGAACACGTGACATAAAGCAATTTACCACCGGGCTTGAGCGCGGGCCAAAGTCCGGTCAGGATTTTGGTTTGAGTCGCCGCAAGTGTCTCGATATCGCGACGTTGGCGCAGCCAGCGAATCTCTGGATGGCGGCGCACGATGCCCGAAGCCGTACATGGCGCATCGACCAGAATGCGATCAAACGGCTTGCCATCCCACCATGCAGTCAAATCGGCCGCATCGGCTTGCTTCAGCCTTGCCTGATCGATCAGGTCGAGCCGGCGCAGGTTCTGCGCCACGCGCTCGAGTCTGTCAGCGTCAACATCCAGCGCCAGCAGATCGAGGTGGTGACGCTCAAGCATATGCGCGGTCTTGCCGCCCGGCGCCGCACAGGCGTCGAGCACCCGCTGACCGGGCTCAGTGTCGAGCAGTTCGGCGGCCAGTTGCGCGCCGGCATCCTGCACCGACACCAGGCCTTCGGCAAAACCGGGCACCCGCTGCACATCGATCGGGCGCTCCAGTCGAACCGCCCAGGGGCCAATCTGCTCGCCGGCCAGCCCTTGCCTGGTCAACTGGCTCAGGTAGTCGGCCACACTCAGACGGGCCTGATTGACGCGCAAGGTCATGGCACCGGGTTGATCGGATACCTGCAACAACTGTTGCCAGCGACCGGGATACTCACGCTTGAGCTGATCGATCCACCAGCGCGGGAAATTCCAGCGGGCCTGCGGGTCCTTGCCCACATCGAGCAACAGCGCATCGCGCTCACGCAGAAAACGTCGCAATACCGCATTGATGAGACCGCCGGCGGGTCGGGTGTCTGCCATCAGCCGAGCCGCACTGACCGCTTCGTCAACCACCACATGAGCATCGCGCAGCGGCGCCACCAGTTGCTCGAGAGCCACCAGTTGCAAGGCCAGCACCGGGGGATCGGGCGGGCGGCGGTTGAGTCGGCTCAGCGAGCGGGGCGGCAACTCGACCGGCGCCGCATCAGGCTCGAGCAGGGGCTCTACCGGTAGTGTGTGGCCGGCCAGCACCTGCCCTATTGAACGACTGGCACAGGCAATTTCACGGGCCAGCGACAAGCGATCGCGGGTCTCGCGGCCCGGCTTCAAGACGCCGACCTGGTGAGCGGCAGCGGTGCCTGAGCCAGAACGGACTGGCGAGCGGCAGGTTTCATCGGCCAACCATCGCCATCAGGCGGCGAATCCGGTCTTCGGTGGCCGGGTGAGTCGAGAACAGGCCGCTGAGCCCGCCCCCGGACAGGGGATTCATAATCATCATTTGAGCCGTTTCGGGGTGTCGTTCGGTAGTTTCGAGGCTGACGCCGCGTGCATAACGATCAATTTTGTCGAGCGCCGAGGCCAGCGCGGCCGGGTCGCCGGAAATTTCAGCGCCAGCCCGGTCGGCCTCGTATTCGCGCGACCGTGAAATCGCCATCTGGATCACCATTGCCGCCATCGGTGCGAGCAGTGCCAGCAACATGGTAACGATCGGACTGACGGCCCGCCCCTCACTGTCACGCCCGCCAAAAAACAGCGCGAAGTTGGCCAGCGCCGAGATGGCGCCTGCCATCGTGGCCGAAATCGTTGAAGTAAGAATATCGCGGTGCTTCACATGGGCCAGTTCATGGGCCATCACGCCTCGCAATTCACGGTCGCTGAGCACTCGCAAGATGCCGGTAGTGGCCGCAACCGCTGCATTTTCAGGGTTGCGACCAGTCGCAAACGCATTGGGCGCATCTTCGTTGATCAGATAGACCTTAGGCATCGGCAGTTCCGCGCGCTGGGCGAGTTCTTGCACCATTCGATAAAACTGCGGCGCCGAGGTTTCATCGACTTGTTGCGCGTTATACATGCGCAACACCATCTTGTCGGAGTTCCAGTAAGCAAAGACATTGCCCACCAGGCCGAATGCCAGCGCCATCAACATGCCTTGCTGGCCACCGACCAATGAGCCGATGACGCCGAACAAGGCCATGAAGCCGGCCATCAACAAACCAGTTTTGAACCAGTTGAACATTATCGAATTCCTTGAAAGAGTCCTGCGGCGATCAACGCCGCTCTATCTATTCTTTTAGATAGGGGCTGCCAAGCACCAGGCAAGCCAAGGCGCCTCAAGACGTATGCGGTAACGCAAAGCACTGTCCGGCTTGCAACGCTGCACCCTGCTGAAAACGCGAGATGCTCATGCGCTGCGCGCCCGGGCGTTGAATGTCGAGCAGACTGAGGCGGCTGCCCTGGCCGCACTGAACGATCACTTCATCGCGGTCGGCACTGAGCACCGTACCTGGCGATGCGTTGCCTGCGTCAGCGAGGGGGCGAGCCCGCCAGATCTTGTAGGTGTCGGCACTGTCGGCAAGGCGAGCCGTCGTGCCGGGGGCCGGATCGAAGGCGCGAATCTTGTTGTGCAGTTGTGCGGCCGGCAAGCCGAAGTCGAGCTCGCGCTCGGCTGAGGTGATCTTGGCCGCATAAGTAATACCGTGCTCGGACTGCGGTTCGGGTTGCTGCGCGCCCGCCTCAATGAGAGGCAAGGCTTCCAGCAAGGCCTGCGCACCCAACTCGGCCAACTCGTCATGTAACTGGCCGCCGGTCATCTCGGGACCAATCGGGCAATGCCGGGTCAGCCAGACCGGACCGGTATCGAGCCCGGCTTCCATTTGCATGATGCCCACGCCCGACGCCGTGTCGCCGGCTTCGATCGCTCGATGGATGGGGGCGGCACCGCGCCAGCGGGGCAGCAAGGAGGCATGAATGTTCAGGCCGCCAAAGCGCGGCAGTTCAAGCAAACCGATTGGCAAAATGAGTCCATAGGCAGCCACAATCAAGGCATCTGGTTTGATAGCCTCCAAGCCATGCCAAGTGGCCGGATCTTTCAGCTTGAGGGGCTGATCCACCGCAATGCCATGACTGAGCGCCACCTGCTTGACGGGGCTCATTTGAACTTTCTTGCCTCGTCCTGCAGGCCTGTCAGGCTGAGTGAGCACTAACTCTACGGTGTGCTCTGATGAGTTCAGCAAGGCCTCAAGGGCACGAGCGGCGAACACGGGTGTGCCTGCAAAGACCAGTTTCACGCTGTCTCAGTCCGGGTAATAAATGAGGGGGCTCGCGTGCTCAGGCGGTTTGCCGATCGAGCTTGAGCATTTTGGATTTGATCCGGCTTTGCTTCAGACGCGACAGGTACTGAACAAAAACCCGGCCATTGAGGTGATCGATTTCGTGCTGCACGCAAACCGCCAACAGGTCTTCACAGACCCGCTCGAAGGGCTGACCGTCACGGTCGAGGGCACGCACGGTAACCGTATCGGGCCGCTCGACGGATTCGTAAATGCCGGGCACGGAAAGACAGCCCTCTTCGTACGATTGAGATTCCGCCGATGAGCTGATGATTTCAGGGTTGATGAAGACCTGCAACTCGGATTTGTCTTCCGAGACGTCGATCACGATGACCCGCTCATGAACGTTGACCTGGGTCGCGGCCAAGCCGATCCCGGGCGCGTCGTACATGGTTTGCGCCATGTCATCGACGAGCTGTTGGATGCGGGCATCAACCTGGGCGACGGGTTTCGCCACGGTATTCAGCCGCGGATCGGGGAACTTGAGTATGTCGAGTACGGCCATCGGCTCGGAGCGACCGTCCAGCGGGACGGGAAGTAGGAATTATGTTTAAAAAACAATGGGTTAGCGGAAATCTATGCCAAATCGCTGAGCCCATAAGACCACAGATGGCGTCCACAGCGGGCAAATTCAACTGACAATTGATCACGTATGAAGCTACGCCCAACAGACAGGTAGAACTGCAAAGACATGCATCAGACGTACCAGCCAACCCGCGACAACAGCCTTGCCATCAGTGCGGTGCGCATCGGCCAACGAGTGGCTGGCCGGGCACAGACATTACAAAACCGGAGCAGCGGCGCGACGGCTCGAAACCAGCAACAAAGATTTCGGGCGCAGAACCCTAACTGTATATCCGCATTGGACTCAGCTATGAAAAAGTGTATCACGCAGCTAGCGGCAACCGTATTCGGACTGGCACTCAGTCAGTCGGTGCTCGCGCAGAATCTGGAACTCGCTCCGAATGCACCGGACAGCTATGTCGTCGTCAAAGGCGACACGCTGTGGGACATCTCGGGACGCTTCCTGTCCAAGCCGTGGCGCTGGCCCGAGATCTGGCAGTTGAATCGCGACGCGATCAAGGATCCGCACTGGATCTATCCGGGCGATGTGGTTTACCTGGACATGAGCGGACCGCAACCGCGCTTGCGTCTGGGCAAGGCGCTGGGCGGCTCACGGGCCGGCTATAACGACTCGCTGGCCAACAATGGCATGGTCAACGGATCAATCCCCGGCTCCAATCGCCTGCAGCCGATGGTTCGATCCAAGCCCGGCGACAGCGATGCGATTGCGACCATCAATATGGCGGCCATCGAGCCCTTTCTGAACCGGCCGCTGGTGGTCGAGGAAAAAGGCCTGAAGGAGAATCCGCGCATCGTGGCAACCCAGGAAGGCCGTGTGTATCTGGGTCGCGGTGACAAGGCCTATGTCCGCGGCATCACCGATGAGTCGGTGAAGGAATATCACATCTACCGTCAGGCCAAGCCGCTGATCGATCCGGTGACGCGCCAGACCATTGCCTATGAAGCGCTGTATGTCGGTTCAGCCAAACTGGTTAAAAGTGGCGATCCGGCCACGCTGATCGTGCACAACACCAGCGAAGAGGTTGGCGTCGGCGATCGGCTCATGCCGGCCGAACACGAGAGCATTCTTAATGTAGTGCCCCGTGGACCGGACATGGACATCAACGGTCAGATCATCTCGGTCTACCGGGGCGTGACCCAGGTTGGACGTAATTCGGTGGTCGCGATCAATCGCGGTATCCAGGAAGGTCTGAACGTTGGTCATGTGTTGCAGGTGAATCAGAAAGGACGGGTCGTCAAAGACCGCGAAGCCAATGAAATCCTCGTGCTTCCGGATGAGTCGGTTGGCCATATGATGATCTTCCGCGTGTTCGACCATATCGCGTATGGTTTGATCATGGAAGCTTCTGAGTCGATCTCTCTCGGTGACATCGTTACTAAACCCTGATCCCGCCGCCCTCCCCCGACCAGGCCGCGACGAACTCGCGGCCTGGTTGCGTTTGAGCCTGACCCATGGGGTCGGGCCGGCCACCACGCTGACCCTGCTCAGCGCCTTCGGCTCGCCGCGGGCAATTCTTGGCGCCACCCACGCCGAGGTCAGTCGCGTCGCGGGTGCTGCGCTGGCCACCCGCCTGGTCAAGCCTGATCCCGACATCGATGCAGCCGTCGAGCACACCCTCGATTGGGTCGAAGAGCCCGGCCACGCGCTGCTCACACTGGCCGACCCGTGTTATCCACGAACCTTGCTGGACATTGCCGATCCGCCACCTCTTCTGTATGTGAGCGGGCACTTCAATGCGTTGCAGCGGCCCGCGCTCGCCATTGTCGGCAGTCGCCACGCAAGTGTCAGCGGCAATCAGACCGCCCGCGCCTTTGCCGCCCATCTGGCCGGCCAGGGACTGACCATCGTCAGCGGGCTGGCCCGCGGCATTGATACCGCAGCCCATCAGGGCGCGCTGAGCGTAAACGGCCTGACACTGGCGGTGCTGGGCACCGGTCTGGACCGGGTCTACCCGGCAGCCAACCGTACGCTGGCCGACGGGGTGCAGGCCCACGGCGCCCTCATCACCGAGCTGCCGCTTGGCACCGGCCCGCAACGCGCCAACTTCCCACGTCGCAACCGACTCATTGCCGGTCTTACGGGCGGGGTGTTGGTGGTGGAAGCAGCACGGCGCAGTGGCTCCCTGATCACCGCCCGCCTGGCGGCAGAATCCGGTCGCGAGGTGTTTGCCATTCCCGGCTCCATCCACTCGCCACTGGCACGGGGTTGCCATCAACTGATCCGCGACGGCGCCCGTCTGGTCGAGTCTGCCGACGATATCCTGAGCGAATTACGGCCCGATTTTTTACGCGATGCAGCCCGATTCCGGCCAATACCCATCATTGGACGACTTGCCGAGTCGGGCAACCATACACAAGTTAAGGCAATTCCAGACGCCGCGGCGCAACTGCTCGAGCAGCTCGGCTGGGACCCTGTTAGTTACGACTCACTTACTCATACAATGCCAGCCGACGCAGGTACCATAGATGAAATGTTGCTGATACTGGAGCTGGCCGGGTACCTCGAACGGCTGCCCGATGGCCGCTTGCGGCGCCTGCCTGGCTGAAGTGTCGGGACGCAGCAACTTGCCTGTACTCTGTGCCGTCCTTATGATGAGCACGCTCAAATTAGCGGAATGGGTTGTTGGTCATCCAGCATCCGACCCGCAGATTGCGACAACCGGTGACCCAAGTCGGGTGCCCTCGAACCAGAAAAACCAAGGAGTTTGCCCCGCGCGGGCTGCTGATGAGTAAATCGCTGATAATTGCCGAGAAGCCCTCCGTCGCCGGTGACATTGCCCGGTCGCTGGGTGGCCTGAAACGCGAGAAAGACTACTTTGAGGGCGAACACTATGTCGTGACCTCGGCTGTCGGTCATCTGCTCGAAATCAAAGCTCCCGAAGGGGTCGAGGTCAAGCGAGGCAAGTGGTCATTCGCCAATCTGCCGGTGCTGCCGGATCACTTCGATCTCAACCCGATTGCGCGCACCGAAGACCGGCTCAAACTGCTGGCCCGGCTGATCAAGCGCAAAGACATCGATAAGATCATCAACGCCTGTGATGCGGGACGCGAGGGCGAGCTGATCTTCCGTCTCATCGTCCAGCACACCAAGGCCAAGCAGCCCGTTCAACGATTGTGGCTGCAGTCGATGACCCCCAAGGCCATTCGTGAGGCGTTCGAGAAGCTGCGTCCCGACGAGCAGATGCTGCCGCTGGCCGATGCCGCGCGCTGCCGCTCCGAGGCCGACTGGCTGGTCGGCATCAATGGCACCCGGGCCATGACGGCGTTCAATTCTCAGGATGGCGGCTTTTACCTGACCACTGTCGGCCGGGTTCAGACGCCCACGCTGACCATCGTTGTCGAGCGTGAAGAACAGATCAAACGCTTCGTTTCGCGGCCGTACTTTGAGGTGCATGGCCAGTTCGATGTCCAGGCTGGTCGCTACCCCGGGCGCTGGTATGACCCGGACTTCAAAAAGAACGACGAAGACGCCGAGCGACGGGCCGAGCGCCTCTGGGATCGCGCCAGTGCCGAGGCCATCATGGCGGCCTGCCAGGGACGCGAAGCTGTCGTCACCGAAGAAACCAAGCCGAGCACCCAGAGTGCGCCAATGCTGTTCGATCTGACCAGCCTGCAGCGCGAGGGCAACGCCCGCTTCGGTTTTTCCGCCAAGGCCACGCTCTCGCTGGCTCAGGCACTGTACGAACGCCATAAGGTTCTGACCTATCCGCGAACCGATTCCCGGGCGCTTCCCGAAGACTATCTGCCCACGGTCAATGAAACACTGGCCGTCTTGCGTGATGAATCCAGTGCACGACTGGCCGAAATTACCGGCGGCAGCGGCGGCAACCCGATTGGCCCGCATGCCGGCACCATTCTGAGCAACGGTTGGGTCAAGCCCAACAAGCGCATCTTCAACGATGCCAAGATCTCCGATCACTTCGCCATCATTCCGACGATGCAGGCGCCCAAGAATCTGAGTGACGCTGAAGCGAAGATTTACGACCTGGTCGTACGCCGATTCATGGCGGTGTTCTTTCCGCCGGCCGAGTTTCGCAACACCACACGCATCTCGCGCATCGACAAGCACCACTTCAAGACTGAAGGCAAGGTGATGGTCAAGCCAGGCTGGCTGGCCATTTACGGGCGCGAAGCCATTGCCGGTGAAGGCACGCTGGTCGCCGTGGCGGACGACGAAAAGGCTACCGCAACCGAAGTTGAAGTGCGCGATCTGGCCACCCGACCGCCCGCTCGCTACAGCGAGGCAACCTTGCTGTCGGCCATGGAAGGGGCTGGCAAGCTGGTCGATGACGATGACTTGCGGGAGGCAATGGCGGGCAAGGGCCTGGGCACACCAGCCACACGGGCCGCCATCATCGAAGGCCTGATCAACGAAAATTACCTGCTGCGCGAAGACAAAGCGCTGATTCCGACCACCAAGGCATTTCAGTTGCTGACTCTGCTGCGCGGGCTCGGCGTAACCGAACTGACCGCACCGGAGCTGACCGGTGAATGGGAAAGCAAGCTTTCACAGATCGAGCGGGGCCAGCTCGCGCGTGAAACTTTCATGAAAGAAATCAGCAAGATGGCCGAGCAGATCGTGGCCCGCGCCAAGAACTATGGCGCCACGACGGTTCCCGGTGACTATTCAACCCTGAGCTCACCGTGTCCGAACTGCGGTAGCGTGGTCAAGGAAAACTACAAGCGCTTTGCCTGTACCAATTGTGACTTCTCGATCACCAAGATTCCCGGCAGCCGGCAGCTTGAAATTCCGGAAGCCGAGACGCTGATCACCGAAAAGACGATTGGGCCGTTGCAAGGTTTTCGCTCCAGACTCGGGCGGCCTTTCGCGGCCATCCTGAAGCTGACCGACGAGAACAAGCTCGAGTTCGATTTCGGCCAGAATGACGACGACGAAAACAGTGAGCCCGTCGACTTTTCGGGCGCAGAAGCGCTTGGCCCGTGTCCGAAATGCCAGTCCAATGTCTATGAACACGGCATGAACTATGTCTGTGAAAAGTCCGTCGGCCCCAACAAGAGTTGCGATTTCCGCACCGGCAAGGTGATCCTGCAACAGGAAATCGAGCCCACCCAGATTCGCAAACTGCTCACCGAAGGGCGCACGGATTTGTTGACCGGCTTTGTTTCATCACGCACCCGGCGCAAATTCAAAGCCTTCTTGAAGCGCGGTGACGACGGCAAGGTCGGCTTTGAGTTTGAGCCTCGCAAGCCCAAGGCGGGCGAAGCAGAAGGCGATGACGGCGCGAAGAAAGCCCCCGCCAAAAAAGCGGCTGCGGCGAAGAAAGCGCCGGCCAAAAAAGCGGCTGCGAAGAAGCCGGCCGCGAAAAAAGCGGCCAGCAAAAAGGCTCCCGCCAAGAAGGCTGCAGCCAAAAAACCTGCCAAAGCAGCAGCCAAGAAGGACGCAGCCTGAGTGGGCGTATCGGGGTTACGTGCTGCTAAGCGGCACGGGCACTGTCGTTGGCAACCCAGCGCGACAGTGCGGCCTGATGCTCATCGCTGACGGTATTGGCGCGAAAGGCTTTGTGGCCCCGGAAGATAAGTTCGCCGTACAGATCGGCCAACAGACTCACATCTGCGGACAACGCGGATTCAGAACCGCTGGCCGGCGCGCTTTGACGAGCCCGGTTGATCGCTTGTTCAAGATCATTGATAGTGACGACATCCATACGGCGGAAGATAACAGATCTTGCCGCTTGTTTCCGACAACTCCCTGCCGCCCATCCTGATGACGCTGTCCCGCGAACACCTGCAAAACGATTACTTCAAGAAGCTGGCTGAAGCGCAGACCGATGATGGTCAGCCACGGCCACTGACTGCGGAGGAATTGGCGGCGTCAATGAACGCAACCCTGGCCAATGCGCCGGCGCCAGACCACACCTGGGTGTTTGGCTATGGCTCTCTGGTCTGGAACCCGTTGTTCGAGCATGATCGCAACGAGTTGACGGTATTGCATGGCTATCGGCGCAGCTTCTGTCTGAAAACCCAGATCAGTCGCGGCACTCCTGAGCTGCCCGGTTTGCTG
>CAXBNM010000007.1:0-30395 GCA_963976885.1 uncultured Burkholderiaceae bacterium
CAACACCCACGGCCAGCAGCAAAGCCAGTGGCACCGTCTGGCCGACCGCTTCAAGCCAGTGTTCGGTAAACGGCGCGCCGGCAGGCAGGTTGCGATAAGTCAGGATGGCGGGCAAGCCAAGGAGCATCGTTGGCATCATGATTGACGCCATCAGGGGGATGCGGAACTTGGGTGGCAGCTTTTTCATCGAGATTGTCGAGTTGACCGAGGAGGAAATGAAGCATAACGTCGCCGCTAACATTCAAAAATAGCCAAAATCGCAACTTGAGCGTGCAAAAATGAAAGCTAAGGAGATGGCTGGCCTGTACTGGTTCTGCCGGTCCGTTGAATTTGGGGGGTTACGCCGCGGCCAGCCTGAACACTCGGGTCTCTGCGCCAACCTTGTCACGGGCGGTTTCGCAGTTGGAGGAGCTGATCGGTGAAAAGCTCGTGCATCGCAATGCCAAGCAGTTTCAGCTTACGGTGGCCGGTGGTGAGTATTACCAACGCTTTGCACCCGTTTTCCGGGAGCTGAACGAGCAATGGGAGCAGCTGTCCAATCGGCAACCCGCCCTGACCGGCAATATCCGGGTGTCGTGTCCGGAGCCGTTTGCCGATCGGTTCTTGCAGCCGGCAGCCATCGAGTTCATGGCACAGCACCCTGATGTCAGTATCCATATCGAGTTTGCCTCCGACACGGATGGCTTCTTTGACGATCAGATCGATCTGGCGATCACCACCAAGCCAGCCAGCGCGCCGCATCTGGTGCAGCGCCAGTTGTTCAATCTGAAACTGTCACTGGCCGCTGCGCCTGCGTATCTGGCGCAACACGGACGTCCGGTGGTTATCGAGGATCTGCTCGGGCACAACCTGCTGACCGGCAACATGGTGCCGTATTGGGAATTGAAGCAGCATGGCAAAGCGATGCGGGTACCGCTGCGACCCAAGTATTCCGTCGACAGCCTGCGGCTGGTGATTCAGGCGGCCTGCTCAGGGGTGGGTATTTGTCTGGTACCGGAAGAGTCGCTTGAGCCCTTGCTTCGGCTGGGCAAACTGGAGGAAGTGATGCCCGACGTGGAATGCCCGGCTGGCGTTGCCTATATTGTCTGGACCGACCGTCGCCTGGTTTCAACGCGTGTCACGGCGTTTCGGGACATGGTGTTGGAGAAAATGGGGCAGACGCTGGCATTTCCGGCAGAAATTGCCCAGCCACCGGCTTGAGGGCGGCCAGCGTATGGGCCGCCCCCGCCGCGCGCAAACTCATGCCGAGTCGTCGGCGGCAGGTTTGCGCAGCGGCGCGGGCAGATCTTGCTCGGACCAGAAGCCGATCAGCACGCCTTGCCTGGCGCTGCGCCCGGTCATGAACTGCATGGTGGCTTCGTCCATGGTTGTCCGGTTGCGCAGTCCGGCAGACCAGTCGAGCATTACGTCTTTCATGCGTTCGCGCACGGTGGCATAACCTGGATCGGCACCCAGATTGACGAACTCCTGCGGATCTTCCTGCAGGTCGTAAAGCAGCGGGCCAAACCCGAGGCAGTGCACGTATTTCCACCGGCCATCGAAAGCCATGGTCAGCCGTGCTTCAAGAGGGTCGCGCTTGAGCGCTTGGCCAACCGGCAGCCGGGCATAGTCGCATTCGCTGAACACCGCGTCGCGCCAGCTGGCTGGCCTGGCGCCGTGCAGCCACGGTTGCAGCGACTGGCCTTCGAGACGATGGCGTGGCGGGGTGCCGTCCAGCGCCTCGATAAAGGTCGGGATCAGATCGATGGCACCAACCAGCGCATCGCATTGGCTGCCTCGGGTGTTATCGGCAGCCGGGCGTGGATCGACGATGATCATCGGCGGCCTGGCGGCGGCATCATGAAACAAATCCTTCTCGCCCAGCCAGTGGTCGCCAAGATAGTCGCCATGATCGGCGGTCAGCACGATCAGCGTATCGTCCAGTCGTCCCTGGGTTTTCAGGAAAGCGGTGAGCCGGCCGATTTCATCATCAACCTGACGCACCAGACCCATGTAAGCCGGAATGGCTCGCGCCCGGACTTCGTCGCGCGAGAAGGTCTGGCCCACGCGTTGTTGCATGAAGGCGTCCACTAGCGGATGCGGATTGTTCTTTTCGATCGCGCTGCGCACCGGTGCCGGCACATCCTCGGCGCCATACAAGCCGTGATAGGGCTCGGGCGCAATCAGCGGCCAGTGCGGCTTGATGTAGGACAGATGCAGGCACCAGGGCTGCTCACCCGCCTGGGCGATGGTTTCCATGGCCCGGCGCGTCATGTAGGCGGTTTCGCTGTGCTCGGCCGGCACGCGTGCCGGCCGGTGCGCGTTTTCCATGAAAAAGCCCGACACCACGCGCCCTTGCTCGTCGAGCGCCGAGTTGGCCCAGTCGTGCCAGGGGTTGTGTCCATCCATGCCGTGTTCGCGCAGGTACTCGTTGTAGCGCGGCTTGCGAGCCGCATAAAATCCGAGTGGCCCGTCCGGGTGCAAGCCATCGTCGCGCTCGCCGGCAACAAAACCGCACTCGGCCAGCCCCTGACCGACTCCGTCCTCCGCGTCCAGATGCAGGCGCGCCAGGCCTGTGCTGTCGGGCTTCATGTGCGTCTTGCCCATCAGAATGGTTTGCAGGCCGCGCTCGTGCATGTATTCGCCGAGTGTGCGTTGATCCAGACCGAAGGGGATGTCGTTCCAGGTGGCGCCGTGGCTGCGCACATGGCGGCCGGTATAAAAGCTGGCGCGTGAATTACCGCAACTGGTGCCTTGTGCATAGGCGCGCGTAAAGCGCAGGCCGCGCGCTGCCAGCGCATCGATGTGCGGTGTCTGCACGGGGCTGGCGCCATAGCACGAGAGGTAGTCCCAGCGGAGCTGGTCGATCATGATGAAAAGAACATTGCGAATAGTCATGCTGGTTACCTGGCGCATCAGATTGGGCAAACCGAGAACGATCGACGGAAAGGTCAGGATCAGTGCGGCGGTGATCAGCATCGCCACCACGAACGGGCCGACGCCGACAAAGATATCCATCAGTTTCAGGTCGGGGCGAGCGGCCTTGACGGTGAAGACATTGACGCCGACCGGCGGCGTGATCAGACCCAGTTCGATCAGGATAATGACGACCACGCCAAACCAGATCAGGTCTACGCCCTGCGCTTCGAGCGAGGGCCGGGTGGAAAGAACACATTGGCCAACAGCTTGGTTTCGGCGTAGGCCGAGGTTGTTGCGACGGCGGCAAGGGTCAGCGCTGACAGCTTGATGAACCTGCGAAGCATGGGTGTCTCCAGATGGCGCCGAAGCCCTTGGTGGCGAGCGAAACGGGTCGCACCCGGGCCGGCTTTTCAGTTGGGTGAGCAGAACTGCAAACCGCCCTCACCATAGCGCCGGATTGATGATTACGGAAGATGTCAAAGTCACCACGTTGATGCCAAACGGTTATCATCAGACAAGTGCTGCAAGGCAGGGAGACACCCGTGAAAATGCATGCCATTCAGGCCTTCGTGGCCGTCGTCGAAACCGGCAGTATCCATGCTGCGGCGCGCGCGCTTGGCTTGTCGCAACCGGCCTTGTCCAAAAGCCTGCGTGCGCTTGAGAACGAATTGGCAGCGCCACTGCTCACGCGCAGCAGTCAGGGCGCCGTGGTGACCGCCTACGGCAAGACCTTTTATCAGCATGCCCGGGTCATTGCCGACGAATTGCGCAAGGCCGAAGAAGACGTTGCGCAGTTGCGCGGCAAGCTTGAAGGCAAGCTTACTATCGGTATCGCCCCGGCCAGTACGATGCGGCTGGCACCGATGGCCATCAGTGATTTTCGGCAGGAATGTCCCGACGTTGAGCTGCATGTTGTCGAGGGCATCTGGCCGGCCATTGCCGAGCCATTGCGGGAAGGGCGTATTGATCTGGCCATCGGCCCCCTGGTCAAGGAGGTGCCGCGCAAGGACTTTACGGTCGAGCGGCTGCTGGATGTGCAGATGGCCATCGTAATGCGTCCGCAGCATCCATTGGTTCAGGCGACCTCGTTGCGCGAACTGCTCAAGGGGGACTGGCTGCATCAGGGCGCCGGCGACTCGGCAAGTATCTGGATTCAGCGCATCTTTACCGATCAGAACCTGAATGTGCCGCCGGTCAGTGTCGAGAGCCGCTCCCTGATTGCCTCAATTCTCTTGCTGCAGACCAGTGATCTGATCGGGGTGTTGCCGCTGGAGATGTTGGCAATGCCGACCTTGAAGGGCACGTTGGTGGCGGCCGGTATCAAAGAGCCGATTCAGCCGAACAAGTTGGGCCTGATGCACCGGGCCGGGCGTCCACTGACTCGGGTGGCGCAAATTTTTGCCACACACACTCGGCGGACGGCGGCGCATCTGGCCGGAGCGGCAAAAGTCGCCGGCGCATCGGCCAGGTAACCGAACGCCTGGCTCAGAAGGTTGTGAGGCTCTCGGCTGGCGCTATGGCGTTGGTGGCAGCAGGCCTTGGGCGCGGACCACCGCAGCTACCGCCGGAGCGGTCAGAAAGCGCAGCAACTGGTCGGCGTTGTTTGCTTGGGTAGAAGCTGTGCATATGGCGCCTGCAAACACGGTCACGATGGCCAGCTCGTCGGGCATTTCGCCAACGATACTGATGCCCGACAGGTGAATCAGTTCGCTGCGTTGCTGAAAGCCGATCTCGACCTTGCCCTGGGCCACCAGTTTGCCCACCGGCATGCCGGGCGGTGCCTGAATGAGCCGGTTTGAATCTTCCGGCGTAAGTCCCCATTGCGCGAGCAACTGGAGTAATGCGCGGCCGCTGGGGCCAGTTGAATAGCCAATCGTGCGTGCCGCCAGTACCGCGGCGCGCAGTGCGCTGGCCGAGCTGATGTCGGGCAGTGGCTGGCCGGCCTGGACGGCAATGGCCACGCGCGAACCGGCCAATGGCGCTACCGATGCGGAACGGGCCTGGCCGGCAGCGGCCAGCTTGTCGATGGCGTTCTGTTCGAGGACGACGAGATCGAAGGCTTCGCCATCGGCGACACGCTGCGCGGCATCGACCCCGCCTATCGAAATCAGTTCAACCGTCTGACCGGTGTTCTGCTGATACTGATCGACCAGTTCACGGAGCAGTCTGGCGGTTGCCATCGATGAAATGACGCGCAGTGGGCCGCTCATTCAGACTTCCTCGGGCCAGTACAAGCGCATCGGGTTGCTGACCAACAGCTTGTGCTGCAACTGCGCAGTGTTGGCGATATGCGGGATGACATCGACCAGCAGGCCGTCGTCGGGCATGTGGTTTTTCAGGTTGGGGTGCGGCCAGTCGGTGCCCCAGAGCACGCGATCGGAGAAGGTCTCAACGATGTGGCGCGCGAAAGGCCGGACGTCCTGATAAGCGTTCTGTTCGCCGTTGAGTGCGGGCGGGCCACCGACGCTGAGCCGCTCGGGGCAACTGACCTTGCACCAGACATTGTCGTGTTCGTGCATGAAGCGGGTGAACAACGCGAACTCGGGGCCATCGACGGGTTGCCTGACATCGGGGCGGCCCATGTGGTCGACCACGACGGTGGTGGGCAGTGCCGTGAAAAAATCCCACAGCTCAGGCAGATCAACGGCCTCGAAGTAAATGACGACGTGCCAGCCCAGCCCGGCGATGCGAGTGGCAATCTCCATCAGTTCGTCGCGGGGCGTGAAGTCGACCAGCCGCTTGACGAAGTTGAAGCGCACGCCGCGCACCCCCGCCTCGTGCAACTCCTGCAGTTGCGCGTCGGTGACGTCGCGCCGTACGGTGGCGACACCGCGTGCAGTGCCGTCGCTGGCCCGGCACGCGTCGGTCATGGCCCGGTTATCGGCGCCGTGGCAGGTAGCCTGAACGATGACATTGCGACTGAACCCCAGACGCTCGCGCAGGGCGAACAATTGCGCCTCGCTGGCGTCGCAAGGCGTGTATTTGCGCTCGGGAGCAAACGGAAATTGCGCACCTGGGCCAAAGACATGGCAGTGCGCATCAACGCTGCCGGCGGGTACCTTGAAGCGAGGGCGGCTTGGTCCTGCATACCAGTCAAGCCAGCCGGCTGATTTTTCGAAGGTCATCGGGGTCTCGTTGGGTAAGGGGCGCAGCGTCAGTCGATGTAGCGCAGGCCGGCGGCGGCCAATGGTTCGCGCATCTTGTACATATCGAGGCCGAGTTCGCCGGCGGCCAGGCGCTGGCGTTTGGCGTCTTCGTTGGCCTCGCGTTGGGTGGCCGCTTCCAGCGTGGCTGCCAGACGTTGCCGCGGCACGCACACGACGCCGTCGTCATCGGCAACCACGACATCGCCGGGGTGGACGAGCGCTCCGGCGCAGACCAGCGGAATATTGACCGAGCCCGGTGTGGCTTTGATGGTGCCTTTGCTGCTGATGGCTTTGCTCCAGACCGGGAATGCCATTTCGGTCAGGGTGGCAACATCACGCACGCCCCCATCGATGATGAGAGCGCGGGCGCCGCGCGCCTTGAACGAGGTGGCAAGCAAATCGCCGAAGTAGCCGTCCGTGCACTCGGTGGTGATGGCGGCAACTACGACATCGCCGGGCTGAATCTGTTCGGCCACTACGTGCATCATCCAGTTGTCACCGGGTTGCAGCAACACCGTGACGACCGGACCGGCAACACGTGCGCCGCTGTAAATCGGCCGCATATAGGGTTTGAGCAAACCGACCCGACCCATGGCTTCATGGACGGTGGCGCTGCCCAGCGGGGCCAGTTTGGTGGCCGTGGCCAGGTCTGCGCGTTCGATAGTGCGATAAACAACGCCAAGTTCGTACATGGTTATCGTCCTCGTTGTCTGAGCATTTGATCCAGGCGCGGATAGACTCGTCGCGCATTGCCTTCGTATATCTTGTGCTTGTCGGCGTCGCTGAGCAAGGTCGACGCTTCAATGTAACGCTTGGTGTCGTCGAAATGAAAGCCGGTTTCGGGGTCAATGCCGCGCACTGCGCCAATCATTTCGCTGGCAAACAGAATGTTGTCGACCGGAATCACCGAAGAAAGCAGATCTATACCCGGTTGATGGTAGACGCAGGTATCAAAGAAGACATTGCCCAGCAGATGTTCCTGCAGCACCGGCTTGTTCAGCGCTTGCGCCAGACCACGGTATCGCCCCCAGTGGTAGGGGGCAGCGCCCCCGCCGTGCGGCACGATCATGCGCAGGGTCGGGAAGTCCTTGAACAGATCTCCCTGCAACAGCTGCATGAACGCCGTGGTGTCGGCGTTGATGTAGTGCGCCCCGGTGGTATGAAAGCATGCGTTGCAACTGGTGCTGACATGGATCATTGCCGGGATGTCGTACTCGACCATCTTCTCGTATATCGGATACCACTGGCGGTCGGTCAGCGGCGGGCTCGTCCAGTGGCCTCCGGAAGGGTCCGGGTTCAGGTTGAGTGCCACGTTACCGTATTGCTCCACCGCCTTGGTCAGTTCGGGCAGGCAAGTGGCCGGGTCTACGCCCGGACTTTGCGGCAGCATTGCCGCCGGCACGAAATGCTCGGGAAACAGTTCGGACACGCGGTAGCAAAGCTCGTTGCAAATCGCTGCCCAGGTGCTCGAGACCTGAAAGTCTCCGAGATGATGGGCCATGAAGCTGGCGCGCGGGCTGAAGATGGTCAGGTCGCAGCCTCGCTCCTTCATCAGTCTGAGCTGGTTGGCTTCGATGGACTCGCGCAGTTCATCATCGGAAATCTTCAGTTCGGCAACTGCCGGCATCGGGCCGCCATCATTGAACGCGGCAAGCTGCCGGTTGCGCCAGGTCTCGAGCGCGGCGGGCGAGGTAGTGTAGTGGCCGTGACAGTCGATGATCACTGCGAACATTCTCCGTGTGGTTATGGACAGTGGGCCGCCAGGACCCAGGACAGGGGATTTTCGGTTGAAGCTAACTATTCAGCAATACAATAACCGGGATAGCAGATATATCAATTCGGCATGTTAATAAATGGACCATGACCGGCAATGGACCTCAAACAGTTACGTTACTTCGTACATATCGCCGAATTGGGCAGCTTCACACGGGCTGCAAGTTTTCTGTCGGTGGCCCAGCCGGCGTTGTCACGGCAGATTCGCGCTCTTGAGGTCGAGTTGCGCCAGACCTTGTTCGAGCGCAATGGGCGGGGCATCAAGCTGACCGAGCCCGGCAAGCGCCTGCTGGCGCACAGCCGTGGCATCCTGCAGCAAGTGGACAACGCGCGCGAAGACATGGAGAGCGCCCGGGGTGCCGCCAGCGGACATCTGGCCATCGGTCTGGCGCCCAGTGTCAGTCGGGCGCTGACGGCACCGCTGGTTGCCGCATTTCGAGAGCGTTTTCCCAGTGCGACACTGACGGTCGTCGATGGCTTGTCGGCTCATGTGCTGGAGTGGTTGCAAATGGGCCGGGTCGATTGTGCGGTGGTCTACAACATGGCACCGTCGGCCGATGTCGAACTGGTGCCGGTGCTCGACGAGGCGCTTTATCTGGTGTCTGCACGGGCCGAGGGACAGCCTCGGGTTGGCCGGCCGATATCGTTGGCCCGGCTTGCGGCAACGGAACTGGTCATGCCGAGTCGGCCGCACTCCATTCGCATGGTCGTCGAGACGGCCTTGCTGGCTGCGGGCCACAAGCCGCGCATTGCGACTGAGATCGAAAGCGTGCCGGCAATACTCGATCTGGTGGAAATGCATGGCATGCACGGGGCGCTGACGCTGAACGGCGTCAACAGCCATCGTGGCGGCGAGGCTTTTCAGGTGCGCCCGATCGGCCCGCCCCGGCTGACCACAACCTTATGGATTGCCACCTCGGCCCAGCGGCCGCGTGGGCCATTGCTCGTCCAGTCGATTGCGCTGCTGCGTGAGTTGTTGGGACAGGTCTGGGCCGAATGATTGTCTGCTGAGGCCGTCCGGCGACGCGCGTCAGGCCAGACGGTGCACGAACGACACCGTCTGGGTTGCTGCGTTGAATCAGTAGATGGCGACCGGATTGATGATCATCTGAACCGTGCCACGGATGCGTGCCTGGCCGAGTACGAACATGAACTCCTTGACGCCTTCTTTGACCAGCGGACCGGTGTTCATGGTTTCAAGCAAGTAGATGCCGTTTTGCTTGAGCAGAATCACATGACCGAAAAAGGGCCGGCCTTTCTTCTCCGGCGGGACGGGTTCGACACCCCAGGTGTCTGCGCCAACGGCCATCACATTCTTGCTGGCCAGCCAGTGCGCACCGCTTTCGCCCAGACCCGGCTCGCCGCTGACCCAGGCTTTGGGGTCTGCTTCGAGTTTGGCGTCGGTCCAGCCGGTGTGGAACAGCACGATATCGCCTTCGCGAATCTCGATGCCCTGGGCCTTTGCAGCGGCCTGAATTTCATCTTCGTTGAAAACCTGACCGGCGTTGAGATGGTCCTGGCCGAAGTGGGCGGTCATGTCGATCACCACGCCACGGCTGATCAGCGGGGGAATGTTGTGCGTGCCAAGTTTCTTGAGGCCGGTAATGGCTGCAAAGTCCTTCTCGTCATTGCAGTTGTAGTAGATGCCTTCCTGACCCAGATGCCCAAGACCGTCAATCTGCGATCCGATGCCCAGCCACACTTGCACAATGTCGTCGTTCGAACTCATGTTGTAGCTGAACTTGCGCAATCCGCCTTGCTGGTTGGGTTGCACGACCTGGGTAGTGAGGCTGCGTGGTGGATAGGCCGGTGTGTTGCGGTCGATGGTGATGCCCAGCGGCAGAGACTTGCCCTGCTTGACCATTTTCATGGCGGCCATGGTGCGCTCGGGGGTGACCAGATTCGCCGAGCCGAGCTCGTCATCAGGGCCCCATTGAGACGGCTTGCATTCTTCAGCCGCTGCCGGGCTGGCCATGAACAGTGCGGTGAGAGTGGCCGCGATAAAGCTGCGATGACGCATCGTTGACTCCTGGGTGCTTGTTATAAGTGTGTACAGATTGATTCGAAGCGTCAGTGTAACGGCATTTTCCGAACGGGCCGATCAGCAGTCATGACCCTCAATGGCCGGCACGCAAGCGTGGCAACAGGGGGGTGCTAGACGGCACCAAGCACCAGATCGGCCGCCTTCTCGCCGATCATCAGCGCGCCGGCGTTCAGGTTCGCAGACAGAATGGTCGGCATGATCGAGGTGTCGGCCACTCGTAAACCGGCAATGCCGTGCACGCGCAGTTGGTCGTCAACGACCGAGTCGCTCTGCGAGGCCGGGCCCATTTTGCAGGTGCCCATCGGATGGTAGGCGGTGTTGCCGGTGCGCCGGGCATGGTCTAGCAACTCTTCGTCGCTTTCGCGCGCCGGGCCGGGCCAGATTTCTTCGGCCACATAGGGTTTGAAGGGCTCGCTGTGCAATATGCGGCGGCTGGTGCGCATGGCCGCCAGCAGGACTTTGCGGTCTTGTTCTTCGGCCAGGAAGTTGCCTTGAATTTCCGGTTGTTCGAACGGGTCGGCACTGGTGGCACGGACATGGCCGGCGCTCAGTGGGCGTTGCTGCCAGCAGGCGACGGTAGCGCCGGGAAAACGGTCCAGACCTGATTGCACGCCATCGGGGTAGCTGGCGGGCGTGAAGGTGATCTGAATGTCGCCGTTGTCCAGTTGTTCGTTGGACTTCCAGAAGCAATAGACCAGGGTTGGTGTGAGTGCCAGCGCGCCACGCCGGGTGAACGCATAGTTGAGCACTTCGCGTACCAGTGGCAGGCCGCGCACGCGCTGGTTGATGGAAGGCAGCTGTTGGGTGCGCACGACCGAGCGGACCGCGTAGTGGTCGCGAAAATTGCTGCCTACGCCCGGCAGGTTGCGCACGACCGGTACGCCAATGGCTTGTAGATGCTCGGCCGCCCCGATGCCCGAGAGTTGCAGAATTTGCGGTGAGGCGATGGCTCCGGCGCACAGAATCACTTCACGGGCGGCGCTGACGGTTTGCAGCGGCGCTTGTGGGCCGCCGATCTTGAAGCTGACGCCATGTGCTCTGCCGTCGGTGATCTCGATGCGTTGCACGTGGGCGTTGGTGATGATTCGGGTATTGCCGCGCTTTTCGGCCGGATACAGAAAGACCCGCGCCGGGCTGACGCGCCGACCGCGATAGACGCTGCGCTGCGCGTAGGAGATGCCCTCCTGAACCCGGCCGTTGTAGTCGTCGTTGCGCGGAATGCCCAGCGACTCGGCGCCGCGTATGAAGGCATCGCAAAGCGGATCAGTGTCGTCGATATCGGTAATCGTGAACGGTCCCGCGCGGCCGTGGAACTGCGCATCGCCGAGGCCAATCTTGTTCTCGCTTTTCTTGAAGTAGGGCAGCACATCGTCATAGCCCCAGCCGCGATTGCCCAACTCGGCCCAGGTGTCGAAGTCGCTGCGTTGGCCGCGATTGTAGATATGCCCGTTGATTGAACCGGAGCCGCCCAGTGTTTTGCCGCGGGCGTGATTGACCGCCCGGCCGTTCAGTCCGGGGCTGCCCACCCCTTTGTACATCCAGTTGATGGCCGGATTCTGCAGCGTGTACAACACGCCGGCAGGAATGTGAATGAACGGATTGCGGTCACGTGGCCCGGCCTCAAGCACGCAGACCGAGTATTTGCCGTGCTCGGATAACCGGCCGGCAACGACCGAGCCTGCGGTACCGGCACCAATCACAATGTAGTCGTAGGTTTCATCACTCATGGGCAGATCTTATGTCAGTGTCGCGCAAAGAGAAAAATGCGCCCGGCATGGTTGGCGGAAGAGGGGTAAACGGATGGCACCGCGCCGCTTGATGCCTGCCGGTCGGGCTATCATGAAGGTCGCAAAATTGTTGACCGGAGATAGCAATGACCGAATTGTGGCGCTTGGGGGCACTGGAGTTGGCAGAAATGATTCGTGACCGGCAGGTGTCGGCCCGAGAAGCCGTGCGCAGTTGTCTGGACCGCGCCGACGCGGTCAATCCGAAGCTGAACGCAGTGGTTGATCTGATGGCCGAAGAGGCGCTGGCCGCGGCCGATGATGCCGACCGCGCGCAGGCCAGTGGCGGCACGACAGGGCCACTGCATGGCGTGCCGGTTACGGTCAAAGTCAACGTTGATACCAAAGGCCGGGCCAATACCAACGGGGTCGTGGCGCTGCAGAACAATATTGCCACCGAAGACAGCCCGGTGGTGGCCAATTTGCGCGCGGCCGGCGCCATCGTTATTGGTCGCACCAACACGCCGGCATTTTCAATGCGCTGGTTTACCGAGAACGACTTGTATGGCCGCACGCTGAACCCCTGGTCGCGCGACCATACGCCGGGTGGCTCCAGCGGCGGCGCCTCGGCTGCGGTTGCCGCCGGTATTGGCCCCATCGGTCATGGCAACGATCTTGGCGGTTCCATTCGCTACCCGGCCTATTGCACCGGGTTGTACGGTTTGCGGCCCTCTTTTGGCCGCGTGCCTGCCTTTGCACCCAGCGCGGCGACCGAGCGTCCGATCTCGGCACAATGGATGTCTGCGCAGGGACCATTGACCCGTAACGTGGCTGACATGGAACTCGCACTGCGTGTCATGTCCGTGGGTGACTATCGCGATGTCTGGTGGGTGCCGGCGCCGCTCGACTGGCCCGCGCCGGAGCAACCTGTTCGCGTGGCGATGACGTTGTCCTCGGGAGGCGCGCCGCTGCAGCCCGCGGTGGCCGAAGCCATTCGTACGGCGGCCAACTGGTTGAGCGACGCCGGCTACGAGATCGAAGAGGTGGATCCACCCGCGATGGCCGAGGCCGCCAGCCTGTGGAATGAACTGGCTCAGAATGACGTGCGCTACTTTGCGGCCGATGTCGTTCGCGAGCAGGCCGACGCCGGAATGAAGCAAGCGCTGGAGTGGATGCTTGATGAAACCCCGCGGCTTGAGGGCAAGGAATTTTCGGCAGCCGCAGCGCGGCGCAGCACCTTGCTGCGCGAATGGCTCGGCTTCATGCAGCGCTATCCGCTCATTCTCGGCCCGGTCTGTGCCGAAGCGCCATTCAAGCAGGGGCTCGATCTCGAGTCGCGCGAAAGCATGCAGCGGATTCTGGCCGCGCAAACGCCGATGTTCGTCGTGCCGCTTCTCGGCGTGCCGGCGATGTCGGCACCGGTTGGACTGGTCGACGGTGTCCCGATGGGCGTGCACCTGATTGCCAACCGTTTCCGGGAGGACATGCTGATCGAAGCGGCGCGCGCCATCGAAGCGCGGTGCCCGGCGATGACGCCGATTGATCCGACCTTCTAGGCATTTGTGGGTTTGCGTGCGCACTGCAATGGTGCCTTGCGCACCACTCGCAGACGAATTGCGTATCACCTCTTTCGAGCGCATGATGAACCGGCAGGAAAGTGTGTCTGTCGACAAGACCACCTGCCTGCTTCCTGACTGCGCTGTGTTGGTCGCCGGTTGCCGGGCGGTGCTTTGTCGTTCAACAGGCCGGCCCAGGATTGAGGAGAGGCGACGTGAAGAGCGTGTTGAAAGCGGTTGCAGTATTGGCAATGACAGGTGGGTCGGCGCTGGCGCAAACGGTGTGGACCATGCCTACCGAGTATCCGGCTACCGCGATGCCGGGGCAGGGGATTGCGACTTTTGCCGCCGAGGTTGAAAAGCGTGTCCCCGATGTGTTGACGATCAAGCCAAGCTTTGGCGGCGAGGCCGGCATCAAGTCTGCCGGCATGCTTGCGGCCATTGGCGAGGGCAAGGTGCAGGCTGGTGATGCCTTTGGGGGCGCACTGCGCAGCATTGATCCCATTTTCGGACTGTCGTCGCTGCCGTTTGTCGCAACGTCCATTGATGGCGCGCACAAGTTGGCCGACGACGCTCGCTCGGCCTATGACGCGGCCTTTCGCAAGCAAGGGGTGACGCCGTGGCCAGCGTCGGGTATCTGGGCCAAGGCGCCGCTGGGTTCGCTCAGCGATCTGAAGTCGCTGGCCATGCGTACTTACGACGACACCTCGACCGAGGTGATGAAGTCTGCCGGGGTCAATGCCACCAAGTTGTCCTGGGCCGATGCCATTCCCAGGTTGCGCAGTGGCGATGCCAATGCGGTGCTGTCGTCTGGCGACGGTGGGGCGGGTCGCAAACTCTGGGAGATCCTGCCGAGCTTCAGCGAGTTGAACTACGCGATTCCGCTCTCGTTTGCTACGGTGAGCCTCAAGGCTTATGAGGCCTTGCCTGCCGAAGTGCAGCAGGCGGTCGATGAGGCGGCGAAGGCCACTGAGGCCCGGCAGTGGCAGGCAATGCTTACCCGCGTTGACGAAAACTACGACCGGATGCGCAAGAACGGCGTGCAGGTGCAAACGGAAATTCCGACCGAGATTGTGATCAGCATGAAAACGGCTGCTTCCGGGGTCATCGAGAAGTGGAAGACGCAATCGCCCGACGGGGCTCGCTTGCTTGATGGGATGAAGTAAACCGCCAGTCGCAGCGCCGGAGGAGCTGGCGTTGCGTTCGTTACAGCACTGCCGTGGCCGCCAGAATCATGAACATCGGGCGGTCACGCTCGCATGCCCATTCCGGGTGTTGTGCCAGTTGATGCTCGTCGGGCCCCCATTCAATCAGCCGGTTCAGTCGAAACGAATTGTCGAGAAGCGTATTGACATAGGTTTCGGTGCTGCGGTGATACTTGATGACTCCATCGGTAAACCATGAGCGGGTGCGCGCGCCTTCGCGCAGATAGCCGTCGAGTGGCCAGATCTTGTTGCCTTGCGCATCTGTTTGCCATTGATCGTGCCGGGGGGCGCTGAAAATCGGGTGTTCAAGGGTGGCGATGAGTTGACCGCCTTCGCGCAGCTTTGCGCGCATGGTCTGGCAAAGCGTGTGCAAGTCTTCGATGTAATGAATTGCCAGCGCACTGTAGATCAGGTCAAACTCGCTCTCGGGAATGTCCAGTGCGCCGATGTCGCCCTGGCGATAGTCGATGAGGCTGTTGTCGGTCAGCTCACGCGCGCGCTTGAGCATGTTTGACGAGACATCGACGGCAATGATCTGCTCTGCGCCTTGTCGGGCTGCCCAGCGGTCGAAGGCACCAAAGCCGCATCCAAGATCGAGAATCTTCGCGCCGGCAAGGTCAGGCAGTAACTCGTGGACCACCGGCCACTCGGGGGCAGCATGCAGGCCGCCGACCGAGCGCGGCAGTTGCTGGTAGCCGGCGTAGAACTCGTCATCATCGTAAATATTCTGAGGCACAACTGTGCTCCGAACAGGGGTGAAGTGCTTCAGTGGCCGCGCACGACGGCTTCGATTTCGATCAGAAAGCTTTCCTTGACCAGGCGATCCACCACCAGCAAGGTGTTCGGCGGATACGCTGATGTCTTGAACATTTTGGGAAAGCGCTCGGCGCGCAGCCGCATGAAGGCATCGATGTCCTGGGAGTGCACCAGATACGTGGTGAATTTGATCACGTCGTTGAAGTCGCAATCCATTCCTTTGAGCACATCTTCCATGTTGCTGAAAACCTGCTCGAATTGCGCGTCAAAGTCGCCCACACCAGCGACACTGCCGTCGGCGGCTACCGATAGCTGACCGGCCAGAAACAACATCGAGCCGTCGGTGACTTTGCCGATGTGCGAATAAAGGCCTTGGGCGGGGCAGGCTCCGGGTGGATCGATGTACTGCACGTTGCTTGTCATGCGTGTCTCCGTTGTTGTGGTGGCAGCCGTGTTGCTTGCGGCGAGAATGAGCTTAGCGCACCCGGGCGCAAGTGCCTAGCGATTCGGCCATTTCCAGGCGGGCTGGGGGGCAGCGCGCCCGGTCAGCGAAGTTTCCCCGAAGGACTTCTCCAGTGGCAGCAGGCTTGCCTGGTCGTCCTCGAGCAAGCCGGCGACAAGTCGGTTGGCGTGCGAGACGACGATGATCTGACTGGTGCGACTGGCCCGAATGATGAGTCGGGCCAGTGCTGGCAGCAAGTCGGGGTGCAGGCTGGTTTCGGGCTCGTTGAGGACTACCAGCGCGGATGGGCGCGGGCTCAGCAAGGCCGCCGCCAGCAACAGATAACGCAAGGTGCCATCAGACAATTCAGCGCCAGTCAGGGGGCGGAGCAGGCCGTGTTGATGCATATGCACCGAGAAGCGCGTGTCGTGCGCGACGATCTCTACCCTTGAACCCGGAAACGCATCATCGATGCTTTGTGCCAGTG
Organism: uncultured Burkholderiaceae bacterium; assembly: GCA_963976885.1. Classification (GTDB taxonomy): domain Bacteria; phylum Pseudomonadota; class Gammaproteobacteria; order Burkholderiales; family Burkholderiaceae_E; genus JAUIAI01. Next base: position 16,032 of record CAXBNM010000007.1, read on the forward strand.
CGTCGGCGTCGCCGATCTCGATAATGGTTTGCAAGGCCGCGGCCAGGTTGCCGCCGTCATGGGCAAGAATGGGCGCATGGGTGCCAATCTGCGGGCTGCGGGCCGGTGCGTGTTCGTCTGTGCGCAAGCTGTCATGAAAGCGCCAGGCACGCATGCGTTCGCGCAATTGCAGCACCTCAGGGGTGGCGCGAGGGTCGGCCAATTGTGCGAGCAAGCTGTCGGTGGCGGCCAGATGGGTGGTGACCGGCAGCCATTGGCCAGCATCATCGCGTCGCTTGACCAGCGCTCCGTTGCGTTCGACCAGGGCGCTGGCCGGTCGGTAGACCGGTGCCGCCCACAGACTCTCGCGCTTGATTTGAGGGTCGAGGGCAAACATGGTGGTGGCCGGCGCTGGCAGGCCCAGATCGATTGCGTAGCTGAAGTCGTCAGCGCTGAAGCCAAGTCGCAGGCTTACCGGTTTGCTGCGCGTTGTGCCCTGTACCGGACGCTCGCCGCGCCGGACCGACCCGGCGATTTGCTGTGGCCCGGCCCACAGTACGGACGCCAGGCCGCCTTCCCGGGCCAGCGCCGGCACGATGGTGCCGCTGGCCGCTGCTGCAATCAGGCGTAGTGCGCGGTAGACATTTGATTTACCACTGCCGTTGGCGCCGGTGACGACGCTGAGCGCACTGAGAGGCAGAACGAGTTCGCGCAGGGATCGGTAGCCGGACACGGCAATGCTGTTGAGCATGTAACCTTGGTCGTAACGTTAAGGCCAAGACGGCCGAGACAGGCTTTTGCCGATGTGTATCGCCGGTGTAAATCGCCGATGTGAACCGGTCCGGGTCGGACCGGTTCACCGGTGCCGTGTTCAGTCGCGCCCGGCGAGCATGATTTTCTCGGCCAGCAAGGCAGGGTTGGTGAAGCACAACTCATGGCTGCCCGGTGTCAGCACCAGCCGGAACAGACCGAGCTTTTCGGACAAACGCGGATGCCAGGGCGTGCTGTGCGGCAGTGCCGTATCTTCGGTGCAGCACAGATACGACTTGGCAATAGTCATGGCGGCAGGGTTGCACGACAGCTTGATCTTGTCTTTGAAGGTTTTGTAGGGATGCGGATTCAGCACCTCATAGGCTTTGCGGGCCAGTTCGGCATCGGCATCGTTGATGAAGGCCTCGCGCCAGACCGGGTAGGGCAATACCACCGAGCCATCGTTGGCTTCGAGTTGGTCGAACATTTGTGCGTAGTGGGGCGGCACCATGTCGTTCAGTGCTTCGCCATCGTTGGGCACAAACGCATTCCAGTACACCAGGCGGTCGATGGTGGCTTCGGGCAGACGATCGGCTGCGCCGGTAATGACCATGCCGCCGTAACTGTGGCCCATCAACACGATATTGCTCAGCTTGTGCATTTTGACGAATTGCACCAGCGAATCGATGGCCTCCTCCAAACCGGTACTTTTGTTGTCGCCGGGGCGGTTGCCTGCCAGCGTAGGCGTGTGAACGGTGTGGCCGGCTTTACGGATAATGGCGGCAACAGGTTCGAGTTCGTTGCCGGTGTGCCAGGCGCCGTGGACCAGGACGTAAGTGGCCATGCAGATCTCCGCGAGTGTGGTGGTGAGCAGAGCTTATCACCGCCGCAGTCGTCGGGTTGATCAGACCGGGACACTAGCGAAAGTTCAGGTCCCCCGGTGTGTAAAGCAATCCGCGCTGACTCAGGCTTTTATGCGGAGCCCGTTGGCTGTGATGACTCTTTGAGCGACATGCCTCACCGATAACCCCTTGCACGCGCGGGTTTCCGGCGTAACCCCAGGCGCCGCCCTGTGGGTTCCACCAATACGAGCCATTGGGAATGAACGCGCATTGGGCGCGATCGAACCAGGCGATCTGCGCCGGTGTGAGCTTTGCGCCGTTCACCGTCACGATTCGCTGCGTGGTGGCTCTGGCAGTCTGCCAGACGCCTGCCATGGCAATGGCGACGAGTACTGCGGGTGTCGCCCTCGGTCCGTAGGTGTGCCGGTCGCGGGCAATGGTTCATTGCCGTTGTGATTCTCTGGCCGTTCGGCCGCAGATTGGCGGCGTGCGGCGCATGTCGTTTGCCCCGACCTGCAGGCGGTGATTAACTTGATTCATGGATCGGCGTGGAGTCTTGTCATGGGTCATCAACGGCAGACACGGATTGCTGAAAGGTACTCAAGCTTTGAGGTGGTGCAGCCTGCTGCCACAGATCGGCCGATTGTCGCCGCAATGTCGACGCCAGCGAGATGCAGGACGAAGCTAGAGGTCATTGTTCTTTCTATCCGGCCTCGATCCTTCATGAAAACTCCTCTACTCAAATGGTCGCGCCGTCGCACGGTCGCATTAGCCTTATCGATTGCACTACCCGTCAATGCGTATGCGTTGTCGCCACTGGGCGGTGAATTGCAGCATGTTGACAAATCAGCATTCTCATTGTTGGCTGACACGGCATTGACCCCGCCGGGGTTGTTGGCAGGGCCGGCGTCATGGCCTGACTTCATGCTCGACATGTCAGCAGTTCTGGCGACGCCCGTTGTTGACGCCTCTGCAACCGGGCTCGCCGCCCAAGCAGCGAATGAACTCGACGCCATGGTGGAGACGGTTTCTGTTGCCGACGCGGGCTTCGAGGTCGAGTCCGATACGGTCAGCCATTTGCGCTGGGGCGACGATGCCGACTATCAGGGGTTGCTTGATGCGTTGGCGACATTGAGCACGCATGGTCTGCTGCCCGAGCATTACAACCTCGACGGGTTGATCGCGCTGCACGACGATCCCATGGCGCGGGAAGCCCCGGCTACTCAGGCCTGGTTGCTGGCCGCGGAGCATATGCTCAATGGCCGGGTTGATCCGCTTACGGTGGAGCCAAACTGGACGGCGCCGCGACGCGCGGCTCAGGATTTGCGGCAACATCTCGCCCGCTCGCTGCAGCGCGGCACGGTTGCCACCAGTCTGGCCGAACTGGCACCGACGACACCGGAGTATCAGCGCATGGTGTTAGCCATGCATGAACTGAGTGCCGGAATGGAGGCCGAACCCACCGAGCCGGCCGAGCAGGAGCGGGCCAGCAAAATCGCTCAACTGCGCGTCAACATGGAGCGCTTGCGCTGGCTTGGCGAAGATTTGGGCGAACGGTATCTGCGCGTCAATATTCCTGCCTATGAATTGCAGGCTGTGGCGCATGGCAAGGTTGAACGCACGCACCGAGTCATTGTCGGTAAACGGTATCGCAAGACGCCGGTGTTCTCGGACACGATCAAGTATGTGGTGCTCAACCCGTGGTGGGAGTTGCCCACGCGCATCGCCCGCGTCGACAAGCTTCGCACTTTCAAGAAAGACCGGGACAAATTCAAGCGCTTGCGATTCCAGGCCCGTAATCGGGACGGTGATGTGGTCAATCCCGATGACATCAACTGGAATGAACTGTCGCGCTCAAACTTTCCGTATCGGCTCCGGCAGGCGCCGGGACCGAACAATGCGCTGGGGCAGGTGAAGATCATCTTCCCGAATCGACACAATGTGTATGTGCACGATACGCCAACCAAGCATTTGTTTGACGCCGAAGCGAGGGCGTTCTCGTCTGGCTGTATTCGCACCGAAGATCCCGTCGCATTGACCGAATGGGTGCTTGGTTCAACAGACAAGTGGTCGCGTCATACGCTTGATGCGGTGCTTGATCGTCGCCGGACAAAGCAGGTCAATCTCAAAAAACCGGTACAGGTACATATTCTGTATCTCTCGGTGGTCAGCGACCGCGATGGCGGCGTGCGCTACCTGAAAGATCTGTATGACCGTGACCCCGGTTTGTTGAGCGCCCTGGACGAACCGACGGATTTGATGGCCGCCTATGCTTCGCAGGCCGGTGGCAAGCCAGACCCGATGAGCGACCAGTAAAGCCGCTGCCGCCAGCGGCGGCGCGGCAGGGCGCGGCCGGCTTCAGCCGGCCAGCAACGCATAGCCGGCGATGGCGGCCGTGACTGCGGCCACGCCGGCGGCACTCAGGCGCAGAGTTCGGGCGGCGTTCGGCGCCGCGAGCAAGAGCCGCCGGGCCAGCCAATAGGTGGCCAGCATCAAACCCGCCTGCACCAATGCCAGGCCGACCAGATAGGCCAGCAGTGGTGACGTTTCGCCACCGATAATGGCTTCACCAAAGGCGTGGCCATGCATCCCGCCGGCCACCATTGTGATTGCCGCCAGCAAGGCCGGTGTCGGCATCCGTTGGCGCAACAGCAGCGCTGCGACAAGCACCAATGTGCCCACGACCCCCCAGTGCATGAGTGGCGCACTCCAGCCGGCTGCGTGAATGAGCGTCCCGGCCAGGCTGCCGAACGCAAACAACGCCAGCAACGCTGGTCGGCGCACTCCCGCGCAGGCCAGCAGCAGCGCGGCCGCAATCAGGAACACCAGATGATCGATGCCGATGATCGGATGGCCAAGGCCGGACAGCAAACCTTGCCAGGCGTTGACCGGCAGCGCGCCGTCCATTGGGTGATGGGCCAGGGCGGTGCCGGAATAAGTGAAGGCCGCAGCGGCCCACAGCTGTGAGGTGCGCAGCGTCGGTTGCGTATCGAGGGGCATGGCGTGAGGCATGGCTGCTCCTGAGAATAGGGGTAGAAGCTTGAGTCCTGGGGCGATGATAGCGTTACTTGTCTTACGGGCCAGACGAGGCACGGGCAGGAGTTTTGCTGCTATTGTCAATTCGAGCGTTGATCCATGCCGGCCCACCCTTGGTGCTGCCGGTGCTGGCCGTCGCGCCGCTTCCGGTTCCCGGTACGGCATCCATCAAGGTTGCCTGCCGGACCGCACTTAGGACAACTGTCATGCGTTTGTTTTTCTGCTCCCATTGTCGGGCCCCGGTGTATTTTGAGAATCTGCACTGTCTGCGCTGTCGGTATCGACTGAGCTACCAACCCGAAACCACGGAAATGGTGACGCTCGAGAGCAGCGCGCAGGCGACAACGGAATCCGATGCAAAAACGGATCTTGCCTGGCGCGATGGCTGGCGCTCGTGCGCGAACCGGCTGACCGCAGCCAGCTGCAATTGGCTGGTGGGTCCGCAGGAGAAGGGCTCATTGTGCCGGGCCTGTGTGCTGACCGAGGTGTATCCGGATCAGGCCGACCCAGACAATCAACAGGCCTGGCGGCTTGCCGAGCAGGCCAAAAAGCGTTGGCTCTACACCATTTTCGGGTTGGGTCTGCAGGCAACGCCCAAGTCAGAAGACAACCCCGATGGGGTGTTGTTTCAGATATTGCAGCCCGATGCCGAACCGACGCCGGTACTGACCGGGCATCAGGATGGCTTGATCACGATCAACGCTGCCGAGTCCGACCCGGTCGAACGGGAGGCGCGACGCAGTGAGCTCGATGAACCTTATCGCACCTTGCTTGGACACTTCCGTCATGAGTCGGGCCACTATTACTGGCAATTGCTGATTGAAAAGCACGCCAGTCGGCTGGCGGCCTTTCGAGCCTTGTTCGGCGATGAGCGAGCCGATTACGGCGAGGCGCTGAAGCGGCATTACAAGGCGGGTGCGCCGGAGCACTGGGAGCAGAGCTTTATCAGCAGCTACGCAGCTTCGCATCCGTGGGAAGATTTTGCCGAAACCTGGGCGCATTATCTGCACATGGCCGAGGCGCTTGATGTGGCGCAATCCTGGCAGGTGGGTTTCCCTGCTTACCCTGAGGCCGAGGTGCGCGCCTTTGCCGATCAGGCCGAGGAGTCGTCGGGTTTTCGGGAGATGCTGGCGCGCTGGTTGCCTCTTTCGCTGTTTGCCAACAGCCTGAATCGCAGCCTGGGCCACAACGACGCCTATCCGTTTGCGCCGTCGGAGGTCGTGATCGAGAAACTGGCCTGGGTGCATGAGCTGGTCGGGGCGGCTCGCAACTGGCGCGAACCGTCCCAACCCTGAGCCGCGGCAACCGGCGGACGCTCAGCTCAGCTGTTTTTTGAAAAAGCTGATGGTTCGGTCCCAGGCCAGCTTGGCCGCCGCCTCGTCGTAGCGCGGTGTTGAATTGTTGTGAAAGCCGTGCTTGGTGCCGGGATAGACATGGTGCTGGTAGCTTTTGTCGTTGGCCTTGAGCGCCTGCTCGAAGTCCGGCCACATGGCGTTGATACGCTCGTCGTTTTCGGCCGACTGGATCAGCAGCGGTGCCTGAATGGCGGCAACCTGGTCGGTGGCGGGCGCGGCGCCGTAATAGGGCACGCCAGCCTGGAGTTGATCACCCATCGTCACGGCCAGATGGTTGACCGCGCCGCCGCCCCAGCAAAAGCCGGTGGCGCCGAGCTTGCCGCTGCTCAGTTCGTGCGTGCGCAGATAGTTGGCGCTGTTGAGCATGTCGGTTTTGAGCTTGGCCTGATCGAGGCTGCGTTGCAGTTCGCGGCCGTCGTCGTCATTGCCCGGGTAACCGCCTACTGGCGCCAGGCCGTCGGGAGCCAGAGCCAGAAAGCCTTCAACGGCAGCGCGCCGGGCGACGTCTTCAATGTAGGGGTTCAGACCACGGTTTTCATGGATGACGAGCACCGCAGGAAACGGCCCTTTGCCCGCCGGCATGACGAGGTAGCCGCGCATTTGCCCTGAGTTGCCCCCGGGGGAGGCGTACTCGACATACCTGGCCTTGATGCGATCATCGGTGAAGGAAATGGTTTGAGCCAGTGCGTAGCGTGGCAGCAGTGCCTGCGCCATGGCCAGCGCGGAAACACCGCCGACCGTCAGTACCGACGCGCGGCGCAAAAACTCACGACGATCGATGAAGCCGTGGCAATACTCGTCGTACAGATCGAAAACCTGTTGATCGATTTGTTGCGGGTCCATTGTCTTTTCTCCACGAAGTGAAATGGAATCAGTGCTTGCGAACAGCCTGACGCAGGGAATAAACACCAGTGGCTACGAGTATTGCACCGCCGAGCAAGGTTGTGTTGTTTGGCCACTCGTCAAAGAGCAGCACACCCAGCACGGTGGCGAAAAGCAGGACCGAGTAACGAAACGGTGCCACCGCGCCGACGTCGCCGATGCGCATGGCCATCACGCCGAACAGGTAGCCCGCGACGACGAAGACCGCCGCCACGGCCAGGACCGACAAGCTGGCAAGCGTTACCGGCGCCCAGGGGAAGAACAATGAGATCAGGCCGCCCATGGTCGTGATCGACACGGCGGTGATGAATGTGATGAAGCGCGAGGGCAGGTTGGGCGACAGCTGGCGGGTACTCATGTCGCGCAGCACCAGAAAGCCGCAGGCCGCCACGGCCGACAGCGAAAAGTAGTTGAACGAGTCGGCGCCGGGACGCACGATGATCAGCATGCCGATGAAGCCCACGCCGATCGACACATAACGTCGCCAGCCGACCTTCTCACCAAGAAACAACGCCGCAGCCAGGGTAACCGCCAATGGCATGGCTTGCAGGATGGCCGTGGCATTGGCCAGCGGCATATTGAAGATGGCCAGCAAAAAGCAGACGGTGCCGCCGATCTCGCCCAGCAGGCGCCAGCCCATCATGCGTAAATCGGTGCGGCTGGGGCGTGAGATACGTTCGCCGCTTTGCCACCACAGCAGGCCAATCAGCACACTGGCGAACAAGCCGCGCAGAAAGATCATTTGAAACAGGCCGAGTTCTTGTGACATCAGCTTGATCAAGGCATCGTTCATGCTGAAGCCCGCCATACATATGACCATGAAGAACGCGCCGCGTGCGTTCGGACTGGCGAAAATCATTGCACCTGCTCAGTGGCGGGGCGAGCGCGAGACGCCTTGGGGCGGGACCTGCGGCCGAGCCCCAGGCGACGCGAGCACCCCAGTGGTTTGTCTGCCTGATTTGTTGACTTACTTCTTGTAGACCCTAATGTAGTCGACTTCCATTTCGGTCGGAAATTTGCCGTCGTCAATGCCGTTCTTGCCCGCCCACGGTCCGCCAACGGCCAGATACATGATGAGGGTTGCGGCATTGGCGGGTTGGCCGCTGTTGGTCACCCAGCGGTAGTTTTCACAGCCGGTCTTGATGTCGTCAATGAAATAGCAGACGCGGTTGGCGGTCCACTCGGCACCGATCACAATCCAGCGTTCGCGCAGATAAGTTGGCGAGGTGTAAAAGCCCCAGTCGATGTTGAAGCCGTCGGCGGCATAAGTCCATTCGCTGTTGCCCGAACTGGTTTGCGCGCCGCGAATGCGACCGTGCTGGATCATCGTGTAGGCGTTTTCGCCGCTCGTGTTGTTGATCGGCGCTTCAAAGATATCGATCTCGGGAGGCCAGGAGCTGGTGCCACTTGGCTCCAGTGAGGGCAGCACAAAAAAGGCCGGCCATACGCCCAGGACATCAGGCAGGCGCACACGCGAGGTCATGTAGAAGCTGCTGCCACCCTCGGGCTTGAACACGGCTTTGCTGCGCAACGCGCCGGCTTCAAAGCGCAGGTAATCATTGCGCCCGGTGCGCGTGGCGCGCAACTTCAGTGTGCCGCCACCGAGTTGATGCAAGGCCTCATTGGTGCCGGCGGCGAAATCGCGAAAGCGTTGTTGCTCTTCTTCGTTGGCATAGTCGAGCGAGCCCTGACCAATGAACTTGGTGCACTCGGCATCGGGCACTTGCAAGGTCGGACCACCGCCGAACGGCAGGCGCGTACACCACTTGCTGCGATCCAGGCTGTTGCCATTGAATTCATCAGCCAGAAACAAGGTGTTGTAACCGGCAGGCCGGAAGTCGCCTGTGGGTGAGGGGGTGGGCGCGGGGGCTGGCTCCGGAGTCGGTGCCGGCGTTGGGGCAGGGGGCTGGCCGTTGCCGCTCAGGCTCGCCCGGACGGTGGTGGCATTGCTCGCCTGCCAGGGGCTTTGGGCCTGCACGTCGAAGCCGACCACGCCGGCGGGGGCGGTAAAGGCAACTTGCTGGCCGCCCGAGACCCACAACGACTGGCCGCTGGCCCCGGTGCCGGCATTGGTGACCGTCAGCGGCGCGCCGGCGCTGTTGCGCAAGGTAAAGATGAGCGCAGTGCCATTGCTGGAGCCGGTTGCGTCAACCGTATAGGTCTGGCCGGCGGTGAGCGCCTGCGTATAGCGCTGCACGCCGATGACCTGATTGTTGCCACCGCCTGGCGCGGGCACTTGCAAACTGTTGCTGGCCGAGTCGTAGCGAATGCCGGTCGGGTTGCCGGACCAGTCGGCCCAGGTGCCGGCCAGGCTGAAGCCATCACCGGCCGGCGGCGTGCCGTCGCCACTACCGTCACCGCTATCGCTGTCGCCAGTGAAGCGCAGTTGTGCGGCCAGGTTGTGAGCACTGCTTTCATGCCAGTCACTTTGCACTTGCAGGTAGAACCCGACAATGCCCTCGGGCGCATCGAATGACAGGGTTTTGCCGGGGCGGGCGGCAGCCCAGTCGCCGGTGCTGCCATCGGCCAGATTCGTGATCTGCGCTACCGCACCACCGGCACGCACCAATACCAGCACAACCGCGGCTTCGTTGTTGGACGCCTCCATGCTCAGTGTGTAGCGGGCGCCCGCCGTCAGGGTTTGCGCAAAGTAGCGCACCCCGAGGATCAGTTCGCCCGAGCCCGATGCCGGGATGCGTATGGCACCGGCATTGCTGTCATAGCGAATGGCTGTGTCTTCACCTGACCAGGTGGGCCAGTCACCGCGCAGGTCGAGCAGGTTGTCGCCCGAGGTGTCTTTCGATGACGCTACCGGGTCAGCATGCAACGCAATCAAGGCGGTGGAAAATTCTTCGACACTGTCACTGGAGACCGCGGTCGGATTGTCGGTATTGCTGCTGCCACCACAACCGATGACGCCCAAGGCCATGACCAATGCGCAGGCAGCAGTGCCGTAGCGTTGGCGTCGTTGTTTATTTATGTTGGTGCGCATGAACTCGTCTCGGGTTGGGGCGGGTTCTTGCGAGTGTAGGGATGTTTTCTTACGGCGGCCTGTTGCGCCGACTCTGCGCGCCGGGATGATGCGCCGGGTCGGTTGGGTAACCGACCCGGCCGGTGAGATCAGCTCTTGCGGGCTTGCTCGACCAGATGCACCAACGCCTCGTAGGGCTGGGCGCCGACGACGCCTTGCATGTTGGCGACAAACGTCGGGACGCCAGTGACGCCGTACTGCCGGGATTTATTCCAGTCGGCATCGATGACGGCCTGATGCGTGCGTTCTTCAAGCACTTGGCGCGCACCGTCTGCGGGCAGACCCACGGCGACCGCAATGTCGATCAGCACTTGCTTGTCGCTGATGTCTTTGCCATCGACGAAGTAGGCCTTGAACAACGCATCATGAATGGCGTCACCGCCGGGTTGCTCATGGGCCCACGCGCCCAGTTCCTGCGCCAGACGACTGTTGTAAGTCATGCTGCGTTCACCGTAGGGCAGACCTTCGGCAGCCATGCGTTCACGCATTTGCGCATTCATGGCTGGAATGTCTTTGCCACGGCCGGCAAACAAGTCTTCCAGGCTCCGACCGCCCACGGCGGGGGTGTCGGGATGCAGCGGGAAATGGACCCACTTGATGTTGACGTCATGTTCTTTCGTGAGGCGATCAATACGCACGGTACTGAGATAACACCACGGTCAAACGTAGTCGGAGAACACTTCCACGGTAAGGGGTTCGGTCATGCGAGGCCTCGGGACGGTAAAAAGGTTATTCGGTTCAGCGCTAGTATCCCATGATTCTTCGTATCCAACCTGCCTGCGAGGCCCTCCTACCCATGATGTCGCCTGATCCTCTGTTCCAGCCGCTGGCCCTTGGGGCCATTGAAATGCCCAACCGCGTGGTAATGGCGCCGCTGACGCGCTTGCGCGCCAATGCCGATGATGCACCGCACGAATTACAGGCCGAGCATTATCGTCAGCGCGCCAGTGCCGGGCTGCTCATTGCCGAGGCCACGCAGGTCTCACCACAGGGTAAGGGCTACGCTGGCGCGCCAGGGGTGCACAGCGATGCTCAGGTGGCCGGCTGGAAGCTGGTGACCGACGCCGTGCATCAGGCGGGCGGGCGGATTGCGTTGCAGCTCTGGCATGTCGGGCGCATCTCGCATCCGTCGCTGCAACCCGAGGGTGGCTTGCCGGTTGCGCCCTCGGCGTTGCAACCGGTCGGACGCGTCGGCACCTATCAGGGGCCGCAGGAAATGGTCACCCCGCGTGCGCTCGACACCGACGAAATTCCGGGCGTTATCGAGCAATTCAGAACCGCCGCCGTCAATGCGAAGGCGGCCGGTTTCGATGGCGTGGAAATTCATGGCGCCAATGCGTATCTGCTCGATCAGTTTCTGCGCGATGGCACCAACAAGCGCACCGATCGCTATGGCGGCAGCATCGAGAATCGAGCCCGCCTGTTGCTTGAAGTGACCGAGGCCGTGGCCGCTGTCTGGGGCGCCGATCGGGTTGGTGTGCGTTTGTCGCCATCGGTCAACAACTACGGCATGGCCGACAGTACGCCGGAGCAGACCTTTACCTATGCTGCGCGGGAACTGGGCCGCCTGGCGCTGGCCTTTGTGCATGTGGTTGAACCAAGCAGTCCGCGTGGCGACCCGAACGATCGGCTGGTTGATCCGATCATTGTGCGCGAGGCGTTTGGCGGTCCGTACATCGGCAACGGCAGCTATACCGGCGAGCGGGCGCGGGACGCAATTGTCGCCGGGCGGGCCGATGCGATTTCGTTCGGGCGGCCGTTCATTGCCAACCCCGACCTGCCGCGGCGCCTGCGCGAGAACCTGCCGCTCAACGACTGGCTGCCCGAGTTTTTCTATCTCGGCGACGCGCGCGGTTATAACGACTATCCGTTCGCCGAGCAGGCCTGAGCCGCGTCATGGCCGGCAACCCGTTGCAACGCATTCCGTCGCTTGAGCGCATGCTGCAGCGTGAGGATATCGCTGCGCTGATTGCGCAGCACGGGCGCACACTGGTGCTCGATGCGTTGCGCACCGTCAGTCAGTCATTGCGGGCGCGGCTCAGCGCGGACAGTGCGGCTGCCGACCGCGATGCCGACCAGGGCGATATTGCCGCGTCGCTGGCGCAGCTTGCCGGTGCCGAAGTGGCGGCGCAGACGCAGACCGGCTACCGGCCGGTGTTCAATCTGACCGGTACCGTCTTGCACACCAATCTGGGGCGGGCGGTGTTGCCGCGTCAGGCGGTGCAGGCGCTTATGGCCGTGGCCGGGCAGCCGGCCGCCATCGAGTTTGATCTGGCCGCCGGCGGGCGTGGCAATCGGGACGAGCCGGTCGAGGCCTTGCTGATGCGGCTGACCGGTGCCGAGGCCGCAACGGTTGTCAACAACAATGCTGCGGCGGTATTGCTCAGTCTCAATACGCTGGCTGCAGGTCGCGAGGTGATTGTCTCGCGCGGCGAGCTGGTTGAAATCGGTGGCGCCTTCCGGATGCCCGAAATCATGGCCAGCGCGGGCTGCCAGTTGCGCGAAGTCGGCACCACCAACCGGACCCATTTGCACGACTATGCCGATGCCATCGGGCCGGCGACGGCGGCGCTGATGACTGTTCATCCGAGCAATTATCAGATTCAGGGTTTCACCAGTCGGGCCGCCGCCGCCGAGATTGCCACGCTGGCTCACCAACGCGGCTTGCCGCTGATCGACGATCTGGGCAGCGGCTCGTTGATATCGCTGAAAACCTTCGGCCTGCCGCACGAGCCAACCGTCAGCCAGGCGCTGGCCGCTGGTGCCGATGTGGTCACCTTCAGCGGCGACAAGCTGCTCGGCGGTCCGCAGTGCGGCTTGATCGTCGGACGCGCCGATCTCATTGACAGGATTCGGCGCAATCCGATGAAACGTGCGCTGCGGGTGGACAAGCTGACCCTGGCCGCGCTTGATGCGGTGCTGCGCTTGTACCTGGCCCCTGAACGCCTGACGGCCGAGTTGCCGGCTCTGCGCCAGCTTACCCGTGAATTGACCGATATTCAGGCCTGCGCGGCGCGGATCTGCGCCGCCTTCGAGCGCCAGCTCGGCCACCGGGCCGATTATGAAGTCGTCGCCTGTCATAGTCAGATCGGCAGCGGGGCGTTGCCGCTTGATGGCTTGCCAAGTGCGGCGGTGGCCATTGCGCCGCGCGCCGATGCCGTGGCGCGCGTGTCGTTGGCGCAATGGGCTGATGCGCTGCGCCGGCTCCCTGTCCCGGTGCTGGGCCGGTTGCACGCCGATCGGTTGTTGCTTGATGTGCGGACGCTCGAGCAGGACGACGCCTTCATTGCTCAGCTTGCCGATCTGGACGCCTTGCTCGGGCCGCGCTGATGTTGATTGCCACGGCCGGCCATGTCGACCATGGCAAGACTTCTCTGGTGCGCTGTCTTACCGGCGTGGATACCGACCGTCTGCCCGCTGAGAAAGCACGTGGACTGACCATTGATGCCGGCTTTGTCTATCACGACCTGGGCGGTGGTGCGCGCGTCGGCTTCGTGGATGTGCCGGGCCATGAGCGCTTCGTTCGTAACATGCTGGCGGCAGTGGCGGCCGTTGATGCGGCCGTGTTGCTGGTCGCCGCCGACGATGGGCCGATGCCGCAGACCCTCGAGCATCTCGACATTCTGCGCTTGCAGGGGATCGGTCATGGCCTGATCGTCATCAGCAAGATCGACCGGGTTGACGCGGCCCGGCGCGCGCAGGTTCGTGCGCAAATTGCGGCGCTGGTGGCGGGCAGCTTTCTGGACACTGCTGCGGTGGTGGAAATGTCAGCCACGACCGGGGCCGGGGTTGAAGAGGTGCGCACGCAACTGCAGCGGCTGCATCAGCAACACGCACCGGCGGCGTTGACGGGGCGCTTTCGTCTGGCGGTGGACCGGGCCTTCACGGTCAGCGGCGTTGGTCAGATTGTTACCGGGGCGGTGTTTGCCGGCACTGTGGCGCAAGGCGATGAATTGATGCTGATGCCTGCTGCGGTGCCGGTACGGGTGCGCTCGCTGCATGCCCAGGACCAACCCGCAACCCACAGTGCCGGGTTGGCGGGGGAGCGCTGCGCACTGGCTCTTGCGGGCGCCGGTCTGACCCAGCACAAACCGGCGCGCGGTGACTGGCTGGTGGCTTTGTCAGCGCCGCTGGCCAGCGCTCGAATCGACGCGCGGCTTGAGGTCTTGCGCGGTCGCGATCGACCACTGCTGCACTGGACGCCGGTTCATCTGCATCATGGCGCGGCCGAGCGCACCGGGCGCGTGGCGGTATTGCAGGGCCGGCAGATCGAACCGGGGCAATCGGCGCCGGTCCAACTGGTGCTCGATGAACCGGTTGTCGCCGCGCGCGGCGACCGCCTCGTGGTGCGCGATCAATCCGCACGTCAGACGCTGGCCGGCGGTGTCGTGCTTGAGCCGTTCGGCGCGGTCAAGGGGCGGGCGCGCCCCGAGCGGATGGCGGTTCTTGCGGCGATGGCCCTGGCCGAGCCGGTTGCGGCTTTACGTGC
>CAXBNM010000008.1:0-30183 GCA_963976885.1 uncultured Burkholderiaceae bacterium
CCAACGGCGACCGGCATCCTCGAAGGCTTCATCGACTTCACCATGGAGATTTCGGTGGTGATCGCCCGGGGGCTGGACGGGTCGATGGCCAACTACCTGCCGGTGGAAAACCAGCACCGCAGCCACATCCTGGATCAAACCATCGCGCCGGCCCGCATTTCCAGTCACGCCGCCGACCGGGCCGAGGGCATTGCCCGCCGGATTGCCGAGGCGCTGGATTTGGTCGGTCTGATCGGCGTGGAAATGTTCGTGACCGCGGACGAAGAGGTTCTGGTCAACGAACTGGCGCCGCGGCCGCACAACTCCGGCCACTACACCATCGACGCCTGTCTGACGAGTCAGTTCGAGCAGCAGGCCCGGGTGCTGGCTGGTTGGCCGCTCGGCGGCGTGCAGCAGCACGAGCCGGCCGTCATGCTCAATATTCTGGGCAATTGCTGGTTTGCCGATGGCGACGAAGAGGCGGCTGAGCCCGACTGGTCCAGCGTCGTTCGTCATACCCGTGCCAAGCTGCATTTGTATGGCAAACGCGAGGCGCGCATGGGCCGCAAAATGGGTCATGTGACCGCGCTTGGCGATTCCCTCGAGCAAGCCCAGTCAACGATCGAGCGCATCGAAATCAGCCTCCAGGCCGGACCGCCCCCGCGTGAGGCGAGCCCGCCCACCACGTCGGCGTGAACACCGAGGCTGTCGCGGCCGCAGCGCAGGCGCTGCGCGCCGGCAAACTGGTAGCCATTCCCACCGAAACCGTCTACGGGCTGGCTGCCGATGCCGGCAACGCCGAGGCGGTAGCGGCGGTCTATGCGCTCAAACAACGACCGGCCGATCATCCGCTGATCGTGCATGTCTCCGATCTGGCGCAGGCTCGGCGCTGGGCTGATTTCAATGAGCAGGCGCTGGCACTGGCGCATGCCTTCTGGCCCGGTCCGCTGACCCTCATTGCCCGCTTGCGCGCCGGCATGCCCGATTCTGCTTGTGCCGGCCATGCCACGGTTGGCCTGCGGGTGCCATCGCATCCGGTCGCGCAGGCCTTGCTGCGTCAGTTCGAGGCGCTTGGCGGCCTCGGCGTGGCTGCGCCCTCGGCCAATCGCTTCGGCCGCATCAGTCCGACCCGTGCGGCGCATGTGCTCGACGACTATGGCGGCGAGGCGCCGCTGATTCTCGAAGGCGGGGAGTCTGAAGTCGGTCTTGAATCAACGATCTGCGACGTCAGTGGCGAGCATCCCGCCGTGTTGCGACCTGGCGCGATTACCGGCGCCGCCATGGCCGCCGTGCTCGGTCTGCCCGCGCTGGGCGGCGCCGCTGCCGACCGACCCGTCGTGCCGGGTTCGCTGGCCGCGCATTACGCCCCTCTGACCCGGCTCGAACTGCTGCCGGCTGCGCAACTGCCGGATCGCTTGCAAGCCGTGCAGGCGGCCGGCCAGCGGGCGGCTGTGTATGCGCGCCAGTGTCCGGCCGGCCACCATGCTTCGCACTGGATTGCGATGGCCGGGCAGCCTGAGGCCCTGAGTCGTCATCTGTACGATGATCTGCGCCGGCTCGACGCAATGCATGTCGATGTGTTGCTCGTTGAACAACCACCTGCCGACGCTGCCTATTCGGCCATCAATGACCGGCTGGGCCGCGCCCGGACCGGCTCAATGGCAATTCCTGACTCTTCTTCCGCGAGACCCTGATGCTTATTGTTCACCACCTGAATGACTCCCGTTCGCAGCGCGTGCTGTGGCTGCTTGAAGAGCTGGGGCTTGATTACGAAATTCGCCATTACGCCCGTGACAGCGAAACCCGGCTGGCACCGCCGGCGCTGCAAGCGATTCACCCGCTGGGCAAATCGCCGGTGTTGAGCGATGGCGACCAGACCGTGATCGAATCGGGCGCCATCATCGATTTTCTGATCCGTCGCCACGGTCAGGGGCGTCTGCAACCCGACCCGGCCTCGGCCGACTACGATGTCTACCAGCAGTGGCTGCATTACGCGGAAGGATCGGCCATGCTGCCTTTGATGCTGCGCTTGTATACGTCGCGTCTGGGCGAAGCCGCCGCACCGCTGGAGCCACGCATCAACAGCGAAATCGCCAACCATCTGGGTTACGTCAATCAGGCGCTGGGCAGCGCCGACTGGCTGGTCGCCAATACCTTCAGTGGTGCCGATGTACAGATGAGTTTCGTCGGGGAAATCGCGCGCGTTTATGGCGTGCTGGGCGAGTTGCCGGCGCTGGCCGCCTGGGTGGATCGCTTCCAAGCCCGCCCCGCCTACCAGAAGGCACTGACCAAGGGCGGTGCTTACCGGTTCGCGGCCTGAGAGTGGCCGGGCCGCAAGGCCTGGATGAATGCCTGGCAAACCTTCAGCAAGGCCGGTTCGGCTTCCAGATGAGGCGAGTGTCGGCAGTCGGGTAAAACGACAGCGCGCGCCTTGGGCGCCAGGCTGGCCAGACGGTGAATCTGCGCCAGCGTGCCGTACTGATCGTGCGCGCCTTGCACCGCCAGTACCGGGCAGGCAATGCGCGCCACCTCGGCGCTCAGGTCCAGGCCTTGAAAGGCCGGATCCAGCCAGGCCTGTGACCATGCCTTGAAGATCGCCGCGGCATCGTCATGATGGCGCGCCAGAAAGCTCAGTCGCTCGGGGTCGGCAGCAATGCGCTCGGCCACTGCGGCAATGGCCTGTACACAGACGGGCTCAACGAACAGGTGCGGGGCGATGGCGATGATGCCGTGCAGGCGGGTGGCGTGCGCGGGCGCAGTGGGTTCGCTCTGTCCGCCCCGGATCAGCGCAATCGAGGCACCGTCGCTATGGCCAACCAGAATGGCATCGTCGATGGCATGTTCAGCCAACACCTGATTCATTTCGTCGGCCGCGCCCTGGTGCAGGAAAGCCGGGTCGAAAGGGGCAGCCAATGGGGCCGAGCGCCCGTAACCGCGCCGTGAGTAGACCAGCCCGGGCAGCCCGGTCAGCGCACACAGCCGCGCCGGAAACTGCTGCCAGGTCGACACACTGCCCAGGCCCTCGTGCAGAAACACCAACGTCGGCGACGGCCAGGCCGTAGCTCGTGCATTGGCGGGCGCGTCGATGCGCTGAGATTCGATTCGATAAGCACTGGCAGTCATGATGCTTTATAGTTCTTGAAACCTGCGAATAAGCAAAATAGTGCCATATTTGGGCACGCCATCAATGTCGACATTGCCTGATAGTTCCGCCGCTGATAACTCCGATTCCGGTTCCGTTGCCGCTGGCGCCACGACGCCAGTCATTGACAAGGCGACCGAGCCTGCTGCCGAGCAAGCTTACCTTGCCGCGCTCGGTTTACGGGTGCGTCAGCGCCGCGAGCGTGCCGCTCTGACGCGCAAGCGGCTGGCTGCACTGGCCGGTGTGTCCGAACGCTATCTGGCGCAACTTGAGCTGGGCAGCGGCAACGCCTCGATGTTGCTGTTGCGCAAGCTGGCCCGGGCGCTCGGTTGCAACCTGCTGGAACTGGTTGACGAAGCCCCGTCGGTGCCGGCCGTGACCAGCCCGGCGCTGCAAGCCGTCATCACGCAACTCAGCACGCTTGCGCCCGCCCAACTGGCCGAGATAGGTCAATTACTCCATGAACGTTATGGTCCGGGCAGCCCGACGCGGCGCGCGCGAATTGCACTCATCGGTTTGCGCGGCGCCGGCAAATCAACCATTGGCGGGCAACTGGCGGCGCAGATGGGCGTGTCCTTTGTCGAACTCGATCACGAAATCGAACGCGAGATGGGTTGCGATCTGGCGGCGATCTTTTCCGTTTACGGACAAGAGGCCTACCGCGATGCCGAAGCCCGTGTGCTGCGGCGTTTGCTCGCCAACCAGCAGGCGTTTGTGCTGGCCACGGGCGGCTCCATCGTCAACGCGCCGGCCGCTTACACGCAGGTGCGCACCCAGTGCTATACGGTCTGGCTGCAGGCCGAGCCGCGCGACCACATGACCCGAGTCATGGAGCAGGGCGACATGCGACCGATGCGCGGGCGCGATCATGCGATGGCCGAATTGCAGAATATTCTCAACGACCGGCGCAGCCTGTATCAGCTGGCCGATCTGACCATCGACACCAGTAGTCGCAGTGTGCGCGAATGCGTCAATACCATTCGCGCGCTTGTGCAGACCGGTGTTCAGCCGGCCGAAGGGTAACGACTGAATTCGCGGGCACTGCCGTCGCGACCAACCAGCAACACCGCGTAGTCATCCTGACGGTTGCCATAAGCCGGCCCGTCCATGCCGGGTGAACCTATCGGCATGCCCGGCACCGCCAGGCCGATGGCGGCAGGGCGCTCGGCCAGCAAGCGCTTGATGTCGGCCGCCGGCACATGGCCTTCAATCGCGTAACCGTCAATCAGCGCGGTATGGCAGGAACCCAGCGCGTCCGGAATGCCGGCGCGACGCCGCGCGACGCTGTTGCCCTGATCATGCTTGTGCACGGTAAAGCCGGCCGCTTCGAGATGATCGATCCAGGCCTGACAGCAACCGCAGGACGGGCTTTTCCAGACCTGCACCTCCGGCAGCGCCGCGTTGGCATGAAGCGGGGCGGCAAACAAGGCGGCAACGGCCGCACCAAGACACAGGCGACGCTGCTGAAAGGCGGTTGTTGGCATGACGGGCTCCGGCGGGAATCAAAGCGCCGATGGTAGCGCGGCAACCGGGCCGGCGGTGGTGGCAGCCCTGCTCAGAGACGGGTTGCTTTGAGCAGTATCGCGTAACCGCCACCGAGCTTGTCGGGTGCCATCATCTGCAAGCCGTTGGCGCGGGCCGTTCGTGAAAAAGCCTCGACCAGATCGGCGCGTGGTGTAACCTCGAACCGGGTCAGCCAGGCGCGTAAAGCCTGCCGCGCCCACGCGGGAAATTTTTCCTGCTGCCCGAAGTCGACCACATGCAGTGCGCCACCCGGTGCAAGCACTTGCATGGCCTGCGCCAATGCGGCCTGCCAGTCCGGCATCATCGACAGGCAATAAGGCAGCAGAACGCGATCGAACCCGGCCCGGCCAAACAGAATCTGGCTGTCAAAACTGCTGGCATCGCCACGCGCCAGCGTCACTCGCGCGGCAAGGCCATCACGTTGCAGTTGCCGGCTGGCGGTGGCAAGCATCTGTGCCGAGATGTCGATGCCGTAGCCATTGATGCGCGGATAGCGTTGCAGGCAGCGCCGCAGATTGCGCCCGGTGCCACAACCGACTTCAAGCACGCTGGCACCGGCCGGCATCGGCCCGAGGTTGTCTATCGTGCGGTCACGGCCGAACAGATAATATTTTCGTGTCAGGTCGTAGCAATGACGTTGCCAGCGATAGACCTGATCCATCAATACGGCGTGTTGGTCGGCGCTCATCGCTGGCCGGCTTTCCGGTACAGATGAAAACCACCGTAAATGGCCGACCGATCGGTCCGGTGCAGTGCGGCCGATTCGTCGGCGTTATAGGCCCACTGGTTCAGAATCGATGCACTGACCCGGCCCGGCAGAATGCTTGGCTGGCCGGCGGTGCGAAAGATGACCCGCGCGCCGGGTCGCGCGGTGCGATGAATCTGCGTCCACAAGGCGCTCAGTTGCTCGTCGCTCATCCAGTCCTGCGCATCGAGCAATACATAAGCGTCAAGACTGGCATCCGACTCCTGCGCGAGCAGGTCGGTCATCGATTGATGACACAGGCTGACCTTGCCAATGCCATCGCGTATGTTGGCGTAGTGGCGGGGCTGCAGATAGGGCGGCAGATAGTCTGGCTCGCAGTGCTCGTAACTGAGCGCAAAAGCCTGCTGCGCAAAGTAGTTCTGACGAATCGGAAAATCGCACGCCAGCCGGCGCAAGCGGCTCAGGATCACGTCGACAATCTGACTGCGCTCATGGGCGGCAAGCAATTCGGCCTGCGCGGGCGGAATGCCAAGGCCGAACAAGGCCGGCCGTTGCGCCATCATCCAGCGAATCGCCGGCTTCTGAAACAGGGGCGCGACGGTCTGATCGAACCAATGGGCCTGCGCATCGGTATCGGGCTGCTCCAGCAATTGCGCCGGATTGACGCCATTGAAGCGACCAATGCGATGCGCGGTGCGGATGAACAGCCCGAGCATGCCGTGGCGGAACAGGTTGGAGCTGAATCGATCAACACGCGCGCGTCGGCCCGGCAGGCTGTGCAGCCAGTACTGGCGCGAACCGGCATCAAGCGTTGGCAGAATCCAGGTGTCGAAGGCGTTGCGATTGTGCGGGGTGTTGGCCTGACCCAGAAACCTGGCCATCGTTACCTGATTGGGCAGATGGCTGACGGCCCGCAGCTTCATGTCGGTCAGAGCCAGATGGTGGGCGTTCAGGTCGACCGCGACGATGCGGGCGGGGCTGGCGCTCAGGTAATTGAGAATATTGCAGCCACCCGAGGCGATGGTGATGAGCCGGTCATCGGCGCGCAAGGCCAGTGCCTGCAAATCGGTCATCGGATCTTCCCAGATCTGCGCATACACAAGATGACTGAATGCGGCAGCAAACGCGCGATCCATCCAGGGTTCGCGAGTCTTGTTGCCGGCGTCGCCACGCACGGCGCGGGTGATCTGGCGGTGAGTCTGTCCGGCGTTGCCCGGTCCGGGTTGGTCGAACTCGCGGCGGAGAAGAGGACGCGTCTGGAGGCTGGGCTTGAGCACGTTGCGAAAATCCTGTGGTTGTCGTGAGGGCGCGATTTATGCCAATCACGCCAAACCACAAGGTAGAGCCGGAATGTGACGAAACCGGGTCTATGTTGGATTGTTGTTGTGCTGCCCGGTCAGGCTCAGCCCGGCGCGGTATCGCGAGCCTGTTCGAGCCAGCCGGCCATCCATTCGACCGCCATGTCTTCGGGCAATTCGCCGAGCGAAGCGTCGATCTGGGCGCGCTCGCCGATCTGGGTAGCCCCCAGTTCGAGCAACAAAGCCTCGAACCTGGCGCCGCCATAGTTGAAGGTGTCCGAGTAGGTCATGTCGCCAAGCCCGAGCACGCCGAAGCGCACCGCGCTCAGGTCGGGGCGCTGTTTTTGCAGGCTCTCGTAGAACGCCATCGCGTTGTCCGGCACATCGCCCTGGCCATAGGTTGAGGTGCAGATCAGATAAGTCGTGTCGGGGTTGAACACCGAGGCATCGAGATCATCCATTTGCAGCACGTTGATCGTGACCTCGTCGTCGCCATAGGTCAGCTCGATTTCCTGAGCCACCAGATTCGCGGTGCCGGTCATGGTGCCAACCAGTATTTCGATATTCATCCTGAATGAGTCTCTTGTCATGGGCGAGGGTGCGCGAGCGCTGTGTGGCTGAGCCGGGACCAACAGATTGCACATTACCAGCACGCGTGATCACGACGCGCAAGGTCTTTCATGCATTAAATAGCATATCCTTGGTGCATGCAAGCATTTTATTGCCAAATGACAAGGGGTTCATTATTCTCGAATCCCCCTATCAGAGAGGCGAACCCCAATGAATGCTGTTACAGCGTCCGTTGATGCCGTGTCGCAGGCCGGTGCTTCGAGTGCATCCGCTGCCGATACGGATCAAGTCGACTTTGGCACTGAGCCGTCCCGATACCGGCACTGGCAACTCAGCGTGGCAGGCGAAATTGCGACGCTGACTCTTGATATTGATGAAGATGCCGGCATTCGACCCGGCTACAAGCTCAAGCTGAACAGTTACGACCTCGGCGTTGATATCGAACTGAACGACGCTCTCAACCGGATTCGTTACGAGCACCCCGGCGTCAAAAGCGTGGTGCTGACCAGCGCCAAGCCCAGAATGTTCTGTTCGGGCGCCAACATCTACATGCTTGGCTTGTCGAGTCATGCCTGGAAGGTCAATTTCTGCAAGTTCACCAACGAGACCCGCAATGGCATCGAAGACTCAAGCCGCTACAGCGGCCTGAAATTTCTGGCCGCGGTGAATGGCACTTGTGCCGGTGGCGGCTACGAGATGGCCCTGGCCTGCGACGAAATTCTGATGGTCGATGATCGCTCCTCGACGGTCAGTCTGCCCGAGGTGCCTTTGCTTGGCGTGTTGCCCGGCACCGGTGGCCTGACCCGGTTGGTCGACAAGCGCCGGATGCGTCGTGATCTTGCCGATGTGTTCTGCACGACCGCCGAAGGCGTGAAGGCCGACCGGGCCAAAGCATGGCGGCTGGTCGATCACACTGCCAAGCCGGCGGCGTTCGACGCCGCCATCGCCAGTCATGCGGCGCGGCTGGCCGCGACCAGTGATCGTGGTGTCTGGCAGCAGCCGGTGGCGTTGCCGCCGGTGGCTGTCACGGTCGGTGCGGATTCGCTCGAGTATGAATTCGTGGCGGTGCGCATTGATCGTCAGATGCGCACGGTCGAGATCACGCTGCGCGGTGCGCCCGATGCCCCGCCGGCCGACCCGGACGCTGCGGTGGCGCAAGGTGCGGCCTTCTGGCCGCTGGCTTGCGCCCGGCAATTTGAAGACGCGGTGCTGCGTTTGCGCAGCAATGAGGTCGAAGCCGGCTTGTGGACCTTCAAGACGATTGGCAGCAGTGCCAACATGATGGCCTTCGATACCTTCATGCATCGGCACGCCGGCCATGGCTTCATCCGCGAGGTCAACGGTAGCTGGCGGCGCCTGTTGTCGCGTCTCGATGTGTCGTCGCGCTCGATGTTTACGCTGATTGAAGCGGAATCATGCTTTGCCGGTGTCTACGCCGAACTGGTGTTCGCCGCTGATCGAAGCTATATGCTCGCCTCGCCCGAACCCGACGAGGCTACCTCGATCACCCTGGGGCAGGCCAGTTTTGGCATGTACCCGATGGCCAGTGAGCAGACCCGGCTGGACGCGCATTTTTCCGGCGCTGCGCCGGCCGTGGTGAGTGAGGAGATCATTGGCCTGGCGCTCGATGCGGCGGCTTGCGAGGCACGTGAGCTGGTTACCTCAGCGCCCGACGATCTTGATTACGCGGACGAAGTGCGCATGGCCATTGAAGAGCGCGTTGCGTTGTCACCGGATGCGCTCACCGGGATGGAAGCCAGTCTGCGCTTCAGCGGCCCGGAATCGATGGCCACTAGAATATTCGGGCGTCTGTCGGCCTGGCAGAACTGGATTTTCAACCGTCCCAATGCGGTGGGCCAGAGCGGGGCGCTCAAGTTGTACGGCAGCGGTTCGCGGCCGGACTTCGACTTCAAACGCGTATGAGCTGCTACCGGGTATCAAGCACGAATCACGCACGTTTAATTCAGGAGTAGCAGCAATGTCGAGCATCAACTACACCGATCGCATTCCCAATAACGTCAATCTCGCCAATGATCGTGCGTTGCAGCGGGCGCTTGAGCATTGGCAGCCTCGTTTTCTGAACTGGTGGCAGGAGAGCGGTCCGTCCGACTTCAATGCGGCCGATGTTTTTTTGCGCACCGCCATCGGCGTCGATGCGAAGGGCTGGGCCGACTATGGTCAGGTGGCCATGCCCGACTATCGCTGGGGTATTTTCATGGCCGATCGCGAAGCCGATCGAACCATCGGCTTTGGCGACATGATGGGCCAGCCGGTCTGGCAGAGCGTGCCCGGTGAATTTCGTTCAACGCTGCGCCGCTTCATCGTGACGCAGGGTGACACCGAACCGGCCTCGGTCGAACAGCAACGGCTGCTCGGCCATATCGCGCCGTCGCTGTATGACATGCGCAACCTGTTCCAGATCAACGTGGAAGAGGGGCGTCACTTGTGGGCCATGGTGTATTTGCTGCATGCGCATTTCGGTCGCGACGGTCGGGAAGAGGCCGAGGAGTTGCTGGAGCGGCATTCGGGCGACCC
The DNA here is from genome assembly GCA_963976885.1 of uncultured Burkholderiaceae bacterium. Classification (GTDB taxonomy): domain Bacteria; phylum Pseudomonadota; class Gammaproteobacteria; order Burkholderiales; family Burkholderiaceae_E; genus JAUIAI01. The sequence goes on from CAXBNM010000008.1 coordinate 9,755, forward strand.
GGACAATTCGCGGATTCTGGGCACCTTCAACGAGCCCATCGACGACTGGTTGTCGCTGTACATGTTCACCTACTTCACCGATCGCGATGGCAAGTTTCAGCTCAAGTCCTTTGCCGAATCGGCGTTCGATCCGCTCAGCCGCACCTGTCGCTTCATGCTCACCGAAGAGGCGCACCACATGTTTGTCGGCGATACCGGCATCGGTCGCATCGTCAAGCGCACGCTCGAACTCATGCAGCAACTCAAGACCGATGATCCGGAAGCCATTCGCAAGGCCGGTTGCATCGATTTGCCGCTGTTGCAGCGCTATATCAATTTCTGGTTTACCTCGTCGCTCGATCTGTTTGGCAGTGAAGACTCTTCCAATGCCGCGGCGGCCTTTGCCAATGGCTTGAAGGGGCGGCCCGATGAAACGCGCTATGCCGACCACGTCGAGAAGGAATCCATCTATGAGCTGGCCGTGCCGGATGCCGAGTGGACGGGCTCCGACGCCGGCATCCTGACCCGTGAAGTGCCGATGCGCAATGCGATGAATGAAGAGGTGCGCAGCTCTTACGTGAAGGATTGCGAGCTGGGCTTCAAGCGCTGGAACCGGGCGATCGAACGAGCCGGGTTTGACTTCCGGCTGACCTTGCCCTCGGTGCGTTTTCGCCGCAGTATCGGTGCCTGGGCCGGGGTGCCGATCAGCCCGACCGGTGAGCGTATCTCGCAGCAAGCCTATGATGAGAACCTGCCGAACTGGATCCCGTCCGAGCAAGATCGCGCCTATGTGAAGTCGCTGATGGTCAAAGTGCACGAGCCCGGTAAAATGGCCAACTGGATTGCGCCACCTGATCGGGGCATCAATAACAAGGCAATTGACTACGAGTACGTTTGCCTCTGAGAATCCGAATCAGGCAACAACGGGCGTACCACTCAGTGCTACGCCCGTTTTCATTTCTAACGGAGACAACCCCATGGCCGAGCTGTCGAGCGCGGATCATCAACAGAGCCCGCCGCAGGTGCAGATTCCCCGGCAATACAATGCCGCGCACGATCTGATTGCGCGCAATCTGCAAGCAGGCCGCGCCGATAAAGCGGCGTTCATCGATGATCACACCAGTCTGACCTATGCCCAACTGGCCGCGCGGGTCGACCACTTCGCCCAGGCGCTGCGCGCCGCCGGGTTGCGGCGTGAAGAGCGCATTTTGCTGTGCATGCACGATACCGTCGACTGGCCGGTGGCCTTTCTGGGGGCCATCAAGGCGGGTGTGGTGCCGGTGGCGGTGAACACGCTGTTGCGGCCGGCCGATTACGCGTTCATGGTTGCCGATTCGCGGGCCCGTCTGGCTTTCGTGTCCACGCCGTTGCTGGATCATTTTGACGGGCTCACGGACAGCATTGAATCGCTCGACCAGATTGTCCCGGTTGGCGCCGGACCGGCCGCCAGTAACCCTGGTTCGGCTTTTCTGCCCCCGGCCGATGCCTCGCTGTCGGGGCAGCCATTTGCCCCCGCCGCTACCTGCGCGGACGAGCCTTGCTTCTGGCTGTACTCGTCCGGCTCGACGGGGCAGCCCAAGGGCACCGTCCATCTGCACGCGAGCCTGATGCAAAGTGCCGAGTTGTACGGCGTCGGCGTGCTCGGCATTACCGCCAGCGATGTCGTGTTTTCGGCGGCCAAGTTGTTCTTTGCGTACGGGCTGGGCAACGGGCTGACCTTTCCGTTGGCGGTCGGCGCAACCGCGTTGCTGATGGCCGAGCGACCCACGCCCACCACGGTTCGCGAGCGCTTGCAAGGCGAACACGCGCCGACCATCTTTTACGGGGTGCCAACGCTTTATGCGGCGATGTTGTCGGTGCTCAAGGGCGAGGACAAGGTGCCGACGAATCTGCGCGCTTGTGTGTCGGCCGGCGAAGCGCTGCCTGAGGAAGTAGGGCGCCGCTTTGCTGCCCGCTTCGGCGTCGATATTCTCGATGGCATCGGTTCCACCGAAATGCTGCACATCTTTTTGTCGAATCGACCCGGTCGGGTTCGCTACGGTACGACCGGTGAACCGGTCCCGGGTTATCAGTTGCGTCTGGTCAACGAGCATGGCGACGAGGTGGCCGACGGCGAAATCGGCGACTTGCTGATCAACGGCCCGAGTGCGGCCAGCATGTACTGGAACCAGCGCGACAAGAGCCGCGCCACCTTCGAGGGCGAGTGGACGCGCAGCGGCGACAAGTATCAGCGCTCGGCCGATGGGTATTACACCTACGCCGGCCGCTCGGACGACATGCTCAAGGTCAGTGGCCAGTATGTATCGCCCTTTGAGGTCGAGTCGGCGCTGAGCTCGCACGAAACCGTCCTTGAGGCAGCCGTGGTCGGCCTTGCTGATGATGTCGGCCTGATCAAGCCGAAGGCCTTTGTGGTGCTGCAAGAGGGCGTCAGCGCCGACGAGAAGCTCGCCCTGACACTCAAAGAGCATGTCAAGACCAGACTGAGTCCGTATAAGTACCCGCGCTGGATTGAATTTGTCGATGAGTTGCCCAAAACCGCAACAGGTAAGATTCAACGCTTCAAGTTGCGCGCCTGACACCTGGCATCGGGGCGCAACCCGACCCGTCAAACCAAGGGAGAGCGCCTGATGAAACGTTGCTGGCTGGAACTGAAAAAAGAGGGCGGGCTGGGCCAGCTCGATGGCTCCGATACCCCTGGCTTGTCGGGGGACCGTGAACACGCCGAGCGAGAAACCGAGGCGTTGCGCGTCAAGCTGATTGAACTGCAGCGGCGCTTGTTTGCTGAAAACAAGCAATCCCTGCTGATCGTGCTGCAGGCGATGGATACCGGCGGCAAGGACAGCACCATCCGCCGTGTGTTTTCCGGGGTCAACCCCAATGGCGTGCGGATCGCCCGGTTTCAGGCGCCCACCGAAGAGGAGCGGGCGCATGACTACCTGTGGCGCGTCCATCAGAAAACACCGCGCCACGGCGAAATCAAGATTTTCAACCGCTCCCACTATGAAGATGTGCTGGTGGTGCGGGTCAATGATCTCGTGCCTGCCAATGTCTGGAAAAAGCGCTTCGATCACATCAACAATTTCGAGCAATTGCTCGCTGACGAGGGCACCCGGATCGTCAAGTTCTACCTTCATATCAACAAGGATGAACAGCGCGAGCGGCTACAGGCCCGGCTGGATGATCCGGCCAAGTACTGGAAATTCGACGAACACGACATTGAGCAGCGCAAACACTGGGACGCCTACATGGAGGCGTTCGAGGACGTGATTCGCAAGACCAGCAAGGACCATGCGCCCTGGTACATCATTCCGGCCAATCGGAAATGGTTTCGCGACCATGCGATCATGCGTATTCTGGTCGACACGCTTGAGCAGATGAATCCACAATACCCACCGGCCGAAGGTTTCGACCCGAGCACTATTGATTTTGAATAACCGGACCACATTGATGAAAAACGATCCGCGCTTTAAGGGGCTATCCATCCTGGATCATCCGCTTATTCAGCACAAACTTTCCCGGATGCGTGACAAGGCAACCTCGACTCGCACCTTCCGCGATCTGTTGCGTGAAATCACCTTGCTGATGGGCTATGAAATTACCCGCGATCTGCCGATGACGACCGAGGCGATTGAAACGCCGGTTTCACCGATGCAGGCCCCGGTGATTGCCGGCAAGAAGGTTGCTATCGTGCCCGTGCTGCGGGCCGGGCTGGGGATGGCCGACGGCTTGATGGAGCTTATTCCGTCGGCGCGCCAGGGGCATGTCGGACTCTTTCGTGGTGATGATAACCGGCCGGTCGAGTATTACGTGCGCTTGCCCGAAATTGAAGGGCGGCTGTTCATCGTCTGCGACCCGATGCTGGCCACCGGCTACTCGGCCGTCCATGCGGTACAGGTGCTGATTGATCGCGGCGTGCAACCCGAGCAGATCCGTTTTCTGGCGCTGGTAGCCGCGCCGGAAGGTGTCGAGGTGTTCCTGAAGGCGCATCCCACGGTCGCGGTCTATGTGGCCTCGCTCGACGACTGCCTGAATGAGAAGGCCTATATCGTGCCGGGGCTTGGCGACGCCGGCGACCGTATCTTCGGCACCAAGCACTGATTGTCAGCTCTGGCGGAGCTGCTGCGCGGTGTCAAAGCCGCAGTGCGGCTCTGCTCCGCTTCGCTTGCACAATCCGATTCCCTTGTAAGATACGCTCCGTAAGCTTCGTTCTTTCTTGTGCGTTCCGTCAGCTGCGTTCCATTTGGTCCGGCCAAGAAAAAGCCCGCGACTCTTGCGAGTGGCGGGCTAATCCACTCAAAGAGGAGTGGAGGAGACAACGGGACGGGCAGACTGGTCTACCCGTAAAATCTGTGCCGGTACCGAACCGGCGGATCAGGCTGAGCCTGGCGGTAAGACCTTAGCCGTTCATCGCTTCGCGTTCGGCGCGGTCACGTGCGGCGCGAATTTCGCTGGCCAGACGCGGGTCAAGTGCAGCCATGCGAGCCATGGCTTGCTGCTCGGCGCGGGCGGCGAGGCCGTCCATGATGCGGGCCCAGAACGACTTGGCCGGTGCGGCCACTTCGGCTTGGAAATCTGTAGCGACTGCAGTGTTGGCGTTCATGACAATTCCTTAAGCAACAATATCGAGGAGAGGGAGGAGGTTCCAACAGACAGGAACTTAAGTTCTCTGTGCTTCGTCTGTTGTTAGTATGGAAAGGATTGTTGCACTGCCGCATGTATTTGTATACTTTATTGTTTGAATGAATAATATTCACTAAACGTATACATAGGGGCTGGCAATGTCGATTCGCAATCTGGACCTGAATTTGCTGCGCATATTCAACGAAGTCATGCGCGAACGCAGCCTGACCCGAGCCGCCAGCAGGCTGGCGATGACCCAGCCGGCGGTGAGTAATGCCATCAGCCGGCTCCGCGACGCCCTCGGTGATGAACTGGTGCGGCGTTCGGGCTACGGCGTCGAGCCCACCGAGCGGGCACTGGCCTTGTGGCCGGTTGTACGCGATACCTTGAATGCGCTGGAAAAAGCCATTTCACCTGGCGAATTCGACCCCGCCTCTGCGGTAGAGACCTTCCGGCTGGCCATGGCGGACGCCACGGCGACCGCCATCGTGCCGGCCATGGTCAGTATTATCACGCAGGAAGCGCCGGGCATTTCATTGCGCATCGTGCCACTCACGACCCGCGATCCGCGCCGGCTACTCGATGAAAACAAGGTCAATGTGGCAATAGGTTACTTTCCGGTCGCCAGTGCCGCCATTCGGCTGCATGCGATGCAAGATGACAATGCTGATGAATATGGGGCTCAGGCCTTGTATAAGGGACCGTATGTTTGCGTCATGCGAAAAGGCCATCCGCTGGCCGAGTTCGATCCGATAACGCTCGACCAGTACTGTGAAGCCAACCATTTGCTGGTCAGTTTCTCGGGGCGGCCGTTCGGGTTTGCCGATCAGGCGTTGGCCGAGATCGGCCGTAAGCGCCGCATCGTGCTTACGGTCAACCAGTTTTTTACGGCCGGGCAGGTCGTGGTCAAGTCTGACCTGCTCGCGGTGATGCCCAATCATTTTCTGGGCGCCACCGGTTTCGGGGAACAGTTGGTGGTGCGTCAGGCACCGTTCGAGATGGAAGACGCCGCGATCGATGCCGTCTGGCGTAGTGATGCCGAGCGGGAACCCTCGCATCGCTGGCTCATCAGTGTGTTGCGCCGGGCATTGGCACGCGCCGATGCCGAGGCATTGGCGGCGGGCCTGACAGCGCAGAGAAGTCACTAGCAATCAACAAGGCGAGGGCATAATCGAACGATGAAAATTTTTCCTGATCTGCAGGCTCTGCAGCGCGAAGTGGGCCGCGAAATTGCCGTCTCGCCATGGCTGCACATCGATCAGAACCGCATCAACCGGTTTGCCGATGCAACCGATGATCAGCAATGGATTCACACCGACCCGCAGCGTGCGGCGCAAGGGCCGTTCGGCACTACCGTTGCCCATGGCTTTCTGACCTTGTCGCTGTTGCCCGCGCTGCTCGAAAGCGCCATCGCTGTCGAAGCGCAGAAAATGGGCGTGAACTACGGCCTGAATAAAGTGCGCTTCCCGGCGCCGGTGCCGGTCGACAGCGAGTTGCAGGCAAAAATCGTCTTGCAGGCCTACGAGCCGCTCGATGACAACGGTGCGCAATGTGTTTATCAGGTCACCATCCATCGGCGCGGTGGCGACAAACCGGTCTGCGTCGCCGAAGCCGTGTTACGACATTACGTTTAAGCGTCCGGCAAGTTTGGGCGTGCATGGTGAGTCTGCCGGGCTTGTCCGTATGACCATCATGCTGCTTATTAACGGACCTGCGCCAGACGTCAGGCCGAAACTCTCTCACTCTCTCAGATAAACAGGCTGCTTTTCGATGATTAAGAAGATCTTCCTCACTTTGCTCGTACTGCTGATCGTGCTGATTCTGGCCGCAGTGGCACTGGTGATGTTTGTTGATGTCAATCGGTTCAAGCCACAGATTGAATCGTTTGTTCAGGAGCGCTACCAGCGCACGCTGAGCATCGACGGCGATTTGTCGCTCAGTGTCTTTCCGAGCATCGCCGTGGCATTGCCGAAAATGGCGCTCAGCGCGCCCAAAACCACCGACAAAGCGATCGGCATCGACAGCGCACGCGTCAGCGTGAAGCTGCTGCCGCTGCTGCAAGGGCAGGTGCAGGCCGATGTCGTCAGCCTCGACGGCTTGCAGGCCGACATCACGCGCAACAAGGACGGCAGTACCAACATCGACGACCTGCTGGGCGGCCCGGCCGCGGCCGCCGATGAGCCGGCTACGCCTGCCGCTGCCGATGAATCGGCCACGCCGCTGGCCATCAATATCGGTGGCGTCGAACTGACCAACGCCAACATCACCTTCAACGATCTGGCGGCGGGCAGCAAGTTTGCGTTGAGTCAGTTCAACCTTAAAACCGGGGCCATTGCCGATAACGCAACCACGCCGGTTGAACTGAGCGCTGATGTGAGCAGCACCAATCCGGCGATGAAATTTGCCGTTGCGCTGGAGTCGGCGCTCAAGCTGCAACTGGCCGAGCAGCAGGTGCAAGCCGACAATCTGCAACTGTCCATCAACGGTCAGTTCGACGGCATGCCCATCGAGCAGACGCTTGAAATCAAGGATCTGAAAGCCAATCCCGGCGAAATCATCGCCGGCTTGCTGACTACCAATACCTTGTTGAAGCAAACCGGCCGCACCGTAACGGCCAAGTTGAGTACGCCCCTGCAGATGGATCTGAACAGCGGCGCCATCGCATTGCCGACCCTGAGTGGGCAGGTCGATCTGGACGACAAGGCGGTAGCCCCTGAGCCGCTCAATATTCCCTTTGATGGTTCGGTCAAGGCCAACACCAAAGCCGAAACCGCCAATGTCGTGTTGAATCTCTCGGCGCAGGAAGTGGCGCTGAACACGCGCGTCGATGTGAAAGGCTTCGCAACGCCGGCCATCAATTTCGATATCAAGGCCGACAAGATCAATCTGGACAAATTGCTGCCGGCCTCCGAGCCCGCTGCCGATAAACCGGCCGCGACAGATAAAACGGCTGCTGCTCCAGAGGCGCCGATCGACTTGTCCGCGCTCAAGCCCTTGGTGCTGGACGGCAAGGTGACCGTTGGCGAACTGATCGCTTCCGGCGCCAGGGTCAGCGACCTGGCTCTGACGATGAATGCACGCAAAGGCTTGCTGACATTGGCGCCCATCACCGCCAAGCTCTATGAAGGCGCACTGCAAGGCAAGGCATCGGTCAATGCCAATGGCAACAAGGTGGCCGCTGCGTTGGGGCTGACCGGCATTCAGATCGGGCCGTTGCTTACCGACGCTGCCGATACCGACCTGCTCGAAGGCAAGGGCGATGTCACCGTAGATATCACCACTGGCGGCGCGACGGTCGGTGCGATGAAGCAGGGCTTGAACGGCAAGGCGGCTTTGCGTCTGGCCGACGGTGCGATCAAAGGCATCAATCTGGGCGAGAAAATTCGCGAAGCCAAGAGTCTGCTGCAGGGCGGCAATGAGTCGCAGGCCAGTCAGGACAACGTGCGCACCGATTTCAGTGCCCTCAGCGCGTCGTTCGATATCGTCAACGGCGTGGCCAGCAGCACTGACCTCGATGGCAAGTCGCCGCTGCTGCGTCTGTCTGGTGAAGGCAAGGTAGACATTCCGGCCTCCACGCTCGACTATCTCGCCAAGGCAACCGTGGTGGGTACGTCCAAGGGGCAGGGCGGCAAAGAGGTCAACGAGTTGTCGGGGCTGACCATCCCGGTGCGCCTGACGGGCTCGTTCGATCAACTCGCCTGGGCCATCGACTGGAGTGTGGCGGCCAAGGAGTTTGCCAAATCCAAAGCCGCTGAAAAGCTCGGCGTTGACCAGGCCACCATTGACGCGAAGAAGGCCGAGTTGAAAGAGCAGGCGCAGGCCAAGGAAGATGAACTCAAGGCCAAGGCTCGCGAGCGTGAGGATGAGCTGAAAGAGAAAGCCAAGTCCAAACTCGAAGACAAGCTCAAGAAGTTGTTCTGAGTTTGGGCGCCGATCCGGTTTCACCGGATCGGCAAGCGCACTCTGGTCGTTCTGAGCGCGAGCCGACGTCTGGCGCCGGCTCAGTGGCTTTTGGTCAACCCGGCGACTTGTTCATCATTCAGGCAGCGGCACGGGCGCGACCCCAGCAGCAGGAACAACCGCGCCGTGGCTTCGAGCTCTTCGATCGCGTCGGTCGCAGCCGCCAGGCTGGAGCCGGCGACAACCGGACCATGATTGGCCAGCAACACCGCGTGATGACGGCCGGCAAAGCCACGCACGGCATCGGCCAGCCCCATGTCGCCTGGTGCGTAATAGGGCACCAGCGGCAGGCTGCCGATGCGCATCACGTAGTACGCGGTCAGTGGCGGCAACACATTGGCCGGGTCGACATCCTGCAACACCGAGACCGCCGTTGAATGCGTCGAGTGCAGATGCACGACGGCATGGCCTTGCGGGCGCTCGTCATACATGGCCAGGTGCAGAAAGCTTTCTTTGGTTGGCTTGTCACCGGCCAGATGATTGCCGCGTGCATCGAGCACCGACAGGCGCGCCGGGTCGAGCCGCCCGAGGCTGGAACCGGTCGGGCTCATCAGAAAGCGATCACCGAGACGCACGCTGAGGTTGCCGGTGGAGCCATGAGTGTAGCCCCGGTCAAACAAGGAGCGGGCGGTTTCGCAAAGCTGTTCGCGCTGCGCGTTGTCATCGCCGTGGGTGTTGATCATGCTCATCAGGCTTGTGCATCCAGCATGGCCAGCGCTTTGCTGAAAAAGTCGGTCGCGCCGAAGTTGCCCGACTTCAGGGTGACCGCCAGCGGTGTTGCGCCGACGGTTTCGGTCCAGGGCACGCCGGGATCGATCTGCGGGCCGATGCGCAGCGCCGAGACCTGCACGACGGCGCCCGAGGTCTCGCCACCGGCAACCACAAAGCGGCGCGTGCCGTGTGCCGCCAGTTCGGCGGCGCAACTGGCCAGCGCGTGTTCGACTTGTTCGCCGGCGGCCTCGCGCCCGATGGCTTGTTGCGCGGCCTTGACCTGCTCGGGCTCGGCACTGGCATGGATGAGCGCGGTCTTGCCTTGCTCCTGTGCCTGGCGCGCCAGGCTTACCGCTTCGGCGATCACGGCCCGGGTTTCGTCGGCGCCCTGAGCCAGCCGCATCGGATCGACCTGGTAGCGCGGGCCGCGGTCGCCGTAGTCGGCAATCTGGGCCAGCGTGGCCGCCGAGCAACTGCCGGAAATGATGACGGCCGGGCCGCTGATGGCGGGCAGCGTAGCGGCATTGCCGCTTTGGTTCAATTTGCCAGCGGCCTTGAAGTTGGCGGGCAGGCCAATGGCTACGCCCGAGCCGGCCGTCAGCAAGGGCAGGCCGGCGCAACCGGCTGCCAGCGCATGCAAGTCCTGATCGTGCAAGGAGTCAGCAACGGCAATTTCAACCCCTTCGGCGCGCAACTCGTCGATGCGGGTCTGCACGGCCTGGGCGCCGGCGGCAATCGTGTCATAGCGCAGCAGACCCACCTTGCGGCTGGTTTGCCGTTGCAGCACGGCGACCAGATTGGCGTCGGTCATTGGCGTCAGCGGATGATGCTGCATGCTCGAATCGGACAGCAACTGGTCGTTGACGAACAGATGGCCCCGGAAAATGGTGCGCCCGGTTGCCGGGAACGCCGGGCAGGCAATGGTGAAGTCGGTGCCCAGCGCCGTCATCAGCGCGTCGGTAACCGGTCCGATGTTGCCTTTGTCGGTTGAATCAAAAGTTGAGCAGTACTTGAAGTAGAACTGTTCGCAGCCGGCTGCCCGCAACCATTCGAGGGCGGCCAGCGACTGCGCGACGGCCTGCTCGGGCGCAATCGTGCGCGTTTTCAGCGCTACGACGACCGCATCGACGTCGCGCATGTCGGCACCCGGGGTGGCGGGCACGCCGATGGTCTGAACCGTGCGCATGCCGTTGCGCACCAGATTGTTGGCCAGATCGGTGGCCCCTGTGAAGTCGTCAGCAATGCAACCGAGCAGCATCAGCGTTTTCCGTTGGTAGGTTTGCGGGAGGGTTTGGACGAGCCGGCCGGCTTGGCACCGGCTGCTTTGCGCCGCTTGCCCTTGGCCGGCAACTGAATGCCCGCCAGGCGCTCGAAAATCTTGATCACGGCAATATCATCTTCCTGGCCGTAACCGGCCGCGCTGGCGGCCAGAAACATTTGATGGGCGTTGGCGGTGAGCGGCAGCGGGAACTTCATCGCCCGCGCCGAATCGAGCACGATGCCCAGATCCTTGACGAAGATTTCTACCGCGGAGGTCGGCGTGTAGTCGCCGGCCAGCATATGCGGTACCCGGTTGCCGAACATCCAGCTCGAGCCGGCGCTGTTGGAAATGACTTCATACAGCGTTTCGGGATCGATGCCGGCCCGGATGCCAAGCGCCATGGCTTCGGCAGACGAGGCGATGTGTACGCCAGCCAGCAACTGGTTGATCATCTTGACCTTGGAGCCCATGCCCGGCGTGTCGCCGAGCTTGTAAACCTTGGACGCAATGGCGTCGAAGACGGGCTTGACCCGGCGCATCGCGATGGGCGCACCGGCGGCCATGATGGTCATCGTGCCGGCGGCGGCGCCAGCCGCGCCACCGGAGACCGGCGCATCAACCAGACGCAGCCCCATCTCGGTCAGGCGCTCGCCCAGCTTCTCGGCGTACGCGGGCGGCATTGTGCTGGATGCGACCACGGTACTGCCCTTGGCCAGGTGCTGCGCCGCACCGTTCTCGCCAAAGAGCACCGATTCGGTCTGCTCGGCATTGACGACGAGAATCATCAATACATCAACATGCGGGGCGATCTCGGCCGCTGTACGGGTGGCCACCGCGCCCATGCGCCGCACTTTGCGCAGCGCCGCGTCGGAGACGTCGCAGGCGTAGAGCTCGAAGCCGGCACCGATGATGTTCTTGGCCACGCCCATGCCCATGGCGCCCAGACCGACCAGGCCGACCCGGTTGCTGACTTTGGCAGTGCGGGCTTTGGCCGGTGCTGCTTGCGCCTTGGCGGCGGATTTTTCGGGTTCTTCGAAGCTCATGCGGTTTTTCTCCACCGGTTTATGTCGAGTTGGTTCTGGAAGTCATGCGTCTTACTGGCGGCCGGGTCGGGTTGGGCGCGCCCTTGTGGACCCGGCCGGTTCAGGCAAGTGTAGCCCGTGCCGGGCGGCGTAGCTGCAAGGCCAGCGCAATGCCGATCACGCCGGCGACCGTGGCACTCCAGAAGGCCGCGCGGAAACCGTTTTCAAGGTCCGCAGGGTCGGCCTGACCGAGCAATGACTGGCTTGCAGCCGGGAGCAGCGCACCGGCCGCCGGCGTGAGCGCCTCGGCACTGATGGCGGCAAACAACATGGCACTCATCAGCGCAATGCCGAGCGCGCCGCCCAGCGTGCGCGCCATCCCACTGGTAGCGGTGGCGATGCCGATCTGTGCGGGTTGTACGGCCGCCTGCACCGCAACCACGCTGGCCGGAATGCAAAGCCCGACGCCGGTGCCCGTCATCAGCAAGGCTACAAACAGCGGCCAGCCGGACTGATAATCGATCAGCGCAATGATGAGTGCGCCGAGGGTCGTCATGGCGGTGCCGGTACTCAGCAAGACCCGCTCGCGGGCGGCGTGTTGCATCAACTTGCCGCTGTAATACGAGCCGACCGGCACGCCAAGCGTGAAGGGCAGCATGACGACGGCCATTTCACCGGCGCTGACGCCGCCAACCATCTGCAGTGCCAGCGGTACGGTGACGATGCAGCCATACATGATCATGAAGTCCACACCAAGCACTGCGCAGCACAACACCACGGTGCGATTGCGAAACAACTCGGGTGGCAGGATCGGATCGGCGGCGCGGCGTTCACGCCATTGCAAGGCCAGCAGTGCCACGATGGCGATGGCCAGCAGGCTGAGCGAGGTCGGCTCGAACAGCGGCGCCCCGCGCCCGATGCGGGCCAGCGCCAGCATCATCGTGGTCAGCGTGGCACCAAGCAGCAGCGCACCGAGGTAATCAATGGGTTTGTCGCGTGACAGGCGGGGCAGTCGGGCCAGCCCGCGACGGGTAATGAGCCAGGCGGCAATGGCCAGCGGCACATTGAACAGATAGACCGCGCGCCAGCTCAGGTGTTCGGTCAGCAGGCCGCCGACCACCGGACCGATGATTGCCGCCACGGCAAACACGCCCGACAGGTACGCCTGATAGCGGCCACGTTGCTGGCGCGGCACGATGTCGGCAATGATCGACTGGACCAGCACGATCAGCCCGCCGCCGCCCAGGCCTTGCAGCAGGCGGAAACCCAGCAGCTGCGGCATGGTTTGCGCGGCGGCACTGGCCAGCGAGGCAAACAGATAAATGCCGATCGCGGTCGAGAGCATCGGCCAGCGGCCGTACAAGTCGGACAGCTTGCCGTAGATTGGCGTCGCCACGGTGGCCACCACCAGATAGCCCGAGATCAGCCAGGGCATCAGCGCTTCGCCATCGAATACAACGCAATCGCCACGATCGTCTGATCGAGCGCGGCAAGAAACATGGCCAGCATCAGTCCCCAGATGACGGCCATGATTTCGGCGTGCGAAAAAAAACGGCGAGCCGTTGACTCGCCGTTGCCCGGCTGTGTTGTTGCTTCGGGCATGCTGGCTCAGCTGAAAGCTTGAATGCCAGTCTGAGCACGGCCCAGAATGAGGGCGTGAATGTCATGCGTGCCCTCGTAGGTGTTGACCACTTCGAGGTTGACCACGTGACGGATCACGCCGAACTCGTCGCTGATGCCGTTGCCGCCAAGCATGTCGCGCGCCACGCGGGCCACGTCGAGGGCCTTGCCGCATGAGTTGCGCTTCATGATCGAGGTGATTTCGACCGCTGCCGTGCCTTCGTCTTTCATGCGGCCCAGACGCATGCAGCCTTGCAGGCCCAGCGTGATTTCGGTCTGCATGTCGGCCAGTTTCTTCTGGATGAGCTGATTGGCAGCCAGGGGCCGACCAAACTGCTTGCGATCGAGTACGTATTGACGGGCGGTGTGCCAGCAATCTTCGGCGGCACCGAGCGCGCCCCAGGCAATGCCGAAGCGGGCCGAGTTCAGACAGGTGAACGGGCCTTTGAGACCTTCCACATTGGGCAGCATCTGCGCTTCGCTGATTTCGACACCGTCCATCACGATTTCGCCGGTAATCGAGGCACGCAAGCCCACCTTGCCATGAACGGCAGGAGCGCTCAGACCCTTCATGCCTTTTTCGAGGATGAAGCCACGAATGCGGCCGTCGTAATCGCCGCCCACGCATTTGGCCCAGACGACGAACACATCGGCGATCGGGGAGTTGGAGATCCACATCTTGTTGCCGGTCAGCACATAGCCGCCGTCAACCGATTTGGCGCGGGTTTCCATCGAACCCGGATCGGAGCCGTGGTTCGGCTCGGTCAGGCCAAAGCAGCCGATCCACTCGCCGCTGGCCAGCTTGGGCAGGTATTTTTTACGCTGCTCTTCGCTGCCGAACTCGTAAATAGGCACCATCACCAGCGAGGACTGGACGCTCATCATTGAGCGGTAGCCGGAATCGACCCGTTCAACTTCGCGGGCGATCAGACCGTAGGACACATAGTTCAGGCCCGGGCCGCCGTATTCTTCGGGGATGGTCGGGCCTAGCAGGCCCAAAGCGCCCATTTCCGGGAAAATTTCCACATCGGTCTTTTCGTGGCGGAAAGCCTCGAGGACGCGAGGTTTGAGCTTGTCCTGACAATAGGCAGCAGCGGCGTCGCGCACCATCCGTTCGTCTTCGGTGAGCTGATGGTCGAGCAACAAGGGGTCTTCCCAGTTGAAGCTGGCCTTTTGTTTGGCAGGGGTATTCATAAATTAACTCCGAGGTTTCGCGGCCGACCCGCCCGACGGGCGAGAGGTTTGCCCGGGGCGATCAAGAGCCGCAGTTGCAGCAATTCTAACGGTTTCAGTCGGGGACCACTGCGGTAGCCTCTATCTCTACCAGAGCCTCGTCTTCGATGAGTGCGCTGACCTCGACCGCGGTCATGGCCGGGAAATGCACCTTGCCGTCTGCCGGTCATGACCTCCCGGTAAATCCGGCCCAGTTCGCGGCCTGCGGCCAGATATTGCTTCTTGTCGGTTATATACCAGGTCATGCGCACGATGTGCTCGGGCCGCCCGTCCGCTTCGGCCAGCACGGTGGCGATATTGCGCAGGGTCTGACCGGCCTGGCCGACGAAATCGTGATGCTCGAACTTGCACTGCGCGTTCCAGCCGATCATGCCGCCAAGGGCGACGAAGGTGCCCTTGGCCGCGATGCCGTTGCTGTAGCCGCGGGGAGCTGCCCAACCGGGCGGTTGCAAAATTTTCATGGTCTGTTCCTCATGGTTCGGAGCTTGGAGGTGTCGCATCGGACACCGGCGCAACAAAAGGGGTCATGGCTGCTTCAAGATCGGCGGGCCAGCCGGTGGCTTTGCCGGTGTCCATGTTCAGGCAGGTCAGCACTTGCGTCAGGCGCACCCGGACCTGACCGGCCATGCGGATTTCGCGGGCCAGGGTCACGGAGGCCTTGCCCAGACGCGTAATGCGCAAGGCCAGATCGACGGTTTCACCGAGCCGGGAAGGGCCGGTGAAATCGCAGTTGATGTGTACGGTTGGCACGCCAAGGTGGCGCTGCTGATGCAAGGTCTGGAAATCGCAGCCGAGCGCCTCGGCAAACCAGTCTTCGACGTGATCGTTGAGCAGCACGAAATACTGCGGATAGAAAACGATGCCGGCCGGGTCGCAGTGCGAAAAGCGAATCTTGTAGGAGCGAATGAATTCCATCACAGATCGGTACGCACGTTCCACAACTCGGGGAACAGAACAACGTCGAGCATTTTGCGCAGGTAGGACACCCCGGCCGTGCCGCCGGTGCCGCGCTTGACGCCGATAATGCGCTCGACCGTTGTGGCATGGCGAAAGCGCCATTGCCGGAAGGCGTCTTCCAGATCGATCAGCTCTTCGGCCAGTTCGTACAAGGCCCAGTTCCCCTTGGGTTGCTGATAAACCTGCAACCAGGCCTGCTGCACACTGGTATTGTTTTCGCGCGGCAGGCTGAAGTCGCGCTCGAGCTGATCGGCATCGATGGCAAAGCCGCGGCGGTGCAGCAAGCGGATTGCTTCATCGTAAATGGATGGTTCATGCAGCGCTTTTTCAACCTGCACCTGCAGGTCGGGGCGGTGCGCGTGTGGTTTGAGCATCGTCGCATTCTTGTTGCCCAGCATGAATTCGATGATTCGGTACTGATGCGACTGAAACCCCGACGAGGCGCCGAGCGCGCGGCGCAGGGTCGAGTAATCGGCGGGAGTCATGGTGCTGAGCACCGTCCAGGCTGAAACCAGTTGCTCCATGATGCGCGACACGCGCGCCAGGGTCTTGAAAGCGCCCGACATGTCATCGGCGCGAATGCCTTCGCGCGCGGCATTCATTTCGTGCAAGGCCAGCTTCATCCACAGTTCGCTGGTCTGGTGCTGAATGATGAACAGCATTTCGTTCGGGTCGCCCGAGCGGGTGTGCTGCGCATTGAGAATGGCATCGAGCTGCAGGTAATCACCATAAGTCATGGTGTTGCTGTAGTCGAGACGTGCGCCTTCGAAGGTTTCTTCGGCCGGGGTGGGGGTCGGGGTTGTCATGATCAGGTTACCGCCTGGCGAGTCAGGAAGGAAGGGGAGTCCCACGAGCGCTCATCGAGCACTTCGCGCATCGTCAGCGCCGCCTGATGCACCTCGGTATAGCTCAGGTACAGCGGCGCAAAGCCGAAGCGCAAGATATTCGGGGCGCGAAAGTCGCCGATGACGCCGCGCGCGATCAGCGCCTGCACGACCGCGTAGGCCTGATCGCCGTCGGCCAGCGAAAAGCTGGCCTGGCTGCCGCGTTCGTGGCTGGCCGCCGGGGTCAGCAAGGTCAGGCCATGCGGATTGCCGCCCGCGGTAACGGTATTGATGAACAAGTCGATCAGCGCACAGGCTTTGTCGTGCAAGACCTGCATGCCGTGCTCGCGCACTGCCGCCGCCATGATGTCGACACCGCATTGCAACGCAATCATGGATAGCATCGGAGGCGTGCCGCACAGATAGCGCGCAATGCCGGGCGCAGGGCGGTAGGCCGGATCGAAGTCGAACGGTGCCGCGTGCCCCATCCAGCCCGACAACGGCTGCGTGAACGACTCGGCATGGTGTTCGGCCACAAACACAAAGGCCGGCGCGCCGGGGCCGCCGTTCAGGTATTTGTAGCCACAGCCGATGGCAAAGTCGGCATGGCAGGCATTCAGATCAACCGGGATGGCGCCTGCCGAATGAGCCAGATCCCAGATCATCACGGCGCCGGCGTCGTGGGCCTGGCGCGTGAGGTCGGCCATGTCGAGACGAGAGCCGGTCCGGTAATCGACTTGCGTGAGCATGACAACAGCCACCGACTCGTCAATGGCCGCCGGTATCGCGTCGCGTTCAACCAGCCGCAATTCATGGCCCTGGTCGAGCAGTCGGCTCAGGCCCTGGGCGATATACAGATCGGTGGGGAAGTTGCCGATCTCCGACACGATGACTTTGCGTGCTGGGCGCATGTTGAGCGCCGCCGCCAGCACCTTGAACAGATTCAATGAGGTGGAGTCAGCGCAGACGACTTCGCTGGCCCGGGCACCAATCAACGGTGCGATGGCGGCGCCTACCGTGGCCGGTTTGTCGACCCAGCCGGCCGTGTTCCAGCTGCGGATCAGCCCCTGACCCCATTCCTGACGGATCGCCTGCTCGAGTCGGGCCGGGGTGGCGCGCGGCATCGGGCCCAGTGAGTTGCCATCGAGGTAGATCACCGAGTCGGGAATCTCGAAGGATTCGCGCCAGTGACGCACCGGATCGGTGCTGTCGAGCGTGCGGCATTGTTCGGCGGAGAGCGGGGGCGTCATGGAGGGACTCGCTTGGCAGGACTGCCGCTACGGCAGGCAGCGGCTGCAGGTGGACGGGGCTCGTGGGCGGCCGGAGCGGTGGCCGACGTCGGCTGCCCGGAGAATGGCCAACGAACAGGATCGACGATAGCAGTGCAACGATAAATAGTTTAAGCTTAAAGTAATTGCACGACAAGCCGGACGCCGAACGGGCACCACGGAGGTGGCCGCCAGGCAGATCGGCGGCAAACAAGTGCCCCCTGGGCTGCGAACAACGAACTCGGCAAAAGGTCTGGATATGAGAATTGAAGTCATTGGTGGCGGCCCGGCGGGTCTTTATTCAGCCATCTTGCTGAAGAAATCCTTCCCCGACGCGGACATCCAGGTCCTTGAACGCAATCAGCCCGATGACACTTTTGGCTTTGGCATCGTGTTGTCCGATGAAACGCTGGGCAATCTGCAGCGCGCCGACGCGCCTTCGCACCAGCTGATTGCCGAGAGCTTCGCCTACTGGGACGACATACTGGTGCAGTACAAGGGTGAGATTCTGCGTTCGTCGGGGCACGGCTTTTCGGGGCTGGGGCGGCTGGCGATGTTGCAGATTCTGCAGCGCCGGGCCAAAGAGTTGCAGATCGATGTGCAGTACGGGGTCGAGGCGGCGCCGGTCACTGAACAGACCAAGGCCGATCTGGTGATCGCCGCGGACGGCATCAACAGTGCGGTGCGCGAGGCCAATCTGGCGCACTTCAAACCCACGACCGAATTGCGCACCAATCGCTTCGTGTGGCTGGGCGCGCAGATGAGTCTGCCCGGCTTCTATTACAGCTTTCGCGAACATGCCGGCGGCATCTGGAACATGCACGCCTATCAGTACCGCCCCGGTGAGTGCACGATCGTCATCGAAACGACCGATGAGACCTTCCAGGCCAGCGGTCTGACGGTCGAAGACGAGCAGGCCACTGCCGCGTTGATCGAGAAAATTTTCGCCGACGATCTCAAGGGCGCTTCGGTGCTGACCAATCGTTCACACTGGCGGCAATTTCCGACCATTTCCTGCGGGTCCTGGCATCACCGGGTCGGCAATACCGACATCGTCTTGCTCGGCGACGCTGCGCACACCGCGCACTTCTCGATCGGCTCCGGAACCAAGCTGGCGCTCGAAGATGCCATCGCCCTGAACGACGCCATCGTCGACCATGCGGCAGCCAGCGGCACCGGCGCCCTGACCGATCTGTCGGGGGCGTTGAGCGCCTACGAGGAAAGTCGGCGCAATGAAGTCGGCCGCATCCAGCATTCGGCCAATGTCTCATTGGTCTGGTTCGAGAATGTGCGTCGCTTCTGGGCCATGGATCCGGTTCAGTTCAATGCGTCCATCCTGACCCGCAGCAAGCAGATCACCTATGAAAACCTGCGCCTGCGTGATCCGGCGCTGGTCACTGAAATCACCCGCTGGTGGAACGCCGACCAGGCCCGCCAGCTCGGTCGCGACGCATTCGCCGATCCGGTGCCTGCTGGCGACGACGACGCTCCGGCGCTGAGCTGGCGCGACACCCCGCCCATGTTCGCACCGTTCCGGCTGCGGCAGATGGATTTGCAGAACCGGGTCGTGGTGTCGCCGATGGCGCAATACATGGCCAAAGACGGCGTGCCCGGCGACTGGCACCTGACGCACTACGGGGCGCGAGCCTTGGGCGGAGCAGGGCTGGTCTTCACCGAAATGACTTGCCCGTCAGCGCACGCCCGTATCACGCCAGGGTGCACGGGTCTGTGGAATGAAGAGCAGATGCTCGGCTTTCGGCGTATTGTCGACTTCGCGCATGAACACAGCGAGGCGAAGATGTGTCTGCAGCTTGGCCATGCCGGGCGCAAAGGTTCGACCCAGGTGGGCTGGGAGCACATGGATCATCCACTCGACGAATCCAAAGGTGTGGCGAACTGGCCGCTGGTGTCGGCGTCGCCGATTGCTTATCGCGAAGGCGTCAATCAGGTGCCGCGCGAGATGACCCGCGACGACATGGACACCGTCATTGCCGAGTTCGTGCAGGCCGCGCAGCTTGGCGAGCAGGCCGGCTTTGACATGCTCGAGTTGCATATGGCCCATGGTTATCTGCTGGCCAGTTTCATTTCACCGGTCACCAATCAGCGCACCGATGCCTACGGCGGCGATATTGCCGCGCGCATGAAGTTTCCGCTTGAGGTGTTCGATGCGGTGCGCAAGGTCTGGCCGGCGCATAAGCCGATGAGTTGCCGGCTCTCGGCCACTGACTGGATGGAGGGTGGTCTGAGCCCGGCGGATGCGGTCGCTGCCGCCAGTCTGCTCAAGGAGCACGGTTGTGACCTGATCGATGTCAGCACGGGGCAGACCGACCCCGACAGCGCGCCGGTCTATGGCCGCATGTTCCAGGCCACGTTTGCTGAGCAGATTCGTCTTGAGGCCGGGATTGCGACCATGGCCGTCGGTGCCATCACGAGTGCCGATCAGGTCAATACCTTGCTGGTGTCCGGGCGGGCCGATCTGGTTGCATTGGCGCGGCCGCATCTGGCCAATCCGAACTTCACGTTGCATGCGGCCGCCGACATGGACTGGCGCGGTCAGCCCTGGCCCAAACCCTATCAGGCCGGCGCATTCCAGTTGCATACGCTGGCCAGGCGCGCCAAAGAAGATCTGGAGCGTAAACTCGAGCAGGCGGCCCGACCGCAGAATCCGCAATCCTGATTGCCGCTCAGACTGGCAATCGGCCCAACCGAGGCAAGGCCTGACTGAGACATGATGAAAATCGGCGAACTCGCGCGCCTGACCAATACGCAGACCGAAACCATTCGTTATTACGAACGGGAGGGGCTGTTGCCGCCGGCGGCACGCACCGACGCCAATTATCGGGTCTACACCGAGGAGCACGGCCAGCGGCTCTCGTTCATCAGGCATTGTCGCAGTCTGGACATGACGCTCGATGAAATCCGTACGCTGCTGCATTTCAAGGACAGTCCGCAGGAAAACTGTCAGTCCGTCAAT